>JBJKRX010000102.1:0-22694 GCA_046704425.1 Nitrospirota bacterium
ACCGCGCCGCGCGCCCCCCCCCCCCCCCCCCCCCCCGCCGCTCGGGGCGGAGATAGGTTGCCGCAACGCGGTTCACGTCCGTGGTCGTGACCGCCTCGATGTCGCTCTCATAGTTTCGCAGGCGTCCGGCGTGTTCGAGGTCATAGAGGCCCGCCACATAGAAGTCCGCCGTCCCCGCGTTCGTTTCGTATCCCTGGACCCACCGCAAGAGAAGTGTCCGTTTCACGCGCTCGATCTCATCCCGGCCGAGCGGCTGCTCGCGGAGCTGCTTCACGGTCGCGTGCAGCAGGTCTTCGACGCGGCCCAGGTTCGCCAGGGACGCGTCGGAGGAAAGGGACAGGACCCCGTAATCGGGACGCAACCGGATGGTGACTTCCGGCGCGGAGGCAAGCCCGCTCCTGACCCGGATCTGCTCGTAGAGCTTCGTATCCAGATAGGCGGCAAGCACCGAGAGCGCGGGCGCGTCCGGCGATTCCCATCCCGCCACGCGGTAGGCAGCGCCTGCGTAGCCCGAACTCGCGAGGAAGGGTGCAAAGGTTCCCGTTACCGAGGCCGGCCCCTTGGCCGGCAGGGGCGGCGTCGTGACCTTGAGGGACGGCGTTGCGGCGGGCGGCATACGGCCGAAGGTGTTCCGGATGTGGTTCCGGATCTCCCGTTCGTCGAAGTTCCCCACCACGATGAGCGTCATGTTCTCCGGCACATAGGCCGTGCGGAACGCCCGGACGAGCCCGGGTTCCGTAATGCCGCTCACGTCCGGCAACCCCGGACAGACCGCGCCGGTCCCCGGCAGCAGCCATTCGTTCGCCTTCGTCCAGGCGGTCTTCCCTACGGAGAGACGGTACAGGAGCCGTCGGATCTCGGACGGCTTCCCGCCCTCCTCGCGCAGGACCAGCGCCTTCGCCGCCGCGATCTTCGCGGCGCTCAGGTCCGCTTGCGTTATGAGCTCGTAGAGCGTATCGAGCGCGATGTCCGCGTACTCGTCGAAGATCGATACCTTGTAGACCGTGTACCGCGGGCCCGTCGCGGCGCTCCAGGTGCCGCCGTGGTCCGCGATCAGCCGATCGAGCTCGGTCTCGCTGTGCAGGGAGGTTCCGCTGAACAGCACGTGCTCCAGGACACGGGGGGTCTCGCGCAGGCGGCAGTCGTAATGCCGCTCGCCCAGATTGACGGCAAGACGGAGCGCCACGTTTTGCGTCGTGCCCCGCTCTTTCAGCAGCACGCGAAAGCCGTTCGCCAGTTGGAACTGCTCTACCGAGTACAGCCCCGGCGGGGTGTAGATGCTCCGCGCCTCCGCTTGCTGCGCAAGCAGCAGCGACGCGAGCGACACCAAGCAGCAGATGAGCTGAAGGATCATCGTGCGCATAACCCCTCTCCCCCCTTGTACGGTTCCAGCCCTGCGCAACGCGAATGTTGCGTATTTTTGCTCCATCGGATCGTTCTGTCAAGTTATTTCGGGCCGTTTTTGCGCTTTTTTTGTCCCCCCCCGATGCGAAGGGGGACGCAAAAAAAGGAGGAAGGAACCCTGTGCAGCGGGGGATCAGCGACGGGTGCGGTATTCGGAAAAGAGGTCCACGGACTCCTCGAGCACCTCGGCCACGCACTCCCAGGTGACGATGCCGACGACGGCATCCGCAAACGGCGGCCGTCCGCCCGGGCCGAGCACGACCGCGACCACGGCATGGGGCGTGTGCATCCTGGTCACCACGTCGATCATGAGCTCGTTCTGGCTCGCAAAGACGAAGTCGCGCCGCATCACGTCGGCAACGGTATGCCAGCCGCTCCGGGCGTCCGCAGGGGCCGAGGAGGCATAGTCCCGCGGGGCCACGCCCAGGACGTTGCCGTTGTCCGCGACCACGAACCAGTGGACGTCCTGGTGCTCGTTCGCCAGCCGATCGAGGGCGTCCAGGCCGTCCCCGGAGGAGACGGTCACGATGCGCTTGCTCATGGCATCGAGCGCACGGCGCACGTGCAGCATATTCACCTGGAGCGCCGCCGGCATGGAATGACCGCGCCGCACGAGCTTCAGGGTGTAGATGCTTTCCTGCGACAGGAGCGTGCGCAGGCCGTAGCTCATCGCCACCGTGATCGTCATGGGCAGGATAACGCTGTAGTCCAGCGTCATCTCGAAGATCATGACGATGGAGGTCATGGCTGCGCCCGTGGCGCCGCCCACCATGCCCGCCATGCCCGCCACGGCAAAGGTCGCGGGATTGATCCCCGCGTGGGGCACCAGGTGCTGCAGCACGATGCCGAAGACGCCGCCCGCGGTCGCGCCGAGGATGAGGGCGGGCGAGAAGATGCCGCCCGACCCGCCGGAGCCGAGCGTCAGGGAAGTGGAGAACAGCTTGAGCCCGAAGAGCGCCACGAGCAGAAGCGGGACCGCGTTCATACGGCCGGTCAGCACGTCCTGGATAACCGAGTATCCCACGCCCTCCACGTAGTAGTGGCCGGTCAGGTACATGAGGGCAGTCATGAGGACGCCCACGCCCAACATGCCGATCGCGTGGCGCTGGTAGGGGCCGCAGGTGGCGCGGCGATCGAAAAAGTCCTCCACCGCGTAGAGCGAGCGGATGTAGAGCGTGGCGGCAAGGCCCATGAGCAGGCCGAGGACCGCGTAGGGCGCGAGGAGCCAGGGGTCGAGGGGCCGAAAATAAGGTTGCTGCAGCTCGGGGATGACGAAGGACGGGTGGACGCCGAAGAAGAGCTGACCGATGTACGTGGCCGTCACCGTGGTCACGGCCACGGGCACGAGCGTGGCCACGCTCACCTCGTGCAGCAGGAGCTCCACGGCGAAGAGCATGCCGCCGATGGGCGTGTTGAAGGTCGCGGCGATGCCGCCGCCCGCGCCGGCCGCGATCAGCGTAAGCCGCTGCTTCTGTGTCATGGGCACGAACCGGCTGACCGTCGAGCCGAAGGCCGATCCGATCTGGGCGATCGGCCCTTCCCGCCCTACGGATCCGCCGGTGCCGATCGAGAGGGCCGAGGCGAGGGCCTTGATGAGCGCCACCGCCGGCCGGATCAGGCCACGGCCGTAGTACTCGGCGTCCATCACCTCGGGCACGCCGTGGCCCTTCGCCTCGGGTGCGTACCGCGTGACCAGAAGGGTAACGCCCAGCGAACCCAGGACCGGCACGAGGAAGATGAAAGGCCCCCAGGGGCTCGCCGGGGTGTGCACGTTCGCGTCGTAGACGGCGGAGAGCCTGCCGAAGAAGAAAAGGTTGTGCACCAGGGCGATGAGGATGCGGAACACGACCGCGCCGAGCCCGGCGATCACGCCGGTCAGCATGGCGAGCAGCAGGAAGACCATCCGCTGCGACGGTTTCGTCATGTTGGTCAGGGAAAAAATGGGGGCTCCTTCGCAATGCGGCGCCGTCGTGCAGACGCCGCCCGATTTCCTAACAGTATACCAGACAGCGGAGAAAATCGAAACAGTCGGTTGCCAGGGGGGTATACTTATTACGGGCGCGGGAACGGCGCCCGGGAAAGGAGGAATCATGGAAGTTCTGAAAAACATTCTCGTGGTCAGCAGGATGGTCTCCTACGACGCCAAGGCGATCCGGACCGGCGCATCGCTGGCGCGCGCCTTCGGCGCGAAGCTCACGGTCATTCACGTCATTCACGACCCCTTCCGCATCGAGGGGTGGAACCTGCCCCTGCCCAATCTGGAGAAGGACTACCGGAAGCTGCTGCAAAAGACGCGGGAGGACCTCGACCGCCTTGTCGAGCGGGAACGGGCGGAGGGGCTTCCCGTAGAGGTAATGCTGCAGGAGGGCGATCCGATGGAAGAGATCCTTCGGACCGTCCGGGAGAAGAAGATCGATCTCATGATCCTGCTCGCCCACGAGGAGGGGCACCTGGAGCACTTCCTCTTCGGCAGAAGCAACCACGATCTCGTCCGCAGGATGCCCTGCTCTGTCCTGCTCGTCAAGAAGGAACCCGAGGCCGTCCCCGGCGACTGAGCGAGCGCAGGAGCACCGGTCCCCGCCCGCATTGTTCGCGGAGGGAGGAGCGCAACCACCCGTTAGGGCCGGGACCCCGCCCACGTCCACTCGCGGATCTCGGGCAGGTCTTCGCCGTAGCGGGTGATGTACTCCCGGTGTTCTACCAGCTTGTCGCGCACGAACTGCTTGGCATAGGCGGCGATGGGCGCCAGCTTCGGCACGCGGTCGACCACGTCTGCCAGGAGGTGGAAGCGGTCGAGATCGTTCCGAACGACCATGTCGAAGGGCGTGGTCGTGGTCCCCTCCTCCTTGTAGCCGCGCGCGTGCAGGTTCCGGTGGTTCGTCCTGCGGTAGGTCAGGCGGTGGATCAGCCAGGGGTAGCCGTGGTAGGCGAAGATGATCGGCCTGTCCGTCGTGAAGAGCGCGTCGAAGTCGCGGTCCGGGAGGCCGTGGGGATGCTCCTCGTGGGGATGGAGCGTCATCAGGTCCACGACGTTGATCACCCGGATGCGCAGGTCCGGCGCCTGCTGCCGCAGGAGTTCCACGGCAGCCAGGGTCTCGATGGTCGGGACGTCTCCCGCGCAGGCCATGACCACGTCCGGCTCCGCGCCCTTGTCGTTGCTCGCCCACTCCCAGATGCCGATCCCGGTGCTGCAGTGCCGGACCGCGGACTCCATGTCGAGCCACTGCGGCTGGGGCTGCTTTCCGGCCACGATCACGTTGATGTAGTCGCGGCTCCGCAGGCAGTGGTCGGCGACCGAAAGGAGCGTGTTCGCGTCGGGCGGAAAGTAGACCCGCACGATGCCCGGCTTCTTGTTCACCACGTGGTCGATGAAGCCCGGGTCCTGGTGGCTGAAGCCGTTATGGTCCTGGCGCCAGACGTGGGACGTGAGCAGATAGTTCAGCGAGGCGATGGGCCTGCGCCAGGGGATCTCGCTCTTCGTGACCTTGAGCCACTTGGCGTGCTGGTTGAACATGGAGTCCACGATATGGATGAACGCCTCGTAGCACGAGAAGAGCCCGTGCCGCCCGGTGAGGAGGTAGCCTTCGAGCCAGCCCTGACAGGTGTGCTCGCTCAGGATCTCCATCACCCTGCCGTCGGGCGCAAGGCTTTCGTCTTCCGCGATCCGTTCGGCCATCCACGCCCGGCTGGTGATCTCGAAGAGCGCTGAGAGCCGGTTCGACGCCGTCTCGTCGGGGCCCATGACCCGGAAGTTCCGGGAGTCCTCGTTCAGCTTCATGATGTCGCGCAGGAAGGCGCCCAGGATGCGCGTTGCCTCTGCCCGGGCCTTGCCCGGACCGGGCACGGACACGGCGTAGTCGCGGAACTCGGGCATCCTGAGCTCTTGGAGCAGCAGACCGCCGTTGGCATGGGGATTGGCGCCCATGCGCCGGTCCCCTTTTGGGGCGAGGGCCGCGATGCGCGGGATAAGTCTGCCGGATTCGTCGAAGAGCTCTTCCGGCTTATAGCTCTTCATCCACGCCTCGAGCAGCTTTACGTGGCCCGGCTTCTCCGCCATCTCCGCGAAGGGCACTTGGTGCGACCGCCAGAAACCCTCGGTCTTCTTGCCGTCCACCTCTTTGGGCCCGGTCCAGCCCTTGGGCGTCCTCAGGATGATCATGGGCCAGCAAGGGCGTCCCGGCTTTGCTGCACTGCGGGCCTTTTCCCGGATCGACGCGATCTCGCTGAACACGGCGTCCAGTGTCTCGGCCATCTTCCGGTGCATGACCATTGGATCGTCTCCTTCGACGAGATAGGGCCGGTAGCCGTAGCCCACGAACAGGCTCTCCAGTTCCTCGCTGCTGATCCGCGCCAGGACCGTGGGATTGGCGATCTTGTACCCGTTCAGGTGCAGGATGGGCAGGACGGTCCCGTCCGTCACGGGGTTCAGGAACTTGTTCGAGTGCCAGGCCGTGGCAAGGGGGCCGGTCTCGGCCTCGCCGTCCCCCACGACGCATGCCGCGATCAGGTCCGGGTTGTCGAAGACCGCGCCGAAGGCGTGGGAGAGCGAATACCCGAGCTCGCCGCCCTCGTGGATGGAGCCCGGCGTTTCCGGCGCCGCGTGGCTCGGGATCCCGCCGGGAAAGGAAAACTGCAGAAAGAGCTTCCGGAGCCCTTCGGCGTCCCGGGTGATGTGGGGATAGAGCTCGCTGTACGTCCCTTCGAGATAGGTGTTCGCCACCAGACCGGGGCCGCCGTGGCCGGGGCCGCAGAGGAAGATCACGTTCACGTCGCGTTCCCGGATCACGCGGTTCAGATGGACGTAGAGGAAATTGAGCCCCGGCGTCGTTCCCCAGTGGCCTAAAAGCCGCGGCTTGATGTGATGGAGCGTGAGCGGCTCCGTGAGCAGCGGATTGGCGTAGAGATTGATCTGACCCACGGAAAGATAGTTCGCCGCGCGCCAGTAGGCGTGGATGGCGTCGACTTGTTCGTCGGTGAGCGTTACAGACATGGTTCCCTCCTGTCGGTGTTGATACGCCGCTCCGTGTGCCGGGCGATCATCAGCTCCTCGTTGGTCTGCATCACCCGGACGTTCACGCGGCCGTTGTCGCGCGAGATGACCGGTTCGTTCCCGTGGTTTCGCTTTTCGTCGATGGTCACGCCGAGGAATTCCAGCCCCGCGCAGATGCGTTCCCGCACCAATGCTGCGTTCTCGCCGATCCCGCCGGTGAATACCAGGGTGTCAAGCCCGTCCAGGATCGCCGCGAGAGCGCCGAGATATTTCTTCGCCTGGTAGCAGAAGAGCTCCACGGCAGCGGCTGCGCGGGGGTCCGTTGCCTCTTGCGCGAGCAATTCTTTCATGTCCGGGCTCGTTCCCGAGATGCCCAGGAGCCCTGCCTCCTTGTTCACCAGGCGATTGAGACCGGCAGCGTCCATGCCCTTCTCCTGGGAAAGGTACACGATCACGCCCGGGTCGAGATCGCCCGAGCGGGTGCTCATGACGAGACCGCCCGCGGGGGTGAACCCCATGGTCGTGTCCCTGCTCGTTCCGTTCCGGAATGCCCCCATGCTCGCCCCGTTGCCGAGGTGGGCGACGATCACTTTACCGCCGGCAGCTTCCGGACCGGCAACGGTCTTCAGCTCGTTCAGGATGTATTCATAGGAAAGACCGTGAAAGCCGTAGCGGAGCACGCCGTGCCGAAGCACCGCCTCCGGGAGCGCGTAACGCTGCGCCACATCGGGCATGGTCCGGTGGAAGGCCGTGTCGAAGCAGGCGACCTGCGGGAGGTCCGGGAAGACGCGCCGGAGCTCCCGGATCGCCGCAAGCTCGTGCGGCAGATGGTCCGGAGCGAAGGGCACCAAGGCCTCGATCCCCGCAAGGAGCGTATCCTCGATCAGGTGCGGTTCCCCATAGCTGCTCCCGCCGTGCACGACCCGGTGGCCCACGGCGTCGATCGTCCTCTTGCCCGCGCTGTCCAGCCAGGCCGTGATCTCGAGGAGCGCGGCTGCGTGGTCGCGGAAGGAGAGCTCCTTCTTGGCCATCTCGTTCCCTGAGCCGTCCCTGACCCGGAATAAACCGGTTATGAACCCGATCCCCTCAACGCTCCCGCGCGAGAGCAGCTCTTCCCGGCCCTCCCTGATATGGTAGCGAGAGAACTTGATGCTCGAAGATCCGCTGTTGACGGTCAGAATGCGCATGTCGATCGCGTTCCCGCTCCGGTCGTTTCCGGACTCACTATGCCCTCTCTGCTTCTTTGAGACGCTTCCCCAGGAGGTTGAGTTTGAACCGCCGGACAGTCTCCGGGGTAACGATCCCGTCCCGGGGACCTCTGAAAGACAGCGCGTCAAAAGGACACTGCACAACGCAGGCGCCGCACTTGACGCACCTGCCTGCCCCCGGCATTGTCGCCCTATGCCTGGACCCATCCACCTGATAGCAATTGCGCGGGCAGACCTGTTCGCACGCACCTGCGCCCTTGCATCGCTCCGCATCAAGGACGATCGAGAAAAACCGGTCTTCATGCAGACCACTCTTATAAAGCGGGGTGCTGCCCGACAGATCCAGGCTGACCAGGAGGATAATGACCAGAGAGATGAACCCCCAGCGAAGGATGAAGGCCCCGGGGGACGCATGGCTCAGGATGCCGAAGACGACGATACAGAAGAGCGTGATCCCCCATAAGAGCAGGGGGAGGCGGCCGAAATCGAAGACGATCGTGTATTTGCTGAATGCCGTTCCTTTCTTTTCCGGGTTCAGCCATTTTGCATAGAGCGGGAAGAATATGAAGACGAGGAGCGGCAGCGCCCAGATGACGCCAAGGAGCGGTACCAACAGTGCGCGGCCGAAGAGCGGCGTGAAAAGGGACACGATCACGGAGAACGGGAACGTCCACATCACGGCCATCTCGATCCGCTGCACCAAGGGGAACTTGACCGTTCGCATCTCCGGGGTCTTTCGGGACCCATTGGGGAGAAACGCAGGGATGTCCTCGGCATACACCGGCCCCCAGACGACGGTCCACCCCGTCCGTTCGCGGATCTCCCGGGCCTCGATCCCCGTGGCGGAGAGTTGGGGCAGGATCACGTTCCGATGTTTCACGCGGTCTTCGATGCCGCTCAGCTTGAGCGTGGAGACGACGTCGTGGTTCGTAAAATGGCCGCCGCTCGCCGCGCACCAGACATTGATCCCTCTGCTGTTGGCGACCAGGAGATAGCAGTCGATTCCGCGCAAAGACCGCTTCACGCGTTCCACGGTAAGCCAGAAGTTCCCGGTCAAGAAGACGGGGGAGTCCCTGCCCGGGCTCCCGATGGTGACCAACCCCGTTCTTTGGGGGAGCGGCAACCCCCGCAGCAGGGTCCCGACGATGGTGACGAAAACGTATTTCAGCAGATCGGCCATGCGCCAATCCTCCCGTTCCGTGTTCCGTCCCTCAGGCTTGCTTCCGCGCTTCCAGCTCGACGAAACTTCCCAAGCTATTCGTTCTCTGCGTCTCGATGACGAACCCCGCGGCCCGCACCTTTTTCGTCAGGCCGAAGAGTGCATGGGTCGCGGTCTGCGTAAGCACATAGGTAAGGAACAGGAGCGGGACCCGCACCAGCGCATGGAGCATCCGCTTCATTCCGGAATCGGGCCGCACCTCGTCCGCCACAAGCAGCAGACCGCCGGGCTTCAGCAGCCGTCCGGTTTCCTGCAGCGCGTAGTCCAGCTCTCGCTCGTTCAGCTCGGAAAAACAGAGCCCGCTCATGACGACGTCATAGCTTCCCGTTTCTTCTTGATCCAGTTCGGCGACGCCGATCTCGTCGAACTCGATGCGTCCTGCACAATCAAGCGCATCCGCCTTCTTTTGCGCGATCTCGAGCATCTGCGCGTTCACGTCGATCCCCTTGACCAGCGCGCCCCGTTGTGCGGCCCGAATGGTCAGGGTCCCGGTCCCGCACCCGATATCGAGGACCCGCTGCCCCTTGGTGATGCGGGCAGTCAGGCGATCGTATGCCGCATCCAGTTTCCCGAGCGTCAGAAGCCGGATCCCCCGGTCGTATCTGCCCGGGACGGACTCCAGGAGCTTCATCAGGACGTACGTGCTCATGGGGAGGAAGCTGCGGCAAGGGCGCCGTCGACGATCCGCTGCGCTTCCTCCTGGATGCGGGCCAGGTGGTCCCTGCCCTGGAAGCTTTCCGCGTAGATCTTGTAGATGTCCTCGGTACCCGACGGCCGGGCAGCGAACCAGCCGCTCTTCGCTACCACCTTCAGGCCGCCGATGGGTGCGCCGTTCCCCGGTGCCCGGGTGAGGATCTGCTCGATCTTCTCGCCGGCAAGCGTGGCTGAGGTGACGCGATCGGGGGAGAGCTTTTTCAGGACGGTCTTCTGCGCGGGGGTCGCCGGCGCGTCGATGCGCTCGTACTGCGGCTCGCCGAACTCGGCCGTGAGCTCCTGGTAGAGTTCGCCGGGGTCCCTGCCTGTGCGGGCCGTGATCTCCGCCGCGAGCAGGCACGGGATGATCCCGTCCTTGTCCGTGGTCCAGACCGATCCGTCCCTGCGGAGAAAGGACGCGCCCGCGCTCTCCTCGCCGCCGAACCCCAGGGAGCCGTCGAGCAGCCCGGCCGTGAACCACTTGAAGCCCACGGGCACCTCGGAGAGTTTCCTCCCGAGCTTCGCAGCGACCCGGTCGATCATCCCGCTGCTCACCACGGTCTTGCCCACCGCGGCCTTGGCGGGCCAGTTTGGCCGGTGTTGAAAGAGCGAAAGGATCGCGACGGACAGATAGTGGTTGGGCGGGAGCAGGCCGGAGCTCTTGGTGACGATCCCGTGCCGGTCCGCGTCGGTGTCGCAGGCAAAGGCGATGTCGAAGCGGTCCTTCAGGCCGATCAGCCGCTGCATGGCCGGGGGCGACGAGGGGTCCATCCGGATCTTCCCGTCCCAATCCACGGTCATGAAGCGGAACGTAGGGTCCACGTCCTCGTTCACGACGGTAAGGTCCAGGCCGTAGCGCTCGGCGATCAGGGGCCAGTAGTGAACCGCTGCGCCGCCCAAAGGGTCCGCACCCAGCCTGATCTTCGCGGTACGAATGATCTCCATGTCGATCACGGAGCCCAGGTCGTTCACATAGGCATCGAGAAAATCGTGACGCCGCGTCGTTCCGGTGCGGAGCGCCCTGGCAAAGGGCATCCGCTGCACGCCCCGGAGACCCGCTGCGAGGAGCTCATTCGCCTTTTTTTCGATCCAGCCGGTGACGTCCGGCTCCGCGGGCCCGCCGTTCGGGGGATTGTACTTGAATCCCCCGCTGTCCGGCGGATTATGGGAAGGCGTGATCACGATCCCGTCGCCGAGACCGGTGGTGCGGCCCCGGTTGTAGGTGAGGATGGCGTGGGAGACGACGGGCGTGGGCGTGTATGCTTCCTTCTCCGCGATCATGACCGGCACGCCATTGGCCGCCAGCACCTCGAGGGCGCTTGCGAAGGCCGGCTCGGAGAGGGCGTGGGTGTCCATGCCGAGGAACAGGGGACCGTCGATCCTTTGCCCTGCCCGGTACAGGCAGATGGCCTGGGTGACGGCGAGGATATGGGCCTCGTTGAAGGTCCGGGCGAAGGAGGACCCGCGGTGTCCCGACGTGCCGAAGGAGACCCGTTGGCCCGGTTCACCGGGGTCTGGCGTCAGGGCGTAGTAGGCCGCCACAAGCTTCGGCACGTTGACCAGCATCGACGGTTCCGCGGGTTTTCCCGCCCGTGAGCCCCCGTGTGCAGCGTCTCTTGCAAACACCATGGCGGTTGTCCTGCCTTTCCCTGTCCCCGGTCAGGAGCACTGGTATCGAGACCTTCCGGTCATCTCCTCACGATGAGTACGGGGATGTGCGTATCCTTGTGCATTACGCCGTAGGTAACGCTGCCGAGCACGGCCGCATTCAGGGCGCTTTTGCCGTGGGAGCCCATCACGATCACGTCCGCCTTCGATTTTTCCGCCGCGCTCACGATTTCTTCCACGGGATGCCCCGTCCGTATTGTCGTCCTGCACCGAATGTGGTTCCGTTCGCACAGCTTTGCCGTCGCGTCCAGGACGGATTGTGCCGACTGCTTCAGGAAATCATCTATCGACTCTTTCAAATGGGTCGGCGATACGGAAGCGGAAACCGCCTGTCCGACGAGGAAGCGTTTATCGATGACACTCAGCAGCGTCAATGACGCTCCCGTCTGCTTCGCGACCTCGACCGCATACTTTGCCGCCTTTCGTGACGTTTGGGAGCCGTCTATCGGCACAATAATCTTTGCAATCATAGGGCCTCCTTTTTCTCCGTCAGATGATCACGCTCGGGCAATTGGTGCAAAGCGATACTCAACGTCTCCGCGCTAGCGGTTCCCGACGTTGCCGAGAAACGCGGCTCGATCGTACTGCACGAGGTCGCCGATCCGCTCTACCGTTATTTGGGCCTGCGGATAGGCATCGACAGATCTCTGGTCGCGGGCATAGTGCCCCTGGCGCGGGAAGACCGTGGTCACCCGCTCGCGCCAGCGTTCCTTTACGGCGGCGAGGATGCGCGGCTTGTCGTCCACCAGGACGTAGTGGTGCGCGGGATAGCGTCGCGCGACCTCGGTCAGCATCAGCTCTTTGTGGATGTAGATCAGGACGCGGCCTCGGACGGCGTCCCACAGACCCGATCGCTGCACCTTGCGCGGCTGGAAGACCACGTCGCCGTCGGACAGGATGACCGTCGTTCCCCACGTTTGCGCGCGTTCGAGCACGGCAAGCGCCCCGGGATAGAGACGGTCGGCAAAGGGATAATCCACGAGGAACGAGGACAGGGTAAGCACCCGGGGGTCGCAGAGTTCCTCCAGGCGGTAGCGCTGCAGGGCGCCCAGGTAGTCCGCGTAGCCGAGGTCGACGCGCAGTTCCTCGAGGATGGCGAAATACCGGTCCCTGTTCTCCGCCCCGAACTCCTGCTCGAGATGGCGGCGGAGGTCCTGTTCCACCCGGTCGTTGTCAAGCAGCGTGTTGTCGACATCGAAGAAAAACACGGTATCGTCCGGCGGCATCGACGCTTACCTTTTTTCCCGGTCCGCGGTATAGGTGCCGTGGCATGCCAGGCCGTTCATCTGCGCGCGCCGGTAAAAGGCCTTCTGCGCGGCCGGTACGTTTTCCTTCCTGCCCGCCCAAGCCTGCAGAACCGGCTCCTGCAAGGCGCGGCCGTAGGAGAACGACAGCTCCCACGGGACGTTCGGGAACAGGGCGTTCAGGGCGTTCAGGTTTGCCGTGGCTTCCTCCGGGCCTTGCCCCCCGGAGAGGAAGTTGATGCTCGGCACGGCCGCGGGCACCGTGCGGCGCAGGACCGTGATCGTCGCGGCGGCCACCTCTTCCGGGCTTGCCTTGGGCGGGTGTTCCTTGCCCGGCAGGACCATACTGGGCTTGAGGACCGTATACTCCAGTACCACGCGGTGTCGGTGCAAGGCGTGAAATACGGCATGCAGTACCGCCTCGGTGACGGCAGCGCACCGTTCCAGCGTGTGATCGCCGTCGATCAGCACCTCGGGCTCGACGATGGGCACGAAGCCCTCGACCTGGCAGACGGCGGCGTAGCGCGCCAGCATCTCGGCGTTCGCCTCGATGCCCAGGGCCGTGGGGTTCCGCGCTCCGATGGAGTAGACCTCGCGCCACTTGGCGAAGCGCGCGCCCTGGGCCTTGTAGGTCCTGAGACGCTCGGCCAGACCGTCGAGGCCCTGGGTGACCTCGTCCCCGGGCGCGTGGGCCAAAGGGACCTTGCCTTTGTCCACCTTGACGCCGGGTACGATGCCCCGGCGCGTCAGCGTCTCAGGCAGCGGCGTGTTGTCGTCGGCTTTCTGGCCCAGGGTCTCTTCGAACAGGATCACGCCGCTGATGAATTCGGCTGCCCCGGGCGTGGTGAACAGCAGTGACCGGTACGCGCGGCGGTTCTCCTCGGTGGATTCCACACCGATGGGCTTGAAGCGCTTGGTAATGGTGGGCAGGCTCTCGTCGGCGGCGAGAATCCCCTTTCCCGGCTGCACCATTTCGGCGATCGTCTTTTGGAGTTCTTCTTCGACGCTCATGGCTTCTCCACTCCTCAGTGATGCATGATTCGTCGTGGGAATACAGGGCCAAACCTGATTTCGGGATGGGTGACGCTCTTCGAGCCTAAATCGGACCGGCTGCTTCACGCGATGATCTCCCGCCTCCGCAGCAGACGATAGGTGCGTACCTTGATCACGTCGTTGAACGCCACCCAGGCGAGGGCGTACGCCCAGACCCAGAGGGCAAGCCGCCACCCCACGGGCGTCATGAAGACCCCGTACACGGCGATCACGGTCGCGAGCAGCGCGGACCAGAAGCTGGCGTGCAGCAGCAACCCGGACGGGAAGGGCCGCTTCCAGAACCAGCCGTCGGTGCGCGTCAGGAAGATGGTGGCGTGGCCGGCCACGACCAGCTTGAGAAAGATGAGCGACTGGATGACGTCCCGCGGGAACTTCAGCTCGACCAGGATATAGAACAGGCCGAAGGAGGCGACGACCCCGATGATGCCCAGCATGGCGGACACGACGAGCAGCTCCGCCATGTTCCAGCGCACCGGCCGCTTCGCCACCCGGGTACGGTCGTAGGCGATGGTGAGGATCGGGATGTCGTTGAACAGGGCGAGCAGGATGATCATCAGCGCCGTCACCGGGTAGAAGTTGAACAACACGATGCTGGCGGTCATGAACAGGATCACCCGGATGGTCTCCGCAATGCGGTAGACCGCGTAGCTCTTCATACGCTCGAAGGTGATGCGCGCCTGCTTCACCGCTTCGTTGATCACCCCCAGGCCCGGCGCGGTCAAAATAATGTCGGCGGCAGCGCGTGCCGCGTCCGTGGCATTGGATACGGCGATGCCGCAGTCTGCCTTCTTGAGCGCAGGCGCGTCGTTCACGCCGTCGCCGGTCATGGCCACGATGTGGCCGGCCTTCTGGAGCGTGTCCACGATGCGGTACTTGTCCTCGGGCACCACCTCGGCGAAGATATCCACCGACTCGATCATCTCCACGATGGCGGATTCGTGGGTGTGGAGGAACTCGCGTTCGAGCAGGCGTGTATCGTAGAGCTCCCGCACGGTCTGCATCACGTCGTTGGTAAAGTGCTCCGCCTCCTTGCGGGTGACCTCCGGTTTGAGCCGCTGGTAGATCGCGGTCGAGAGTACGGCGGCCAGGGTCAAGAGCTCGTTGCTGCCGGAGCCGGAAAGCTGCTTGGATCGCATGGTGCGCTGGGGGAGCCCCAAGATACGCCCGATCTCCCGGGCGATGGCCATGTGGTCGCCCGTGACCATCTTCACCGCAACGCCGTGGTCCTGCATGTCCGCGATGACCTGTTTGGAATCGTCGCGCGGCGGATCGTACAGGGGGATGAGCCCCAGGAGGTCCAGGGGCCCGTCGCCCGCCGTGCGTCCCACCGCCAGCGTGCGGTAGCCCTTGGCGGCGAGTTCGTCGACGTGCCGATTGACCCCGTTTGCCTCGTCGTCGGAGAGCCCGGACAATCCCAAAAGCACCTGGGCCGCTCCCTTTATCGCCGTGAATTGCTCCTCCCCTTTTGCGACCACTGCCTCGGTGCGCTTGCGGATGGGGTCGAAGGGAACGAAGGAGCGCTGCGTATAGCGCTGCCATTCTTCCTGCGGGACCTGCGCGTCGATATACTGGAAGATCGGGAGCTCGATGGGGTCCCGGTTCTCCCGTTGGGAGGCCAGTGCGGCGGTGAGGAAGAGGTCCCGTTCGGTGTGCCCCGGCAGGACGATGGGTGCGGCCGCCTGCATCTCGTTCTTCGTAAGCGTGCCGGTCTTGTCCGAGCAGAACACGTCCACCCCGGCCAGTTCCTCGATGGCCGTGAGCCGTGAGACGATGGCCTGTTGCCGCGCCAGGTTCATGGCCCCCACGGCCATCGTGACCGACAGCACCGCGGGCAGGGCCACGGGGATGGAGGCCACGGTAAGGACCAGGGCGAAGCGCGCGATCTCGAGGAACGGCTCGTGCCGGAACAAGGCCACCATCACGATGACGACCACCAGCACCACGGTGATCGTGATCAGGAAGTCCCCGATCTTGACCACCATCTTCTGGAAGTGGCTCCGCTCCTCCAGGGACGCCCGGGCCACCAGGGCCACGACGGTGTGGAAGTTGGTGTTCGCGCCGGTGTTCACCACCACGGCCAGCATCTCGCCCTGTTTCACGATCGTGCTGGCGTAGGCGACCTCGTTCTCCTTTTTGCTTACGGGGAGGGACTCGCCGGTGAGGGCAGACTGATCGATGAGGAGGTAGTCGCCCGAGAGCAGCTTGACGTCTGCGGGCACGATGTTCCCGATCCGGAGCTTCACGATATCGCCGGGCACGAGCTCCCGCGAGGGGATCGTCCGGAACGCGCCGTCCCGCAGCACGATGGTCTCGGCGGTCATGCGCTGCTTCAGGGCCTTGAGCGCGTTCAGGGCGCGGTGCTCCTGGAAGAAGTCCAGGCCCGCGTTCACGAGCAGCATCACGGTGATGATGCAGAAGTCCTCCCACTTCCGCACCAGGGCCGACAGCACGGCCGCGGCCTCGATCATCCACGGGATCGGCCCCCAGAAGCGGCGAAAGACCCGGTGCCAGAGGGGTTCTTCCTTTTCGACGATCTCGTTGTAGCCGTATCGGGTGAGGCGTTGCGCCGCTTCTTCGCCGGTGAGCCCGCGCCCCGCGTCCGTCCGGAGCTCCGTCACGGTCTCCTGCACCGTCTGCTTCGCGTAGTCGTCCGTATGGCGATCCATGGGCTCCTCCCTGCTCCGGCAATAATCATATCAAAAAACGAACCACAGAGGTCACCGAGAAAAGAGAAACTTCTCTGCGTCCTCTGTGGTTGAGCCTTGCTGCGGGTTTTCCTCCCTACCGCGCCGACGACTTGAGCGCGTCCTCGGCCGCCTTGAGCTCCCTCCCGAACCCGGCCCAGTCCTCGTCCCGGAGCGCCTGGCGCGCCTTGCGCAGGTGATCGAGGGCCCGCGCCGCCGCAGTGCCCCCGGTCTGCTGCGGCGCGGGCTGCGCGCCCGTCTCCAGCGTCGGCGGATTGGCGGACGGGTTGCCGGACAGCAGGCGCTGGAGCGCCGCCTCGAGGGTGTTGTCCATGACCACGTTATTGCCGTAGGCCACGATGACCCGCCGCAGTTCGGGCAGCCCCACCTGGTCCGTCGCGACCAGGAAGAGCGGCTGGACATAGAGGAGCGAGTGCTCGATCGGAATGATGAGCAGGCTCCCGCGGATCACCTGGGAGCCGTGCTGGCCCCAGAGCGTGAGCTGCTGGGAGATGTAGGCATCCTGGTCGATGCGCGCGTCGATCTGGCGCGGCCCGAAGATGAGGCGGTCGCGCGAAAAGGTGTAGACGACCACCTTTCCGTACTGGTCGCCGTCGCAGCGCGCCGCCATCCAGGCCGCCAGGTTGTCGCGCTTCGCGGGCGTGAAGGGCTGCAGCAGCACGTATTCCTCGGATTTGCCGTCGGGCAGCTTCGTGATGAGGTAATACGGGTCCATATCACGGTCCCCGGCGCTCGGGACCTCCCAGAGGTCTTCCTTATTATAGAAGACCTCGGGGTCCTGCATATGGAAGGCGGTGTACATGTGTGCCTGGATCGCGAGCATGGTCCGCGGATATCGGATGTGTCTCCGGAGGTCCGGCCGCATCTGTGCCAGGGGCTTGAACAGCCCGGGGAATACCGCGGCGTAGGCGCGCGCCATGACGTCGTCGGGGTCCACGAGGTAGAACGAGACGTCTCCGTTGTAGGCGTCCACCACCACCTTCACGGGATTGCGGATGTAGTTCAGCCCCGGCCGGACCGGCTTCGCATAGGGCATGAGGTCCGAATGGGTATAGGCGTCGATGATCCAGAAAAGGCGGCCGTCGTCGCCCACGACCATGTAGGGGTCGTCGTCGTAGGACAGGAACGGCGCGATGGACTCCACCCGCTCCCGGATGTCGCGGCGGTACAGGATCCGGCTCTGGGGCGTCAGGTAGCGCGACAGCACGATCTTGAAGTCCCCGAAGTACGCGGCGTACAGCAGCCGTCGGAGCGCGGTGAGCCGCACCCCTCCCGTCCCTGCATAGGTCGTATAGATATTCTTGTCCGTGGTGGGATACCCGAACTCCTGCTGCTTCGTCTTCACGATCACATACTCGTTCGGGCTCTCGCCGTAGTAGATCTCCGGTCGTGTAACCTTGAGCCCGTCCGTCGTTACGGGGGGGATGTCCTTGATGAAGAACTGCGGCAGGCCCTCGCGCGTGATGCCGCTGACCGGGCCGAGCGCCAGACCGAACCCGTGCGTAAAGACGAGCCGCTCGTTGATCCAGGTCTTGCCCGGCAGGTCCGCGTAGGACAGCTCGCGCGGCGAGAGCATCACCTGCATATATTTGCCGTCCACGGTGTAGCGGTCGTTGTCCACGTCATAGAACCGGTAATAGGTCCTGATCTGCTGGAGCTGGCTGTAGGTCTTGAGCAGCGGGTCCTCGTCCCAGAGCCGGATGTTCCGGAGGGTGGGAAGGTCCTTCTGCAGGTCGCTCATCGTGAGGGCATCGCGCACCTTGAAGGGCTGCACGTCGATCTTGTCGAGGCCGTAGGCGTAGCGCGTCATGGCGATGTGGTTCACAATATAGGGCCGCTCCAGCGCCAGTTCGTTCGGCGCGACCTTGATGCTCTGGACCGTCCCGGGCCAGACCTTGAGACCGAGGAACGCCAGCCCGGCCAGAAGGGCCAGGGTCGCGATCGGGATCACGATGTTCCTGCCGAACGCCGTAACCGCGACCACCAGGGCGCCGGCCGCGGTCAGGACCGCAAGCGCAGTGAGGGCCGGGAGGCGCGCGTTCACGTCGGCATAGGAGGCGCCGTACAGAATGCTGTGCTCCGAGAACAGGAGCCCGAAGCGGTCCAGGAAGAGTCCCACCGCCAGGCTCAGAAGGATGATCGCCGCCAGGATCCCCAGGTGGCGGCGCGCCGCCGGGGCAACGGAGAACGAGCGGCCGGAGATCTGGAGCGCGCCGCGCAGCACGTAGATCGCGGCCACCATGAGGAGCGCCAGGACGAAGAGGCTCTGCAGGCCCTCGTTGATCGCATCGATGACGGGATAGCGGAAGAGGTAGAACGCGATGTCCTTCCCGAACAGGGGGTCGGCGACGCCCGCGTGCACGGGCGCGAGCGCGAGCAGCGCCTGCAGACCGAACTGCGTCCCGAGCGACAGGGCGATAAGCGCGGCGAAGAGCGACAGGCCGAGCCCGGCCCATCTGATCAGCCGGTCCGTATCGACCACCCGCAGGAAGGGAAGGAGGTCGCGCAGCGAGGGGGATGCGGCCTGCGGCAGACGGGCGCGCGTCGCGATCCGGACGTTCGCGTACAGGACCAGAAAGGCCGTGCAGCCGAAGACCAGGGCCGCAAGCGCGTTCGCCCGGAAGGTCTTGAGGAACACGGCCTGATACCCCGTTTCGCGGAAGAACAAGAGGTCCGCGGCGAAGGAGAGCAGACCCGTGGACCCGGCGAGGATGAGGACGACTGCCGTTACGACGGCGATCAGGACGATACCGCGGAAACGTTCATTCATGCGAGGCTCCCTTTTCTGCGGCGCGGCCGCATCACGGGTGCGTCTTCTCCCGATGCAGGCTCTTCAGGTAGTTCACGAGGTCCCATATCTGGTGTTCCTTCAGGGTTCCTTTCCAGGCAGGCATGGCGCCGCGGCCGTGGGCGATCTTCCAGGCAAGGTCGCCGGCGGAGTGCATCCCCGCCATGACGCGCAGGTTGGCGGGCTTCGGGTTGAGCCCCGCACCCGCCGGACCGTCGCCCCTGCCCGTAGCGCCGTGGCAGACCGCGCAGTTCGTCTCGAACAGCTTCCTGCCGCGCTCGAGAGACGCGCGATCGGCCGGCACCGGGTTCGGCCGTGCGGCCGCCTGTTTCGGTGCATCCCAATCCTTGCCGCCCTTCTCGCTATGAGCAAGCAGGACCGGTGCGGAAGCGAATGCAGCGACAAGCGACAGTGCAATCACGAACAGAGCGATACGATATATATACTTCATAAGAGCGGCTCGCTTTCTGCCGGAAGAAGAACCGCACCCGGCCGATTAAAGAAAAATATTCCCTTGCTCCGGCGCGCAGCGTCATCCCAGTGCTGTCGCCAAGAACGTATTTTGTAGTGTATACCATATTGTTGCAGAATACAAGAACGCGTGAGCAGTGCGGGAGAGGATGAACCGGACGATCTGTCAGGGGAAGACACGGAGAGACGAAGAACACTGCAGAGGATAGGGTGCGGTAGGCGCCGCGTTCACCACGGCACCGTTCACGCACGCTCGCGCCATTTTCCTTCCGTGCCAAGGCCGGCGGCGTGAAGCGACACATGCCGTCCCGGCGCCTGCTGCACCGTTCATCGTCCCGTCTTGTGCGCCGGTATCGCCTCCAGGGAGTCGTACATCCGCTGCAGATGCGCCGTAATGGAGTCGAGGTCGAACTTGTGCCAATCCACGACCGCGGAGTGCAGGGCGGACCGGGCGTCGCGCAGCCGTTGCGCCGCTGCCGTCCCTGCGGCGGGATGCAGAAGCTTCTCCTTCGCAGCGAGCAGGGACTTGCTCTCGCGCAGCAACAGCAGTACGGCCTTCGCCTTCTGCGGAACATAGGGGAAGATGCCCATCCGCTCGTTATGGCATTGCGCGCAGGTGTCCGCGATCGTATCAGGGGTCAGGATGCCGGTGACCATCGAGCCGTGACAGGTCACGCACTCCGGCCCCTTCCCCGTCGATTCGAGACGCCGGTAGTGGATGCTCTGGGTGAATTTATAGTATTCGGCGCCGTGGCATGTGCCGCAGGTCTTGGGGACGTTCTTGAAGTAGACCCTGCTTTGCGGATCGGCGGAGCCGAGGACGCCGGCGTGGGCACCCTGCTCGTCCATGGCCCGCGGATTCCCCCCGTGGCATTTGTCGCAGGTCACGCCGTGCCGCTGATGGACCGAGCCAGCCCAGCTGTGCGATTTTGCGCCCACGAAACTGCTGCGGGAGAGCCGGGAATGGCAATGGACGCAGGCGTTCTCCGTCGTCCCCTTCCGGGCCGCAGGGGCCTGCGCAGCGAAGAAGAGAATACCGCAGAGGACGATCAGGGGGCCGAGGAAAAAACGGTCACGGTGCGACATCGGGACCTCGCTTTCTGTTGAACCGCGTGAGCAGCGCGAAGAGGACGCCCCAGGCTGCCACCGTCGCGACGATGGTATAGACCGCCATGCGTCCGGGGGTGATATGGAGCACATCGATGTAGCCGGCGACGCAGGTCATGCCGAGGAAGACGGCCGCCGCGCCCCCGAGGGACGTCATGACGGGACGATGGAGCGGATTTGCGATGTAGTGCTGCGGGTCCTTCCACCGGTCGAGAAAGGGCATCAGTGCGGCGACGGTGAACAGCGCCCCCGGGAAGATGACGCCGCCGATGGTCTCCGGCGTGATCTTGCCTCCCAGGACGGAGAAGGACAGGTTCCCGGGAATGAGTTTCAGGAACCCGTAGACCGGGAGGAAGTACCAGTCCGGCCGCATGACCGGCGTGCCCGGCGACGGCGGTCCGTACGCCTCGATGGGGTTCAAGGGGATGTAGGTCGCCATCAGGATCAGGAGGAACAGCAGAAAGAGGTAGAAGGACAGGCTGATGACGGCCTGTTCCGGCCAGATCGGGATCCCGATGAGCTTCCTGCCTCCCTGCGCCTCCTGCCGCCGCCGGTTCGTTGCCGGCTCCGTGTGCTTCTGCTTGACCACCATGAGGAGGTGCAGCCCGACGAGACCGGCGATCGTGGCCGGGATCAGCATGACGTGCAGGAAGAAGAACCGCGGGACCGTCCCTGCCGAAGGGAACGCGCCCGCGAAGAGGAGCCGCGACACCCAGCTCCCGATCCAGGGTACCGACCGCGACACGTAATAGGAGATCGAGGTGGCCGTCACCGAGAACTGGCTGTAGGGCAGGAGGTAGCCCGTAAAGGCCGCCACGAGGGCCATATTGAGGAGGCCCAGACCCACCAGCCAGTTGAGCTCCCGCGGCTTTCGGTAGGCCGAGGTGAGGAAGATCCGCGCGAGGTGCGTCAGGATCGCGGCGATAAAGATCATGGCAGACCAGTGATGGATGCGCCGCACGATCATGCCCAGGGGGAGGATGTCGATCCTGATCACGCTCGCATAGGCCGCCGGGACCAGGGCGCCGAAGAGCGGGACCGGCGCGGTCGAGGGTTCGTAGAGCAGACCGAGGAAGAGGCCCGTGACGACGAGGGTGATGAACGAGAAGAGCGCCAGTTCCCCGAGCAGGAAGGTGGGATGGGTCGGAAAGGTCTTGACCAGGAATTTATCCCGGAACTTCTTGAGTTCCAGCCGTTCATCGAGCCAGGAAAAGATGCCCATGCGTCACCTCGCCTTACGCGACCTGCGGGCCGATGGGGCCCGTAAAGTCGCTCGTAAACACCAGGGTCCCGTCCTCCGCAACCTTGACGCCGATCTGCGCGAGCGGGATCGGCGCCGGTCCGCCGATGACCTTCGCTCCCTCGGCGGGATCGAAGATGCTGCCGTGGCAGTGGCATTCCGTGTAGGACGCGTCGGGCGCCTTGTCGTTCTTCGACCAGGCGACCGTGCAGCCGAGGTGCGTGCAGATGGCGCTGTAGGCCACGAACCCCTTGTCCGTGAGGTCGAGCCGCGTGGGCTTCTTGAAGTCCGCCTCCTGCAGCCGGATCAACTGGACGAGGTTCGCCGGGTTCGACGACTTGCCCGCCGGAAAGGCGAGCACGGCGTCGCCGACCGAAAGCTGCGCGGCCCGCAGGGGAGATCCGGTGTTCGTCCCCCGCGCGTACACCAGCTTGTCGCCGGGCTGGATGCTCGTCACGTAGCCGCCGCCCTTCTTTTCCGGGGCCAGCACCTTGAGCAGCCCGAGGAGGGACCCGAAGGCCGCGGCCACGGACGCGACGAGCACGGCAAGCGTGAACGTACGACGGGTGACCCCCTTTTTTGCTCCCTCGTCTCCGTCGTTCCCGTCTACCATAACAGCTCCTCCTCGCGGTCTTCCGCCACCTCCCGGAAGGGGAGGAAGAACCGCGCAAAGAGAACCACTTCCAGGCCGGCACAGAAGAACTCGAAGGCCAGCAGCGTGCCCAGAAGATAGTTGCTCCCCTTGCCCAAGATCAGGAGGGAGACGAAGGCGATCCCCATTGCGAGGAGCGCCGCGGCAAGGAGAATGATGGCCGCCATGGCGGCCGGGGGGGCAGTGGGCCGTGTTTCGTGCAGGACGTGGAAGCTGATATCATTTCCTATTTTCCAGGATCGTAGAGATGAG
>JBJKRX010000103.1:0-53527 GCA_046704425.1 Nitrospirota bacterium
GATGCCGGTTATATAGGAAACATAGGAGGGAATAAGGGGAAGGATGCAGGGCGAGACGAACGAGAGCGCGCCCATGCCGAGCGCATAGAGCAGCATAGAGGCCGTGAGTCCCTGTGACGGATCCATCTCCCCCCCCCACGTAACCACTTGGCGTATCATACCGTTTGCCGTCAAAGGGGTCAAGGAAAACTTTTGCTGTTCTCCGCTTTACGTATTCTCAACTTTAAATTTGAGATCATATTCCCCTCTTTTTCTTTTTCCGCTCTTTTGCTGATGCCCGGCCGGATCAGGGGACGATCTTTTTTCTATTGACATTTGGGCGCACTATCCGCTATGTTGCCATTTCCTGCAGTCGGCGCAGCCTGCGGTTCCTTGACTCCCAAATCTCGTTGCATACTGATAAAATGCTCCTATGTTATGTTAAGGAGGAACGCATGTATATCGAACAACCGCTCAGGCACTTTATGGACAAACTGGCGAGCAAATCTCCGGAACCGGGGGGAGGAAGCGTGGCCGCCCTGACCGGCGCTTTGGGCGCTGCCCTCGTAAGCATGGTGGCCAACCTGACGCTCGGAAAAGAAAAATACAAGGACGTCCAGTCGCAGATCGAGGCGCTCGTCGGGGAATCCGAAAAGCTCCGGAGTACGATGCAGGACCTTATCCAGAAGGACACGGAGGCCTACGGCGCCCTGTCCGCGGTCTACAAGATGCCCAAGGCCACGGACGAGGAAAAGACTGCACGGGGCGCCAAGATGCAGGAGGCCCTGAAAATCGCCTGCGGCGTACCCTTCGAGATCGGGATCGCTTCGCTCGAGGTCGCACGGCTTGCCGAACGCGCGGCTGAGATCGGCAACGTGGGTGCGGTAAGCGACGCGGGGGTCGCGGTCCTGCTCGCTCGCGCCTGCGCCGAAAGCGCTGCCTTGAACGTGAAGATCAACGTCAACAGCATCAAGGATGAGGCGTACAACAGCGAGACCTGGTCCCGCATGCAGGACGTCCTGACCAAGGTCAATGCCCTCGAAAAATCCGTGATGGAAACGACCTACAAGAAGATGGGATAGAATCCAGAAATTTCGCGACAAAGGAGTGCTACTATGTCTGCCAGACTGCTCACCGGCAAGGAAGTGGCCCAAAAAATGGACCAGGACATCCAGAAGGAGGTCCAGGAGCTCAAGACAAGGGGGATCAACCCTGCGCTCCGCATCATGATCGTGGGAGACGCCCCGGACTCCGTCACCTACGCAAACAGCGCCAGGAAGATGGCGGAAAAGAACGGAATCGATTGCGCAATCGAGCAGCTCGCAGGGACCACGACGCAGGATGAGTTTGTGAGGATATTGCAGGACCGGAACGCGGACAGGGGCATTCACGGGATCATCGTCATGCGGCCATTCCCGAAGCAGATCAGCGAGGACGTGGTCAAGCACATCCTGGCGCCGGAAAAGGACGTGGACTGCTTCAATCCCGTGAACGCGGGCAAGGTCATGGCAGGAGACCTGACTGGCTTCCCGCCGGCGACGCCCCAGGCCGTCATGGAAATCCTGCGGTTCTACGAAATTCCGATGAAGGGCAGGGAAGCGGTGGTCGTCGGCCGATCCATGGTCGTGGGCAAGCCCATGTCCATGCTGCTCTTAGGTGAGAACGCGACCGTCACGGTCTGCCACTCCCGCACCCAGGACCTGCCCGGTGTCTGCCGGCGCGCGGACATTCTCGTCGCCGCCATCGGCAAGGCGAAGATGATCACCCCGGAATATATCAAGACGGGTGCGACGGTTATGGACGTGGGCATCAACGTGGTGGGAGACAAGCTCTTCGGCGACGTGGATACGGAGCCGGCAAAGGAGACCGCGGGCGCGATCACGCCGGTACCGGGCGGCGTCGGGACCGTCACCACGCGCGTGCTCCTGAAGCACGTGGTCAAGGCGGCGAAGCTGCAGAACCCGTGATCCGCCTCCGACGCGGTCCTGAAAAGCAAAACCCCCGGAAGGGACCAACCTCCCGGGGGTTAATTATTCCGCGGGTAGCTTCGTTCAGTTACAAATCGTCTGTCCCGACGTCGTAGTACAGGTCGGGAATCCAAGCGAAGCACAGGTCGCTCCGCTGGTGAAGCTCCCTCCCGAGGCCTGACAGGTCGCTGACGACACATTTTCAAGACACATTCCATATCCCGTAATTACGCAGGCACCGGCGGCACCACCTCCACCGCCGCCCCCCGTCAGGCCGCTCGTTCCTCCGGTATTCGTGCCGGTCTGTCCGGTGACGACCGCAATCGGCATCTGGCGCTGGATCCCGCCCTTATCGCCCCCTCCGCAGGCAACCAGGCCCGGCACGAGGACCAGCAGCACTACCGCGACTCCCATCATCTTCATCCGCATGAGACCTCTCCTTCACTCGCGCACCCTCCGGGTATGCCCTGTTGCCGTACACCGACCCCTGGCCGCGCAATTTATCGACGACTAGAAGTAAAAGTTCGCGTGGACCCCGACGGTACGCGTGCCGAAATAGTTGTCTGTTACCCCCCCGGCCTTGGCCTGCCCCAGACCGAACCCGACCGCCCCTTCCAGGCTGAACTGCCTGCTGAAGGAATACTCTGCGCCGAACAGCGCCGCGATGTCGAAGACGGAAAGGCTGCTCTGATTTTTCGCGGACACCGAGGCGTACGTGAATTGGCCGCCCACGAAGGGAGCGAGGTCTTCGTTGTTAAGATACTTCCGTGCGCCGGCATTGAGGCTGAAGTACGTGCCGCTCGCGTCGCCGCTGTCGCTCTGGAGGCCGATGCCGCCGGTCACGGCCACGTCGCGCTGGACGAAGTAGCGGCCGTTGATGTCGACCACGTCGTTGATCATCGTCCCGGGGGCGCCGGGAATGGCCTTGTGCGAAAATACGCTGTCTCCCATGCCGACACTGATCCCCATGGTTCCCTGCGTCTTGTTGCTCGCGCCGAAGGCGTTCCCCACCACACCGAGACAGAGGACCACCGTTGCTGCCAGAACCATTGCGTTCATTCTCATGTTCCTTCTCCTTTTCCCTTCGATTTGACCGGTCGGACGTGCGGCTGATGCCCGCCGGCGCGTATCAATATGTATCATTGTCTCCTTTCTGTCAAGAAAAAAACCAAAAATATCCAATAAAATTGGTTTGGCGGGTGCTTTTTACCCGCTTCTCGTGCAAGGAGAATCTTTTCGCTTCAATCAGGGAGATCGTTTGAACGTGGTCGGAGAGAAAGGGGTGATCGTCGTGCGCAGAAAAAACCCCGGGGGAGCGATCCCCCGGGGCCTGTTCACTACTATTCCGAAAAGTAACGGACTTAGAAGTTGTAGCTCAGAACACCTTGCACGCCGGTTGCGGCATCGCCTTTGCTGCCGTCAGCCTTGTCGTACGCCTTGCCGGGCATGAGGTAGCCAAGCTGCCAGTTCCAGGACAGATTGTTGTACATCTTCCAGTTGGCGTTCAGATCGATCTCCTGGCCGAGCGCGTTGGTGCTGTCGCCGGCGGCATTCATGACCTTCTCAGTCGACTGCAGAGCCCAAAGGTTAGCGCCCACATCCAAGCTCTTGGACAGGGCCATGGTTGCGCCCACGCCGAGCGCGGTCGTGTTGCAGAAGCCCTGGTGCAGACCGCCGCACGCGCCATTGACCTTGTACTCATACAGGAAGGAGTAGTGCTGGTCGGCATCCAGGAAGTTGACGAACTGGTTGTAATCCGACTGATTTGTCTTCGGACCCGAGCCGCGCGCAACCGTAAAGTCGATCGCAACCGGGTTGACCGGGATAGTGCCCTGCACCACGATCTGGTTGCCCTTGAACTTCGCATCCGAGCCATTGGGGTTCGCCTTGGAGGCCTTGCCCATCTGGACGTCGAGCTCGGCCTTGAGGCCCACGATCCCGGCCTGGCCCGCATAATTCAGGCCGATGTTCTGTGCCTGGGTCGCGTTCGTGCCGCTGGCGAGGCCGAGGGCGTTCTTGCGGTCGTTCGCCAGGGTGATGTCGATGCCCGCGGTCGCGTTGTTGCTCAGCTTCATCGAGTCGAGCAGGACATAGGCGTCAACGTCATCCGAGGCGTTTGCGCCGTAAGCCGTGCCTTCGGAGATCTTCACGTCCACGAAGGCCGCAGTGTTGTTGCCCGTCACATTGGCCAGCACCCAGGCATCGGACCCGTACTTCAGAGAACGGAAGAACCAGCCCTGGCCGAGCTGCAGGAGCTGATGGCCGGCGGTCACGTTCACCGGAAGACCGGGGAGATTGAAGTTCATCCACGCCTCGCGGAGGTCGAGGGCCCCTTTGGTGTTCGCGTCCGACCGTTCCGAGTTGGCGTTCGTGACGGCATTGGAATCAGCCATCGGCTGTTCGAACCGGCCCCAGTCGTCCCAGTCGTTCTCGATCGAGACCCGGGCCTTCACGGCATCGGTCTTCGCATCGACGTTCAACCGTACCCGCTCCTGAGTATCTGCGCCGTTGTCCTGAACGTACTTGTTGGTGTCGAGGTTCGAGAACATCCTGTTGCGGATGTCCACGCTGCCGCTCACGTTCACGTCTGCGGCAAAGGCCATGGAGCCCAAAGACATCGTGGCCAGTACGACAAGCACTACGAGTACTTTCTTCATCGGTCATCCTCCCTGAATGAATTTGTCCCGGCTCGGGCCGGAACCCGTAACAGCTCTTTGTTGCCGGAGCGCACCCTCAGCGCTCCCGCAAACCACTTAAAACTAAGTACGATGAGTTCGACCACCTCCCTCTTTGTCAAAATAGGTTAGTGAATGAACCATTGCTGGGCGGTACTAAAGGATGTCGACGGATGCACGATCCCGGCAAAGCCGCGTCCACGGCGCATACCGGGAGCGAACGCACCGGATACGGGAAGATACTGCGAGCAATCGCCGCGGAGGGTGAGAAAAGGGAATCGGTCGTGCCATGGAGATCTGCTAGTGGTCATCATTGAGGTGCGAAAAACGTCCTGAACTTCCACTATGCCGAACTATGACAGCATGACGAGCAGGTGCAGATGTTGCAGGTTGTTGGTTCTGATGCCGGTCTTCCTGCAAGGAAGGCACGAGTATCGGTGCACGATGAAACTGTGGAGGAATATAGCAAAGACTGCCTTGTAAGTCAAGCGTTTTCTCGGTCTCGTCGTGGGGGGAGTGGATGGCGGGAACAGCAGATGCGCACCGGCCGGGAAGCGCCTCGCGCGTGTCCGGGAGCCTCCCTCGCAGGATCAGGTGGCTCCTTATTCTGAACATGCCCCCCGGCAGCGTTCGGAGAGACTCGTTGCGGGCAATGCATCGGCCGGAGCGAGCCCCTCCGCGTTGCCGGGCGGGTGGACGCCGGCCGGCTTACAGCATGTCTGACGCCTCCACCTGCAGACCCTGCGTAATGTTCCGGAGCCGTTGAATGGCCTGTTTCTCGATCTGACGCACGCGCTCCCGCGTGATTCCGAACTTTTTGCCGATGCTGTCCAGGGTCAAAGGGGACTTGTCGTTCAGCCCATACCGCATCTCGATCACCCGGCGCTCCATGTCGGACAGTCCGGTCAGCCACGCGCTGATCCGCTCCTGCCGGCGCGAATCGTCGTGCGCCTCCAGGGGGGACGCTGCCTGCTCGTCGCGCAGCACGTCCTTCCAGGTATCTTCGCCGTCATCGCTGATCAGCATGTCCAGAGAAAGGGTCTCTCGGCCCAGTTGTCCCAGGAGTCGCGCGCGGTCCACGCTGATCCGCATGGCGCGGGCGATCTCGGCGGCATAGGGCTCGCGGCCGAATTTCTGCGTCAGCCTGCGCACGGTCCGGTTGTAAACGCCGGCCATTTCGGCCACGTGGACGGGCATCCGAATGAGCCGCGATTGCGTGGCGATCGCCCGCGCGATGGCCTGCTTGATCCACCACGATGCATAGGTGCTGAACTTGAATCCCCGCTGGTACTCGAACTTCTCGACAGCGCGCATCAGGCCCAGGTTGCCCTCTTCGATGATGTCGGAAAAGGCAAGCCCGCGGTTGATGTAATGCTTGCCGATGGCAACGACGAGCCGCAGGTTCGCTTCGATCATCCGCGTTCGCGCCTCCTGATCGCCTGCGGCGATCCGCTTGGCAAGCTCCTGTTCCTGCTCAAAAGTGAGCAGCGGGGTCTTCCGGATCTCCTGGAGATATTCCTTGACGGTATTCAGCCCCTTTTCATCCGACGCCTCTTTCTCTTCCGGCTCATGATCAAGCGGCGACGCAAAGTCCTGGAGAACCTCTTCTTCCGGGACGAGGACCGCCGTTGCCCGCTGCTCTTTCTCCCATGCGCTCATGGATGCCTCCTTAGAATAATTCCGGGATCATTCTCTCCGGTCCCCGGAGGGACGGGTGCAATCGTGCCTTCTCCACCGCCGCTGCCGGTTCCGACGAGCGTCCCAGGCCCGCGGCAATGGCCGATGCGACGGTTTCGTAGTCATAGGGCTTTTCGAGGTATTGGTCGACGCCCAGCGCCCGGAGGCGCTCCTGCATCATCGCGGTCCCTGCACCGGTGCCGACCATCAGGAACACCTGCGGATGCCTCCTGTTGCGGTGCTCGATGACGGCATAGCCGTCTCCGAAGGGCATCCGCAGATCGGTCAGGAGCAGGTCCACGGGTACTGCATCCAGAAGGGAGATTCCGTCGCGGCCGTTGGACGCGGTCAACACCGTATCGCTTCCCCCGCTGTGCTCCAGCTGAAGGGTCAACGCCTTCAGGATATAGGGGTTGTCGTCGATCAGCAGGATCGTGCTCATGACGCCTCCTCGCCGATCGGCGAGATCCCTCCCTTCGCGCGGGCCAGAGCGATCCGCACGATGCGTTCGAATTCAGACTTCGAGATCGGCTTGTTAACGAACTCGAAAATACCTTCCTCACGGGATTCCAGGTAGTTCTCGATGTTTGCATAGGCCGTGATCATGATCACCGGGATACGGGGCTTGATCGCCCGCACGGCGCTCACGAGTTCCATACCATTCATCCCGGGCATCCGGTAGTCGGTGATCACCAGGTCGATCTCTTCCCGGTCGCAGACCGCGAGGAGGGCCGATCCACCGTCAGGCTCCGTAATGACCTTGTACCCCATGTCCGTCAGAATCTCCCGATAGGTGCTGAGGCTCTCATATTCGTCGTCTACTACCAGAATGGTCTTCATCTTCTTTTCCACTGCTACCGGCATCGATCATCACCTGCGATTCATCAGTCCTAATTTTCCCCTTTTTATCCTCTCATACAGCAATATCCATTCCACAAATAAATCATTAAAAAAAACAAATTATTATTGAATTGCGCATACTGAACAATATGGCATACGGCTCATTTTGGATGGGTTAAATTTTACACTGGGTCATTTTGGCCTAGTAATGGTTGCATTCCTGGCTAGCGCAAGGTTGTTGAGGCAGGCATGTTCTGAGAAGTCGCGCGAGAGCCGCAGAAAAGCGGCATGCCGGGAGGATGATCAGGAAAGGGTTTTTACTTTTCTCTTGAGCGTGGAGAGCGAAATGCCCAGCGCCTTTGCGGCTTTCGTATAATTTCCGGAAAGGCGGTCGAGCACCTGCCGGATATGCCGGTTTTCCACAATCTCAAGCGGCAGGATCTCCTCCCCCTCTTCCGTGGCCGGTCCTTCCCGGCGCACGACATCTCCCTCGGCGCCGAGCAGTTCTGCGGGACGGAGATCGCTGCCGCCTTGCAGGAGATAGGCCCGCTCCAGCACATTCTTCAGCTCCCGCACGTTCCCGGGCCAGTCGTAGCGGCCGAGCTTCTCCAATTCGGCATCGCGCACAACGGCCTCCCGGCCTCCGGAAATTTCTTTGAGCAAGTGGCGGCAAAGTTCGGGGACGTCGCCGCGCCGCTCCCGTAAGGGAGGCAGGTGGATACGAACCACGCTCAGCCGGTAGTACAGGTCTTTCCGGAATGTCTTGCCGAGGGCCTCTTCGATCTGTGCGTTCGTCGCAGCAATGATGCGGGCCTGCACGGGGCGCAGGGCCTCGCCGCCCAGGCGACGGATTCGCTTCTCCTCGATGGCGCTCAAAAGCTTTGCCTGGAGATGGAGCGGGATCTCTCCCACCTCGTCCAGGAAGAGCGTGCCGCCCTCGGCCATCTCGAAGATCCCCTTGCGTGCGGTCACGGCGCCCGTGAAGGCCCCTTTCTCGTACCCGAACAATTCTGCCTCGATCAGGTTCTCCGGCAGGGACGCGCAGTTGATCCCGATGAACGGCAGGCTTGCCGCCTTGCCCCGGTAATGGATGGCCTTTGCCACAAGGCTCTTGCCCGTCCCGGTCTCACCCGTGATCAGAACGGGCGACTCGGACGCGGCCGCGAGGTCCACGAGCCGCATGACGCCCGCGAACTCCGGTCCGGCGATCACGACCGCACTCTCGCTCTCGCGGGTCCGGTGATAGTCCTGGATCTGCGCCATGCCTTCGAGCTCCAGGGTCCGCATCGCCTGCTTCAGCGCGAGCCCCAGTTCTTCGAGCTGGAAGGGCTTCGAGAGATAATCGTAGGCCCCGCCGCGGATCGCCTTGACTGCGTTCTCGAAGCTCGGGAAGGCCGTGGTGAAGATGATCTTGGTCTGCTCGTTGCTTTTCAGGATCGCCGGGCAGAGCGTATAGCCCTCGGCATCGGGGAGCTGTTGATCGAGCAGCACCACGTCGATCACGCGGGAGGCGCAGAACGCCAGGCCGTCCGCCGCCGTATGGGCGGCCAGGACCTCAACAGGTCCGCCGGCCAGGTACTCCTTCACCGACTCGCAGAAGACCCGGTCGTCGTCGATGACAAGCACGGTCCGTTTCCTGTTCCCGTCGGTCATAGCGCCCCCTCCGGCAGCGTGATGTGCACCTTCGTACCCGCATCCACCGTGCTCTCCACCTCGATCGTCCCGTTCATGCGGGTGATCATCTTTTTCACGAGCACGAGCCCCAGGCCTGTCCCCTGCGCCTTGGTCGTGAAGAACGGCTTGAAGAGATCGCTCAGTTTATCCGGCGGGATCCCCGCACCGTTGTCCTCCACCCGGATGCCCGTCATTCCCCCCTCCCGGACGATGCGCAGGACGATCCGCGGCCGATCGCGGCCGCTCAGGGCATCCAGGGCGTTCGTCAGGAGGTTCAGCAACACTTGCTGGAGCGCGCGCGGGTCCGCGTAGACCGTTGTTGCGTCCGGGGCGGCCTCGACCGCCAGATCGACGCCGCGCTTCGTAAAGTCCGGCTGCACGAGCGGCAGAAAACTCTCGAGGAACGATGGAACGGAAAGGAGCTGCAGATCAGGCACTTCGTACAGGTTGAAGCTCTTGAGTGACTTGAGGAGATACTCCACCCGGCCCACCTGCGTCATGACCCGGTCGAGATAGCCGCGGATCGCGTCCGGGGTCAGGCCGTCCAGCTTGGACTGCAGGATGCCCACGATCATGTTGATCGTGTTGACGGGGTTGCCGATCTCGTGCCGCACGCCGGAGAAGACGTACCCGATGTTGTCCATGGTATTGACCGCCTCGGCGATCGCCTCGAGCCGGAGCTTCTCGGTCACGTCGCGTTTCACGGACACATAGTTGATCACCTCGCCCGCGGCGTCCTTCACGGGCGAGTACGTGCAGTCCTCGTGATAGAGGGTGCCGTCCTTTTTCCGGTGGAGCAGCAGACCCCGCCATGCGCCCTCGCGCCGGATCAGGTCGCGCATCTCGGCGAAGACGTCTCCCTCGTTCCGGTTGCTGTCGAGCAGGTGCAGGGTCCGGCCCAGGGCCTCGTCGCGCCCGTAGCCCGTGATCTGCTCGAACGCAGGATTGACGTACTGGATATAGCCCTTCGCGTCCGTGATCACCACCGCGTCCGCCGTGGCCTCCACGGCCGAGGCCAGGCGGATGCGATCCTCCTCCGCACGCCTGCGTGCGGTCACGTCCTGGAGCGAAAAGACCAGAAAATCCACCTCCCCCGCGCTGCTCAGCACGGGGTCGAGTGCCAGGTCCAAGTAGCTCACGCCCCATTCGGGATGATCGGGAAATACGAAAGGCCTACTGTAGGCCCGGTAGGGCTGTCTGGTCGCGACCACCTGGAGGAATTGTTCCCGGAGTTCGTCGGAGGGGTAGAGCGCGAAGTGGTTCTTGCCCGGGAAGTCCGAAACGCTGCGCCCGCAGGCCTTTGCGTATGCCTCGTTGACGCGGATGAAGTTAAAGTCCTTGTCGAGGAATACCAGCGGCGTATAGGTATGGCGAAAGAAGGCGTTCAGGGTGCGCGACTGTTCCTGAAGCGCCCCTTCCATCTGCTGGCGCTGCCGCCGCATCACTGCCTCGCCGAGCTCGCGCTCCACGGCCGGGGTCAGCCGCGTAAGGTTACCCTTCAGGATGTAGTCGTGCGCGCCCGCCTTCATGGCGTTTACGGCCGTATCCTCGCCGATGTTTCCGGAGACGATGAGGAAGGGCAGATCGAGACCGTTCTTGCGGACGAGGGCAAGGGCCTGCAGGCCGCCGAACTTCGGCATGACGTAGTCCGAGATGACCAGGTCCCAGCCCCCCCGGTCCAGGGACTCCTGCATGGCCTCGGCCGTCTCGACACGCTCCGACTCCGGGTCATAGCCTCCCCGCCGCAGCTCGCGCAGCAGGAGCAGTGCATCGTCCTCCGAGTCCTCGACGATCAACAGACGAAGCGGCTTTCCCATGTCTGCCTCCAGCCCCCCCCGGGACGCCGTCACGACAGCGTAAAATAAACCGTGGCCCCCGCATCCGGCACCCCCGCGATCCAGACGCGGCCCCCGTGCCGGTTGATGATCCGCCGGACCGTCGCAAGCCCGATGCCGGTGCCGGGATACTCCCCCTCGCCGTGCAGCCGTTGAAAAGGGCTGAAGAGCTTGCCCGCCAGGGTCTGGTCGAATCCCACGCCGTTATCCCTGACGAAGAACGCGGGCATTCCGTCGACCGCCTGCACACCGAACGCGATCTCGGTGCGTTCCCGCCTGGCAGTGAACTTCCAGGCGTTGCTGAACAGGTTCTCGATCACGGCAGCCAGCAGTCGCGCGTCTCCCTGCGCAACCAGTCCGGGCCGGATGGTGAAGACCGCCTTGCGCCCCGGCTCGGTCTCCTGCAGCCGCGCCGCGACCGTTCGGGCAAGATCGCTCAAATCCACGGTCTCGTGCCGCAGCTCGGCGCGGGACGTGTGGGACAGCATGAGCAGCGCGTCCACCAGCCCGTCCAGACGTCGTGCCCCCTTGAGGATGCGGTCGAGGTAGTCCCGGCCCGCTGCGTCAAGAACTGCGGCGTGCTCTTCCGCCAGTGCCTGACCGAAGCCGGCGATACTGCGAAGGGGGGCGCGCAGATCGTGCGACACGGAGTAGCTGAATGCCTCGAGCTCGCGGTTCGCCTCTTCGAGTTGGCGCACGCTGGCCTGCAGACCTTCGTTGAGTCGTGCGATCCGCTCCTCCGCCAGCCTGCGTTCGGTGATGTCGCGGATGACCGCCGTGAAAAAGGTGCCCTGGCGTGTCTTCCATTGCGACAAGGACAGCTCCAGCGGGAACTCGGTCCCGTCCCGTTTCAAACCGGACACGACCGTCCCGTGCTCCGTCATGCGGCGCTCGCCCGTCGTGAGCATCCGCGCCATCCCGGTCCGATGCGACTCCCGGAACCGCTCGGGCATGATCGCGGTGACGTCCCTGCCCAGGATGTCCTCCCGGGAGAAGCCGAACACCTCCGCCGCCTTTTGGTTCCAGAAGACCACGGCCCCCGCGGCATCGATCGAGACAATGGCGTCCGAGGCGGTCTCCGCCAGGGTGCGATACCGCTCCTCCGCCTCCCGCAGGGCCTCGGCGGTGCGCGCCTGCTCGGCCTCTTTCGTCTCGAGCGCTTCGGCCATGGCGTCGAAGGCCCGGGAGAGCTTGCCCACCTCGTCCTGTGCCGCGGTGCCGACACGCTTGTTCAAGGTCCCGGCCGCGATCGCCTCGGCCCCTTGCTGCAGCGCGAGGAGCGGGCGGGACAGGGCTCGCGCAAGGGCCAGGGCCGCCGCAACGCCGAGCAGGACGGTCGCCAGCCCCGCAAGGATCATGAACATCCGAAGTCGCCTGACCGGCGCGAACGCCTCGCGGGCGTCGATCTTGGTTACCAGCCCCCACCGCAACCGGGGGATGTACTGCCAGGCCGCCAGCACCTCCGTGCCGCGATAATCCTCCGCGAGCCCCGCGCCACTCTCCCCCCGGACCGCCATCTGCGCCGGGTAGGCCCTCCGGTCGAGAAAGGCGACCCGCTTCCGGAGCGCGGCCCCGGCCGCGTATCGGAGCGGGCTGATGAACTGCGCGGCATTGCCGTCGCGCTTCGCGATCAGGGCCTCGCCGGACTTGCCCAAGCCGGTCGTGTCGCCGATGAACCGGAAGATCGGCGCCATGTCGATCTCGAACACGATCTCGCCGATGAAGGTCTTATGGAAGTCCCGGAGCGGCGCCGCGGCGAGCATCTCGAAGCGGTCGTTATACCGCGGGTTCCGGAAGATGTCGGAGAAATAAATGCCTTGCCGCGCCTCGGGGAAATAGGCGATCGCGGACAGGGGCCGATCGAGGTAGCGACGCGCATCGGCGGTCGCATACCGGACGATACCCGATGCATCCACCAACAGGACGTTGAAATAGCTCTTTTCGCGTTGGAACGCCTTGAGCTGGTTGTCGAGCATGCGCACCGCATCGCGGTACGCCGGCGCCTTCCGGTCAGCGCCCCGGCTGCTCAGGATCGGCAGGTTCCATCTGATAGTGTAGTAGCTCTCGGCCGTGCGCAGGTCCGACGAGCGTTCCTGGAAAAAGGTTTCGATCTTGTCGCGCTTCAGGGCCGCGAGGGTTTTCAACTGCGCGATGCGCAGCTGTTCGATCGAGTCCCGCGCGTTGGCAAAGGCCAGGACGATGAAGAGAAGGAGCGGAACGCCCGCGACGCCGGCAAGGAGAAGCAGCAGTTTCGTCTTGAGGGACATGGGAGGTCGCCTTCGGCTTCGGGCTCACGCCAGCGTGAAGAAGAAGGTCGCTCCTTTCCCGGGGGCGCTCTCCGCCCAGATCCGTCCGCCGTGCCGGAGGATGATCTGGCGCACGATCGCGAGACCGATGCCGAGACCCGGGAATTCCCGGTCCCCGTGCAAGCGTTTGAACGGGGAGAAGAGCTTGTCCGCATATTCGGGATCGAACCCGGCGCCATCGTCGCGTACGAAGAAGACCTGCGCCCCATCCCGCTCTGTTTCGCCGAACTCGATCTCGGCATGATCCCGGCGTGCGGTGAACTTCCAGGCATTGTCCAGGAGGTTTTCGAGCACCACCTGCAGCATGGTTGCATCGCCCTTTCCCTTGACGTTCGCGGTGCAGCGAAACGCCACGCTGCGACCGGGGTCCTTCTTCCGGAGGTCCTGGACCGTCACCTCTGCCAGCGCCGAGAGGTCGACGATCTTTTCCAGAAGCTCCCGCCGCGTGGTCCGGGCGAGGTGCTGCAGGGCCTCGATGAGCTGCGCCATGCGCCTGCTCGCGGCCTCAATGCGTTCGAAGTGGTCCTTGCCGACAGCGTCCAGCAGAGGAACGGCGTCTTCCAGGATTGCCCGGGTGAACCCCTCGATGCTGCGGAGCGGCGCCCGGAGGTCGTGCGAGACGGTATAGGTGAAGTCTTCCAGCTCCCGGTTGACCGCCTCGAGCTCCGTGGTGCGGCGCTTCAACTCCCCGTGCGCAGCCAGGAGCGCCTCCTCGGAGCGCTTGCGTTCTGAGATGTCGCGCAGGAACACGAACATGCGCCCCTCGCCGTCGGCGAGATAATTGACGCTCACCTCGATGTCGACGACCCTCCCATCCTTGCGGCGATGACGGGTCTCGAAGCGGTCGGAGCCCTGTTCGATGACCTTCCGGATGTGCGCAGCCGTGTCTGCGGGGGATTCCCGATCCTCCACGTCCGGGATGGCCATCTGCAGCAACTCCTCCCGGCCGTACCCGATCAAGCCGCAATAGGCCTCGTTCACGTCCAGGAACCGACCGCGCAGGTCCGTGATCCAGAAGCCGTCCATGGCCGTCTGCAGGATGGTGCGCATCTCATCCTCGGCCCGCTTACGCTCCGTGATATCGCTGAACACGACTACGGCGCCGGTGATCGCCCCTGCTTCATCCCGGAGCGGCGCCGCATTCGCCAGGTTGGTGACCTTCCGTCCGTCCGGGGCCGTGATCACCACCTCGACGTCCCGCACCGGCTCGCCGGTCCGCATCGCGACCACGGCCGGCAGTTCCCCCGGCCGAAACAGCGCCCCGTCCGGCCTGGTGAACCGCATCTTTGCGACGAGCTGATCAGGAGAGGCGTGTTCGAGCCCTTCGCCGAGCAGGGCCTTGACCGGCCGGTTCTGGATGAGGGTGCGCCCCGTTGCAGCGTCGAAGACGAGGACCCCCGAGGGGATGGACTCCAGCACGGTCTCGAACCGGATGCGTGCGCTCACCACCCGGTCCCGCGCCTCTTGCATGTCCCGTTCCGCCTCTTTCCGTACGCTCACGTCGCGGATCACGACCTGGGTCGCAGGTTTGCCGTTATACACGATCGGTGCGGTCGCGACCTCCAGGTCCACGCTCGTCCCGTCGAAGCGGAGCATCTTCGCCGCCTGATGCGGGACTTCCACCCGTTCTGCATAGCTCCGTTCCACCCGGGCGCGGACAAAGTCGTGGAAATCGGGAGGCACCAGGTCCAGCACGTCCCTCCCGACGATCGCATCCGGTCCCGGGGCCCGGGCCAGGACCGCGGCAGCGGGATTGGCGTAGACGTATTTGCCTTCGCTGTGCACGAGGATCGCCTCGGGCGACAGCTCGACGAGGAAACGATAACGCTCTTCGCTCTCCGCCAGCGCGCGCTGCGTCTGCTGCAGCAGAGCGCCCTGGTGCTGCAAGAGTGCGATCTTTTCCTCTGCCGCCTGCAGGCGGTGCCGGAGTCCGGCCGGACCGGGCGCTGCCGTCCTGCCCGGTTTTTTCGGATTGGTCGTGGGCTTTCGCGCTGTTTTTTTCTCCGCCATCGGGGATCGTCTCCGGATGCATCGGGTCGGACGGTCGGCACTCCATACGTTTTCGGGACACCGCATTTTGCTTCAATCTTACCGGAATCACCTCCGAAATGCAACGATGCCCGGCCCTCGACAGGAGCGGACAAATGGATTACTATGCAGCTGCGAAATCTTTCGAACCAGAAGGAGACACCCAGGACGATGAAACTGCATTTCACCAGGACCAACGGCCCCGTGGACGAGACCATCGACCGGCTGCTCGCTTTGGCCGGCGACGTCCACAGCCCGGAATACGTGCGCGAGATGATCCTGGCCGCGATCAAAGCGGGACAGGAAGAGGGCGAGCGCGCGGACCTGAAGCTCATGAACACGACCCTCAAGGAGATGCGTTTCACCGCAAAGGTCTTCGGCGGCTACCGGAACGTGCGCAAGGTCACGGTCTTCGGATCGGCCCGGACCGCGCCGCAGGAGCCCGTGTACGCCATGGCGCGGGAGTTCGGCGCGCAGCTGGCCGCAACCGGGTTCATGGTTATCACCGGCGGCGGAAGCGGCATCATGCAGGCAGTGAACGAGGGGGCCGGGCCCGAGCATTCCTTCGGCGTGAACATCCGGCTGCCTTTCGAGCAGCATCCGAATCCCGTGCTCGACGGCAATCCGCGGCTCATTACGTATAAATACTTCTTCAATCGGAAGGTCGCCTTCCTGAAGGAGTCCGACGCGGTCGCGCTCTTCCCCGGCGGATTCGGCACTCTCGACGAGGCCATGGAAACGCTCACGCTGGTCCAGACCGGCAAGCGCAATCCCCTGCCGCTGGTGCTCGTGGACGAGCCGGGCGGCACCTACTGGACGAAGTGGATCCGGTTCTTCCAGGACGAACTTCTGGCGCACGGGTACATCAGCGAGCCGGACCTGACGCTCTTTACACGCGTGGATTCCGTGGACGCGGCGGTGGAACGGATCGGCCGGTTCTACCGCCGCTACCACAGCCTGCGCTACGTGGACGGCAGACTCGTCCTCCGCCTCGCGACCCCCCTTACTGCGGACCAGGCCAGTGCGCTCGAAGACCGCTTTCACGACATCCTTTCTCCGAAGGGCCGCCTCGTCCTTTCCCCTGCCCTCCCCGAGGAGGTCGAGGACGCCGACGAGGTCCCTTTGCCGCGCCTGGCCGTTGATTTCAACCGCAAGGACTTCGGCCGGCTCAAGGGGTTGATCGACGCGGTCAACGATTTCGCCTGACATTGCTGCATCGCGGCCGGAAGCATCCGTCTTTTCAATCCCTTGGCCGCATGCACAAAACCAAACCCATCCCCGGCCCCGCAAAAAAGGTTGACAGGAAAACCGGGCCTATGCTATAAATGAAGTCTTTTGAGGCAGAGTTCCGGCCGTCGCGCCGTTTTTTCAGGTCAGGCCCCATGGCGAAGATCATCCCCTTTCGGGGGGTCACGTACAACACGAAAAAAGCGGGAGCCTTGTCCGATCTCGTCTGCCCGCCCTACGACATCATATCGCCGGCAGGCCAGCAGGAGCTGTACCGGAAGAGTCCCCACAACGTCGTCCGGCTCGAATACGGCTTGGCAAGCCCGGCGGACACGGATCAGGACAACCGGTACACGCGCGCGGCAGCGCTCCTGGACGAGTGGCTGACGCAGGGGATCCTCTCCCGGGATGAAGAGCCCGCCCTGTATCTGTACGACATGATCTATCCCGCAGGCAGCGCGCAGAAGACGCTCCGCACCGTGGTCTGTCTCGTCAGGATCGAGGACTACGAATCCGGCGTGGTCAAGCCGCACGAGACCACGCTCTCGGGCCCCAAGACCGATCGGCTGAACCTCCTGCGGGCCTGCAGGGCGAGCTTCAGCCAGATATTCTCGCTCGTTCCGGATCCGGGCTCTGTGATTCGGGGGGTGCTCGACAAGTCCCGGAGCGGGACCTGGGATGAAGCCATGGCTGCGGATGGGGTGCGTCACCGCATCCGGCCCCTCCGCGATCCAGATGACGTGGCGACGATCGTCCGCGCGCTGGAGGACAAGCCCTTTTTCATCGCCGACGGCCATCACCGCTACGATACGGCGCTCAATTACCGGAATGAGCGGCGCGCGGCGACACCGACTGGTAGGGGCGACGAGGGCTACAACTATGTAGCCATGGTCCTGGCGTGCCTGGAGGACCCGGCGCTCACGATCCTGCCGGCCCACCGCGCGCTCTTCAACCTGACGGGCTTCGACCCTCGCCGGTTCGAGCAGGACCTGCGGGAATACTTTGCGATCGAGCGGATCGACTTCACCACGCGGTCCGAACAGAGCGACCTGCACACGGTCCTAGAGACGATGGCGCACCGCGCGGATCACGCTCATGTCTTCGGCATGCGGGTCCGCGACGAGCACAGCTATTACCTCCTGACCCTGCGGCGAGAGGACGCCCTGATCGCCCTGGTGCCGGACAAATCGCCAGCCTATCGGAGGCTCGACGTCTCGATCCTGCACCATCTTGTGATCGACCGGCTGCTCGGGGTCCCGATGGAGACGCACAAGCTCGGCCTGAACATCGAGTACCTGAAGGACGCGGCCGAGGCGGACCGCCGGGTCCATGACGGCGCGGCAGAAGTGGTTTTCTTCATGAACCCCACGAAGGTGGAGGAGGTTCGCGCCGTGGCCGCGGAAGGCGAACGCATGCCGCAGAAGGCGACGTACTTCTATCCCAAGCTCCTGACGGGCTTGGTGATGCATACCCTCGAGTGAACGACAGGGTCCGAAGTTCTGAGTTCTCTGTTTTTTACTCTGAACTGAGAACTCTGAACTCAGAACCGAATTAAAGGAGGCTACCATGGCGGTACGTGTCGCAATCAACGGTTTTGGTCGTATCGGCAGGAACGTGTTTCGTGCTTCACAGGGCAATAAGGACATCGAGATCGTGGCCATCAACGATCTGACGGATACCAAGACGCTGGCTCATCTCTTGAAATGGGACTCCACCTTCGGCGAATTTCCCCACGATATCGTGGCCGGCGACGGCAAACTCGTCGTGAACGGCACGAACATCACGGTCACGGCCAAGAAGGACCCGGCCGAGCTTCCGTGGAAGGACCTCAAGATCGATATCGCCCTGGAATGCACCGGGCTCTTCCTGGACAAGGCGGGCGCCGGCAAGCACCTCACCGCCGGGGCAAAGAAGGTGCTTATCTCGGCACCTGCCAAGGAGCCCGACGCGACCTTCGTCATCGGCGTGAACGAGCACACCTACGACCCGGCGAAGCATCATATCATTTCGAACGCCTCGTGCACCACGAACTGCCTCGCCCCCTTCACCAAGGTGGTCCACGAGAACTTCGGCATTGTGCACGGGCTCATGAACACGATCCACTCCTACACCAACGACCAGAAGCTGCTCGACCTGCCGCACAAGGACTTGCGCCGGGCCCGCGCGGCCGCCATGTCCATCATCCCTACGTCCACCGGCGCGGCCAAGGCCGTGTCGCTCGTCTTGCCCGAACTCAAGGGCAAACTCGACGGCATGTCCCTCCGTGTGCCCACCCCGGACGTGTCGGTCGTGGACGTGGTGTTCGAGGTGTCCAAGAAGACCACGCGGGACGAGGTGAACGCCGCATTGAAAGCGGCCGCCGACGGCAAGCTGAAGGGCATCCTCCAGTACGAGGATGCGCCGCTCGTCTCGATCGACTTCAAGGGCAACCCGCACTCTTCCATCATCGACGCGGCGCTCACGGGAGTCATGGACGGGACCATGGTCAAGGTGATCTCGTGGTACGACAACGAGTGGGGCTACTCCAACCGGCTGCGCGACCTGGCGGTCCTGGTGGCGAAGAAGGGGCTCTAACGGGCAAGCACGAACAGCGAGATTCGAAAGACGAACCTGCTGCTTGTTCCGGATTGCGAAATCCGTTTTTCGGATTTGATTCGAGGTAACCGTGGATAAAAAGACCATCGAGAAGGTCGATCTGCAGAACAAGCGGGTGTTCATCCGCGCCGACTTCAACGTGCCGCTGGACGACGACGGCAACATCACGGATGACGGCAGGATCCGCTCCACCCTGCCCACGATCAACTACGCCCTCGACGCGGGGGCGAAGGTGATCCTCGCCTCCCACCTCGGCAGGCCCAAGGGCAAGCCCGCGCCCAAGTTCAGCCTTGCGCCGGTGGCCAAGCGGCTGAATCGGCTCTTGAACAAGGAGGTGCGCTTCGCCCGGGACTGCATCGGACCCGACGTGGAGCACCTGGTGCAGGGCATGCGGCCCGGCGACGTGCTGCTGCTCGAGAACCTCCGTTTCCATCCCGAGGAAGAGAAGAACGACGAGGGCTTTGCCAAGGCCCTGGCCGCCTTCACCGACGTGTACGTGAACGACGCCTTCGGAACCGCGCACCGCGCCCATGCCTCCACCTTCGGCATCACCCGATTCGTGAAGCAGTCCGTGGCCGGGTTCCTCATGAAGAAGGAGATCACCTATCTCCAGAAGACCGTTGCGGACCCGGTGCGGCCCTTCGTGGCCATCCTGGGAGGGGCCAAGGTCTCGGGCAAGATCGGGGTGATCGAGAACCTTCAGAACAAGGTGGACAAGATCATCGTGGGCGGCGCTATGGCCTTCACCTTCCTCAAAGGCCGCGGCCAGGACGTGGGGAGCTCGCTCGTGGAGTCTGAGATGATCGAGATGGCGCACCGCATCCGCATGGGCGCGCGGGAGAAGGGCGTCAAGTTCTATCTGCCCGTGGACTTCGTAGTCGCCGAGAACGCGAACGACGGGGCCCAGACCAAGATCGTGACCTCCCAGGAGATCCCGCACGGCTGGGTGGGGCTCGACATCGGTCCGGCCACGACGCGGCTCTTTACCGAGGCGATCCAGGACGCCAAGACGATCATCTGGAACGGCCCCATGGGATTGTTCGAGAAGGACGCTTACTCCCGCGGGACCTTCGCGATCGCCCGATCCGTGGCCGACGCCTATGCCACGACCATCGTGGGCGGCGGCGATACGGACGTGGCCGTGCACCGGGCCGGCGTGTCCGACAGCATCACTTTCATCTCGACCGGCGGCGGCGCATCGCTCGAGCTCCTGGAAGGCAAGGAGCTGCCCGGCCTCGCGGCGCTCACCAACGACAAAGAATAACGACGGGGGGACCATGGAACCGAAGCGCAAACCGATCATCGCCGGCAACTGGAAGATGAACATGACCGCGTCCCAGGCGCGCGACCTAGCGGCGAAGCTCGTGCCGCTCGTGGCAGGCGTCGCGGAGCGGGAGATCGTCATCGCCCCGCCCTTCACCTCGCTCGCCGCCGCCGCGGAGGCGATCCGGGGGTCGAACATCGGGCTCGCAGCCCAGAACCTCCACGCGGAGGAGAAGGGCGCCTTCACGGGCGAGGTCTCGGCCGATATGCTGTTGGATTCGGGCTGTAAATATGTTATTATCGGCCACAGCGAGCGGCGCCAGTACTTCGGCGAGACCGACGAGACAGCGAACAAGAAGGTGCGGCAGGCCCTCCGAAAGGGGCTGCTGCCGATCCTGTGCGTGGGCGAGACGCTCGCCGAGCGCGAGGCAGGCAAGCTGCACGCGGTGATCGAACGTCAGGTCACCGGCGGGCTCCGGGACGTGACCGCGGCGGAGATGCAGAAGGTCGTGATCGCCTATGAGCCGGTCTGGGCCATCGGCACCGGCAAGACGGCCACCCCGGGCCAGGCGAACGAGGTGCACGCGCTCATCCGGAAAACCGTGCAGGTGCTGTACGATGCAGCGACGGCGCAGGGCCTCCGCGTCCAGTACGGCGGGAGCGTTACGCCGGACACGGTTTCGACCCTCATGGCCGAGCCGGACATCGACGGCGCCCTCGTGGGCGGCGCAAGCTTGAAACCCGATTCGTTCGCCGCAATCGTAAACTATTCGTAGGGAAGCAGGGAGGAAGGAAATGCATCTTTTTCTGACAATCGTACACGTCGTCGTCTGCGGCATCATGATCGCGATGGTGCTGCTCCAGCAGGGCAAGGGCGCCGACATCGGCGCGACCTTCGGCGGGGCGTCCCAGACCGTCTTCGGACCGCGGGGGGCCCAGAGCTTTCTGGCAAAGCTGACCACTGCCGCGGCGATCATCTTCATGCTCACGTCGCTTGCATTGGCGCTCATGGCAACGCATCATTCGTCGATCATGGAGAATGTACAGCAGGCGCAGCCCCACGCGACCGCACCGGCAGCTACGGCACCGGCCCCGCAGACGCCTGCGCCGGTTCCGGCCAAGTAACACCCCATCAGTTCACACACCCTTGTGAAGAGATTGCAGCGTGACGGGTAGGCACTGCCTACCCGTTCTTTTTTCGTGCATGAACAAGCGCTCTCCAGATGAGGGCCCTGCCCTGCAGCGGCCGCGTCACCGATCGATCGGTGCTGGATTCTTTCCGCTCTTCCACGCCTCCCCTGCGCTGCGTCTGCTGCGCATGATCGTCGCGGCCCTGCTTCTCGGCACCCTCCTCGCAGCTTGCGTCCGGGTCGAGCGCGACCCGAACACCTTCGTGATGGGCTCGATCGGCGATGCCCGCCGCCTGAACCCGGTCATTGCGAACGACAGCGCCTCGGGCACCATCGACGACCTGATCTTTAACGGCCTGCTCAAGTACGATAAGGATCTCCGGCTCGTGGGAGACCTGGCCAGGCGCTGGGTCGTCTCGAACCACGGCAAGACCATCACCTTCTATCTCCGGAAGGGAGTGCGGTGGCAGGACGGCGCGGAGTTCACGTCCGCCGACTGTCTTTTTACATACCAAAAGTTCATCGATCCGAAGGTGGTTACCCCCTACAGCAGCTCCTACACCGACATCGTCAAGGCCGAGACCCCGGGCAAATACGTCTTTCGCGTCACCTACAAAGAGCCTTTTTCCCCGGCCCTCGATACCTGGACAACGGGCATCATCCCCGAGCACCTGCTCGCGGGCAAGGACATCAATACCGATCCCTTCAACCGCCATCCGATCGGGACCGGGCCGTACAAGTTCCAGGAATGGGTCGCGGGTCAGAAGATCGTACTCGTTGCGAACACCGACTATTTCGCGGGCAGGCCGCACATCGACCAATTTATCTTCCGGATCATCCCGGACAATTCCACCATGTTCCAGGAGCTCCTTATCGACGGTGTGGACATGATGGATCTGACTCCGCTCCAGTATCTGCGCAACAGCGAGTCGCGCCGGATCCGCGAGAATTACGTCAAATACCGCTACCCGGCGAACGGCTATACCTACCTGGGATACAACCTCCGGAACCCGCTCTTTCATAGCGTGACGGTACGCCAGGCCCTGTCCTATGCCATCGACCGCAAGGGGATCATCGACGGTGTGCTTCTCGGTCTCGGCAGGCCCTGCACGGGCCCCTTCTCGTCCGTGTCCTGGGCCTACAACCCGCACGCCAAAAGCTATCCCTACGATCCCGCACGAGCCCGCCGCATGCTCGCGGCAGCGGGCTGGAAGGATACGAACGGAGACGGGATTCTCGACAAGAACGGCAGGGCCTTCCGCTTCACGATCCTGACGAACGAGGGGAACACCCAGCGCATCCGGTCCGCAGAGATCATTCAGCAGAACCTAAAGGCCGTGGGCGTAGCCGTGAGCATCCGGGTCATGGAGTGGCAGGCCTTCCTCAAACAGGTGGACGACCACACCTTCGACGCCATCATCCTGGGCTGGGGCATGGGACGGGACCCGGACATCTACGACATCTGGGACTCGAGCAAGACCAAGAAGGGCGAGTATAACTTCATCGGCTACCGCAATCCCGAGGTGGACCGCCTGCTCGAATTGGGCAGGCGCACCTTCGGCATTGCGAAGCGGGAGAAGATCTACTACCGGATCCACGCGATCCTGGCCGAGGAGCAGCCCTATGCCTTCCTGTACGTGCCGGACGCGCTCCCGATCGTGCACAAGCGCTTCAAGGGGATCAAACTGGCGCCTGCCGGCATCTTCTATAACTTCAAGGACTGGTACGTGCCGAAGGATAAGAGCACATGGTAAAACGAGGCCACCGTTCTTAGTGCTCAGTTCAACGGTCTCGGTGCTACTGCATTCAAAACCATGCCGATCATCAACGTACAGAATCTCCGGAAAGAGTTCAAATCGCTCACGGCCGTGGACGACATCACCTTCGCGGTGGACGAGGGCGAGGTCTTCGGCTTTCTCGGGCCGAACGGTGCGGGCAAGACCACGACCATCAGCATCCTCTGCACCCTCCTGACCCCCACGGCAGGCACTGCGGAGATCGCGGGCCGCAGTTGCGCGGAACATTCGGACGCGGTCCGGTCGGCCATCGGCATCATCTTTCAGGACACGACCCTCGACGTGGGCCTCACGGCCTACGAGAACCTGAAATTCCACGCCTACCTGTATAACCTGAACGGCAAGCTGGCCGACGCGCGCATCGACGAAATGCTCGATGTGGTCGAGCTGCGAAACCGGAAACACGATCTCATCAAGGGCTTTTCGGGAGGCATGAAACGCCGTCTCGAGATCGCCCGCGGTCTTCTGCACTATCCCCGCGTGCTCTTCCTGGACGAACCGACCATCGGGCTCGATCCCCAGACCCGGAATACGATCTGGGACTTCATCGGCAGGCTCCGGCTGACTGAACGGATCACCGTGTTCATGACCACACACTACATGGAGGAGGCCGAGAACTGCGACCGCATCGCCGTGATGGACCACGGCAAGATCATCGCGCTCGACACGCCGGCGCGGCTCAAGGGCATGCTGCACGGCGACATCATCCGGCTCGTGACCGCGGACAACGGCAGGGCGGCCGCGGAGATCCGGGAACGCTTCGGCCTCGCAAGCACCGAGGAAAACGGGCATCTGGTCCTCGAAACCGAGCAGGGCGATGCGTTCATCCCGCGGCTGCTGCACGGCCTTTCGGTCCGGACCCTGTCCGTGAGCCTCGAAAAACCGACCTTGAACGACGTGTTCCTGAAACTGACCGGCAGGACCATCCGGGACGAAGGGCTGCGGAACGGCAAGGACATGACGCGGGAGTTCGTGCGGAGTCACCGGAGGGCCCAGCGATGATCGAGCTGCGGCCCATCTACGTGATCTGCCTGCGCGAGTTCAAAAAGTTCTTCCGCGAGCGGAGCCGCCTGCTCGGCACCCTGGCGCGGCCCGTGCTCTGGCTCTTCGTGGTCGGGAACGGCATGAGCTCCCTCATCCGGCCGCACGTTGGCTTCTCGTACATCCAGTTCATCTTCCCGGGCATGATCGGTATGACGATCCTGTTCTCGTCGATCTTTTCATCCATCTCGATCGTCTGGGACCGCGAGTTCGGGTTCATGAAGGAGATGCTGGTAGCCCCCATTTCGCGCACCTCGATCGTCGTGGGCAAGGCCCTGTCCGGCACCCTCATCTCCGTGGCCCAGGCCGTGATCATCATGCTCCTGATCCCCTTCCTCGGCATCCATGTGACCCTCCTCCAGTTCATTGCGGTGGTGGCGGTCTCGGTGCTCGTCTCCTTCTGCATCACCACCCTGGGGATCCTGATTGCTGCCCGGCTCACCTCCTTTGACGGGTTCAACATCATCATGAACTTTCTGGTCATGCCCATGCTTTTCCTTTCCGGCGCCATGTATCCCGTCACCGCCATGCCGCATGCCCTGCGGGAGCTCTCGCAGCTCAATCCCCTCACCTACGGCATCGACGCGATCAAGCATGTGCTGCTCAGGAACGGCACCCCGCCTCTGGGGCCCGAGTTTCCACTCGGCCTGGACCTCCTGCTCACGACGGCGATCTCGGCCGTCATGCTGCTCTTTGCCGCGATCTCCTTCCGGAAAAAAGACTAGCAGCCGCGGCCGGACCGCGGCGTTGACAGTGCACGGCAAAGAGTGTACAGTGGCGGCAGTGAGCGCGACTGCGTCACCCCGACCTGCTCCGGCTCCTTCGACGTGCACGGCGCTCTGGTGACGCCCAGGACTCGGGGGAGGACCGGGTGCGTACGCTGAAGAGAAATTGTGCGGGTTCCTGTGCGAAGCGGAATCTGCCTGCCCTGATGACGCTCGGCGGCGGGGTGCTGCTGACCCTGCTCCTCGGCGCCCTGGTGCACCGGCTCGAAGCGACCGACCTGCGCCATACCTTTCAGCTCGACGCCAAGAATTATTCCGTTGCCCTCACCAAAAGCATTGCACGGAACATAAACGCGCTTCATGCCGTCGAAGGGCTCTACGCAACTTCTCCCCGGGTCACCCGGGACCGCTTCGGCACCTTCGTCAAGTCCATTCTCCCCCACAGTGCCGCCATCCACTCCCTGCGGTGGATTCCCCGGGTCCCCCGCTCCCAACGGGTGCAATTCGAGGCCGCCGCGGTCCGGGACGGCTATCTTGGATTTCATATTGCCGAATTGAGTCCTGAGAAGGCGCTGGTGCCGGCAGGCAGGCGGAAGGAATATTTCCCGGTATTCTTTGCCGAGCCTGCGGAGCGGAACGATCCCGCCCTCGGGCTCGATATCGCTGCCCACGCTGCCGGCAGGGCCGTCCTGGACAAGGCGCGGGACACCGGCGCCATGGTTGCATCGCGCAGGATCACCCTCTTCCTTGAACACGGCCGAAGACACGCCTTTCTGGCAGTCCAGCCCATCTACCGCAATGCCCTGCCGCATGACACCCCCTCCGACCGCCGGAGGAACCTCCTCGGATTCGCCATGGGCGTATTCCGTCTCGACGATATGGTCACCGCAGCCTTGAGCGGCCTCAACCTGAACGGCATCGGGCTCACCCTCACCGACGAGACGGTTGCTCCGGAGCGCCGCCTGCTCTACACGAACCTGCGGCCGGGCCCTGCCCGTGGCAATGCGCTCACCTTTGTCACGACCCTGCCGGTCGCCGACCGCCAATGGACGGTCACCTTCTCGGCCACCCCCCCGTACCTGCACGCCCATACGACAATGTATGCCCAGGCGGTCCTGGCGGCCGGTCTCGTGATCTCTTGCCTGCTCGCCTTATATATCTTCAAGATGAAGCGCCACGCCGCCGAGATGGAGCATGCCAAGGACACCACCTCCGCCGTGCTGAACAGCATCGCCGCGGCCATCGCCATCATCGATGCCGACGACATGAGAATCTCGGCGTGCAACGAGGTATTCATCCGGGAGTCCGGTTGCAGCGAACGGGAGATCATGGGCAGGCGGTGCCGGGACGTGATGCCGCACCGGCCCGTGCCCTGCGCCTCCGCCTGCGCGGAATGCCCCGTCGGCGAGGCGGCGCGGACCGGAGAACCGGCGATCGCGGAGTATTGCCACCGCGGCGCGGAAGCCGCCGTGTTCTATCTCGAGATCAGCGCGTACCCGGAAATGGACTGCACCGGCTCTGTCCGTCATGTGGTTTCCCTGGCCCAGGACATTACGGCGCGGAAGGCGGCAGAGAACTCCCGGCTGGAAGAGCAACAGGTGCGGCGCATGGCTGCGGAGCGGCAAGTGGTCGAGACGCAACTCCGCATGCTCCAGGCCCAGATCGAACCGCACTTTCTTTTCAACACCCTCGCCAACGTCATCAGCCTCGTCGACCAGGAGCCCCGGTCCGCAAAGCAGATGCTCCAGCATCTCACGGGATCGTTGCGACTGGCGCTGCAACGGACACGGGACGAGTCTTCGACCCTGGCGCAAGAGGCGGAGATGCTCACGGACTATCTGGGCCTTTTCCGGATGCGCATGGGAGGGCGGCTCGACTTCGCCGTCGATATTTCTCCCGATCTGCTCGCTCTCCCCTTCCCGCCCATGCTGCTGCAGCCGCTCGTGGAAAACGCGATCAAGCACGGTATCGAGCCGAAAGTGGACGGAGGCCGCGTTACGGTCAAGGCGGCGAAGGCGGACAATCGGTTACGGATCGCGGTAAGCGACACCGGCCTCGGCTTTTCCGGTTTCTCGAACGATCGGGGCGTGGGACTGCAAAATGTGCGTACCCGTTTGCAGGCGCTGTACAACGGATGCGCCGCGCTCGTCATCGAAGAGAACGTCCCTTGCGGCGTGGTCGCCCGGATCGAGGTGCCGCTGTGAGACCGCGTGGAATGATCGCGGACGATGAGCCGAAGCTGGCCGAGTATCTTGCCTCCCGGCTGGCGCAGTTATGGCCCGCCCTGGAGCTCTGCGGGATCGCAACGAACGGCAACGACGCGCTCGCGATGCTCAATCGGGAAAAACCTGACGTGGCCTTTCTCGACATCAAGATGCCCGGCCTCTCGGGGCTCGAGGTCGCCCGGCGGATGGTCCATCCCTGTCTCATCGTCTTCGTTACCGCATATCAGAAATACGCGATCACCGCCTTTGAGGAGGCCGCGGTGGATTATCTGCTCAAACCGGTCGCCGATGACCGTCTCCGGCGCACCCTGGTGCGGATCCAGGAACGAATCGCCGGCGGCTGGCGGGAGCAGGACCTCGGGACCCTGCTGGAGAAGCTGACCCGGACACTGGACACCAAAAGCGCCTCACTCCGCTATCTGCGCGCCTCGGCGGGGAGGGTCACCCGTCTCATCCCCCTCGACGATGTCCTCTTCATCACGGCCCGCGCGAAGTATACCTTTGCGGTCACGAAGGACGGGGAGTTCCTGATGCGCACGCCGCTCAGCGAGTTGCAGAAGCAGCTCGACCCGGACCGGTTCTGGCGGATCCATCGTTCCGTGGTGGTCAATGTCGCTAAGGTCGTGAGCATCAACCAAACCGGGCGGGAGACCCATGTCCTGACCCTGCGCGACTACCCCCAGCCCCTCCCGGTGAGCCGCACCTTCCTGCACCAGTTCAAGCACATGTGACCCCCCCTCATCTGCCGGCCGTCGATGCATCCCCCCTGTTTTCGGGGATCGCCGTTCATCGGCCCCTATCGCATCTCCGGCCTGCGGAGCGTCGCTTCGTCGCAAAGTCATTGCAGCAACATGCGCTTATGCGTAGAATCGGCGAAAAAGCGGTCGGAGGTGCGCACCGCTTCTTCCCCGCACCGGAAGGCCCTATGAGCATTCGCATACCGGCAGTCCCGGAAACCGCAACCGAGCGACGATACACTTTGGCGGAAACGGCGCGCCTGGTCGGCATCTCTCGCCAGACGCTCTTGGTCTACCAGAAGCACGGCCTCGTCGTTCCCCGGCATCACGACGGTGCGGAGTTCTGCTCGCCCCAGGACGTCACGTGGCTGCGCTGTCTCCGCGAGCTGATCCACGGCGACAAGCTCAGTATTGCGGCACTCAAGAAGCTGCTGGTCTATGCCCCCTGCTGGGAGATCAAGCAGTGTTCCGCCGCGGACCGGCTGCAGTGCCGCGGACTCCCCGCGACGGATACCAGCGCTGTTGACGGTGGAACGCAGGGCAACGGATCTCGGACGCAGCCCGCCCCCTGTCATATCTCCGGATCGGAGGGTGGCGTTGCGATGGAGCACACGCTCCGGAAAGGCGGTAACCCATCATGACGAAAAGACGGTTTTTGGGCCTGTTGGGTGCGGCACTCGTGGTCTGTGGGGTATTCACGCCGGTCGTCACGGTCCCCCGCTTGGGCGAATTGAACTTCCTGGTGGGCAGTCAGGGTTCCGGCACGCTGCTTGTTCTTCTGGCTCTCGCGACCGGCTACCTGACGCTCACGAAGCGCTTCCGTGCGCTGTGGTATACCGGCGGGGCCTGCCTCCTCGTCGTGCTGGTGGCCTACATGCAGCTTTCCCGTTGGCTCGCTGCGGACGCCCTTGCTGCGGACGCATCACGCCTCTCCTGGGGATGGGGCATCCTGCTTGCCGGCATCGGGGCGACCATCGCAGCAGCGATGATCCGGGAGAATCGCGCGGCGCTCAACCCCGCAACGACCGTTCCCGAGGAAGGGTAAACAGCGCGCGTCGACGTCGACGCGGAGGGGCCCGGCACCGCTCTCCGACACGGCCCTTCCGTGTTTCGTAATCCCGCGCCTTGGCATTCCCCCGGCCTCCCGGCCATTGCGCGGCAAGCGCGTATAAACGTCCGGGACAAGTCCTGCCGGGGGTGGAAGCGCTTCCTCGCGACCGTAACAGCCTGCATTCGCGCGTTGCGCTCATAAACGCCGGCCGCAAGCGAATGATGCGTCGCGAGTAAGCAGTTCCACCCTGCACTCCCGCTATCGCAGTCGTGAACGCGGGGTGCAGACGGGAGGTCGCGTCCATAGTAGTCCCGACACGTCGGGACGCCGGAGGGGGCTCCACTGCGGACGGGCCGGCACCCCGTCCCGTCGGGGAGGAGGGTCTCGCTATGCCGATACTCTATCGGAGGGACGGGATGCTGTCAGGAGACGCCCGTCGGCGGAGGGGGTTTTTGCGGCGGCTGGTCGTTGTTCTCTTCTTTCTTTTCCTTCTTTTCCTCATTCTTATCGTCCGCCTTCAGCTTCTTCGCCATCTCCTTCAGCCGCTTGTCCACGAGGTAACTGAAGGACCCTTCGGGCCAGGTCCCGTCGTCCGCGCGCTCGCCGGCAGGTAGCCCGGTCAGGATCTCGATCGCCTCGTTCACGGTCCTGACCGCGTAGATCCGGAAGGTCCCCGCCTTGACCGCCTCGACCACCTCTTTTTTCAGCATCAGGTTCTGCACATTACGCTGCGGAATGATCACTCCTTGGGACCCCGTGAGGCCGCGGTTCTTGCAGGCCGCGAAGAACCCTTCGATCTTTTCGTTTACCCCGCCGATAGGCTGGATCTCGCCCTGCTGGTTGATCGATCCGGTGATGGCCGTATCCTGCCGTACCGGAATGCCCGCGATCGCGGAAAGGAGCGCGACGAGCTCTCCCGTCGTGGCGCTGTCTCCCTCTACCTCGCCGTAGCTTTGCTCGAAGGCGAGGGTGGCAGAAACCGAGAGCGCCTTGTCGCGTGCGTACGTGCCGCCCAGGTACCCCGCCAGGATCAGCACGCCCTTGGTATAGATGCGTCCCGAGAGCTTTGCCTCGCGTTCGATGTCGACCACGCCGGCCTTGCCGAGATAGACGCGTGAGGTGATGCGCGACGGCTTGCCGAAGAGATAGTCGCCGATTTCATAGACCGCCAGACCATTCACCTGCCCGACGGTCGCACCCGTCACATCCACCATGATCGTCCCGTCGCTCAGCAGCTCCTGGATGCGCTCGTCGACCAGGTTCGACCGGAAGACCTTTTCCTCGAGCGCCTTGTCCACATGGGCGACGGTCACGACCGCTGCGTTCTCCATCCGCGCCCAGTGCGACGCCTCGCGCACCAGGTCCGTCAGGTCGCTGAAGCGGAGCGACAGCTTGCCCTGTTTCTCCCCGAGCCGGACGGCATGATCGATCACCCCCGCAGCCGCGGTCCGATCAAAGGGCAGCAGGCCCTCGCTCTGCGCCATTTGCGCGATGAAGCGAGCATAGCGCAGCGCATCCTCGTCGGTGCTTTTCATCTGGGTGTCGAAGTCTGCTTTGACCTTGAACAGGTCGCGAAAATCCTCATCATAAGCATACAGAAGGGAGTAGAGCCAGGGACTGCCGAGCATGATGATCTTGAGCGAGATCGGAATGGGCTCCGGCTTGATCCCGCCGGTCGCCAAGCCGTATAGCTCGGCCACATCCTCGATCTTCACCTCGTTCTTCTTGATGATCCGCTTCAGGGCGTCCCAGGAGAACGGGCTGCGCAGCACATCGAGGGCGTTCAGCAGGAGGTAACCGCCGTTCGCCTGGAGCACGGACCCGGCCCGGATCATCGCAAAGTTGGTGTAGAATGCCCCGAACCGCGCCTTGCGCTCGATGCGTCCCACGAGGTTGTTGTACGTCGGATTCGCCTCCTCGACCATTGGCGCGCCCTTGGCCTCGCCGTTGTCCACGATGAGGTTCACGCGATAGCGCTCGAGAAAGCTGTGCTTATCCATGCCCTCGACAGGGAAGGGCAGTTCGGGGGTCTGGCCGAGGAACTCGCGCAAACTGTTCAGGATATCCTCCTGGACCTCGTCCAGAAAGCGGGGGATGCGCGGAGAGGCACTGTACCGTTCCTTCAGGTCTTCAAGCTGATGCCCCATGGCGAAGTGCGCGATACGACGGTTCAGCTCGTGCAGCTTCTCGTGGGCCTCTTTGTCGAGCTGCCGCGCCTTGGCCAGAAAGTCGCGGATCTCGGTATCCACGCGTTTTTCGTGCTCCTCCAGCTCGTGCCGCTGGTCCGTTTCCAGCCCTTCCAGCTCCTGCGGCGTCAGCGGCTTTCCCTTCCACAGCGGGACCTTGACGATCCCGGTACGCGTGATCGTGAGCTGGAACCCGAGATCGAGCGCCCGCCTGCCGGCCTCGGCGAACAGGACCTCCTTTGCCTTTTCTGCTTCTTCCATGACTGCCGTCTTCTGTTCTTCATACTCCTTCGATTCGAAGACCTTCGGAAGCTCGGCCTGCATGAATTCGATGAACTTCTCGATATCGCGCCGGAACTCTCCCCCCTTTCCGGCAGCGAGCCGGACGGCCCAAGGGCGATCGGGATCCGCAAAATTATTGATGTAGCACCAATCATCCGGGACCGGACGCCCCCCGGAGATGCGCTTCACGAGAGACCGGACAATGGAGTTCCGACCGGTGCCCGGGACGCCCGCCACATAGATGTTGTAACCGTGGTTCCCGATCGCCAGGCCGAAATCAATCGCCTTGACGGCGCGTGCCTGTCCGATCACCTCCTCCGCGCCTTCCAGTTCCGTCGTTGTCTCGAAGGGCAGTCCCGCGGGGTCGGTCATTCTCCGCAGTTCGCTGACCGGTACTTCGCGATCTTTGCTGTCCATCCCGCCGCCTCCTCCTCACACGCTTTTCCTACAGGAAGTGTAGGACCTCCGTCGGGGCTTGTCAAGGCAGGTGGACCGCACGCGGCTCCTGGGTGGTTTTGGGCGCGACCGGTCTTCCCCGGGTTTCGTCCTCCCCCGAAAATACCCCGCACCGGCGATTGACGTTTCGCCGGTTTTATTCTATAGATACAATCCAATCACGGAAAAATCAGGATTTTCCCTTGTCGGCACGGCTCCAGACGTGCGTGCCGCGTTCTTACAGGGAGACTCGCGGTCTTTTTTCCCACCATGGACCACAGAGAGATCGACAGAGAGGTCTTGCTGCATCGCCTCCAGTGGCTCGTCACCATCCGCTGGGTCGCGATCCTCGGCGTCTTCACCGGCGCTCATATCGCGCGGGAGCTGTCCGCGCTCTCCTTTTCCCTTCTCCCGGCCTACGTCATCCTGGGTATCGCCTCACTCGCCAACCTTGCCTACCGGACGAGGCTCAGAAGACCCCGGGAAGACCTCGGCAGGCTGGCTCTCGTACAGATCGTGATCGACCAATTGCTCCTGGCGGCCGCGATCTACTTTTCCGGGGATTGGGACAGCCCGTTCCTCTACTTTTTTATTTTCCATGTCGCGATCAGCGGCATCATCCTGCCATGGCGGCAGGCCTATGCCCTGGCCGCCATGGCCTTTCTGCTCCCGGCCGGCATCGTGTCGCTCCGGCACGCCGGCGTCCTTCCCCATTTCGAGATCTTTCGGCACAAGCCCATTGTTGCCGACAGCACGGTCGCACTTTTCTACGGGATGTCCTTCCTCGGCACGATCGCGCTCACGGCGTATTTCGTCACGTACTTGAGTCGCCAGCTCCACGCACGCAATAATGAGGTCTTGAAGCTGTACAAGCTTTCGGAGCGCCTCCGCTCATCGCTTCGTTTGCAGGACGTGCTCGCCACTCTCGAGCAGGAACTCGGCGCCCTTGTCGATGCATCTACGAGCGTTTATCTGCCGTTGGATCGGGGGCGCAGAACACTGCTGCTTCGGCAAGGCGGCCAAGAGATCACCGTTCCGCTCATTGACCGGAACAGTTTTACCGAAGCGACGCTGCGGGGTGTCCCCCTGGTGCTCGACCGCCGGTACTGCACCTCTGATTACGAACGTACGGCATGCGAGCTGCAAAATGCCGCGCATTGTATGATCCTGCCGGTCATGGCTGCAGCGCCGCAGCCGTGCTACGAATATTTTCAGTGCCGGGACCAGGAATGTGATGCCTACGGCAGGGAGGATCGCCGGTGCTGGCAGCATGCACGCACCCATTGCCGGGGCGCGGTGTTCGGCAATTTCAGCGACAAGATGGCCGTATGCAGCGCCTGCGAGCTTTTCACCCCGGTCGGCGTCTTTTCCCTCAGCGTTCCCGCGCACCGGCGACAACTGTTCGACGTCGATATGGGATCGGCCATGCGGCTGCTCGATACGGCCGGCCTTGCCGTCGCGAATGCACTGTTACACGAACGTGCCATCCGTCTGGCGAAAATCGACGGTCTCACGGGGCTGCGGAATCACCGCGATTTCAAGGAGGCGCTCCAAGCGGAGCTTGTCCGCGTAAGCCGCTATCGACGCGGCCTCAGCCTGCTGATGATCGACGTGGACCATTTCAAGCACTACAACGACACGAACGGCCACCCCCAGGGCGACGTACTGTTAAAGAAACTGGCGGAATTGTTACGCGACAATTTCAAGGAAAGCGATATCGTGGCCCGTTACGGGGGCGAGGAGTTCGCCGTTCTTCTTTTGGAAACCGAAGAAAAGGATCAGGCACTCCTCGTTGCGGAGCGACTCCGCGGGATGGTGGACTGGTGCAAGTTTCCGAACGAGGCGATGCAGCCGAACGGCAGGATCACGATCAGCGTGGGGGTCAGCTGCTACCCCGAGGACGGCGCCACCCTGGACACCCTCATCCAGGCCGCCGACGAGGCGCTCTATCGCGCGAAACGCGGAGGCAGGAACCGCGTCGTTGCCGCCTCGGTCACGACAGATCAGCTTCTGTCGCCGCCGGCGAATGAACTGCCTGCCTGACATGGTCTCCGCGCAGCGCGAGAGCAAGAGATGCCCGGATGGGAAGGAGGGCGTGTGCAGACCTTGCGGAAAATAGCATGGCATGCCATCGACGTGTACGTCGAGTATCGCGAAAAGGGTTTCAGCGCCGAATCGGCGCGCGAAAAGGCGACCCAGGAGGTCCTGGAGTGCTATACGGAGAGAGAGCCAACCGCGACGCCCGAGCAATGATCCACCGAATCATCATGCCCGAGGCCGTCCGGTCCATACTTATTCTTTCCCGGGCCCGGACTTTTTCCAGATCAGGAAGTAGAGTTTGCCTTCATTTTGCAGATTCCCTGCCGTCAGTTCCGCGTCCGCGCCCTGCCCGCAGAAGAGGTCGACCCGGCCCGGCCCCTTGATCGCGCCGCCGGTATCCTGGTTCACGACAAAACGCCCAAAGGGCTGCCACGCCGTGATCGTTCCATCCTCGATGATCGGCTTTTGCGTCGTAATGTATGCCAGGGCGCCCTTGGGAAAGAGCGTGCCGTCCGTGGCGATGGACCGGCCGGGCGTGAGCGCCGTGCCGATGCTCCCCACCGACGGCCCGGTGTCCACCCGGAAGAACACATAACTCGGGTTCTGGTCCATGATGGCGTTCATCGTTTCGGGATGGGCGAGGAGATAGTCCCGAACCGCCTGCATCGACATCTCGTCCCGCGGGATCGCCCCCTGATCGATCAGGTACTTCCCGATGCTGTGATACGGCCAGCCGTTCTGGCCGTCATACAGCACGCTTGCCATGTTCCCCCCTCCCAGGTTCACCTTTCCCGAACCCTGTACCTGCAGCAGATAGATCGCCACGGGATCGGAGCACCACAGGAGTTCCAGGCCTTTGCCCGCAAGGGCATTTTTCTGGTCGATCTCCTCCCTGCTGTAGTAGGGGACCACCTTCTTGCCAACGAGCCTTCCAAAAAGCCGGTTCCGCGGAAATCCGTTGCCGAATGCCGAGAGGTCGATTTCGAGGAGGTCGTCGGGCTTCCGATAGAGCGGGTAGCGATAGGTCGCGTCCCGCGTGAGGCGGCACGACAGGACCGGCTCGTAGTATCCCGTGAACAGCACCCGCCCGGCGCCGTCGGAGCCCACAGAGCGATAGAAGCGAAAATCCCGGTTGATCAGTGCGATCTTCTGATTGATGTCGAGTGAGTTGTTTTCGATGATCAGCAGGAAATTCTGGAGCGTCACGATCATATCGAGCGCCGTCTCTTTGTCGGTGCCGAAGGAGAAGACCGTGCCGGGAGGGAGCCTCTGATAGTACGCAAGGCTGTTCCGTGCCGCCGCAGCGATGTCTTTGAATCCGCCGTCATCGCCCTGCGCAACGCCCCCCCAGGGCGAAACCTGCGTGAGGGCATCTTCCGGCTTCGTGATCTCGACCGGCGGACGCGCACAAGCGGCGAGCACAACAAGCGCAGCGGCCGCCATGAGCAATTTTTTCATGTAATACGCCTTTCCCCGTGTCGCTGCGCCTTCCCGGCAGGACCGCGACGTAGCGATCGTGCGTTCGGTATTCCTTACTACATTCGTTTTCGAAAAACAAGCGGAAAACCGGCCGCACAAAATACCTCTTTCCTTTTCCCCTTTTTTTGTGTAGTATAGTACGCACTTACATTTTCGGGTTGGTTTCTCGCGCTCGTCGGCGCATCAACACGACACGTGCAACCGTGTCTCCATCCGCTCCGGACACGCAAGGCAGCATGCGTGCCCGGGAGCTTGCCTGACGGAGGAAAACAGTACCATCATGAAACAGGCTCGCACGATCTCGCTCATATTGCTCTGCGTCTTTTTGCAGACGCCGCTCGCCGCCCGGGCCCTCACTCTCGCGGAGGGACTTCGTTTTGTCGCCGCGAACGGCCGGGACGTCCAGATCGCCCGTTCCGATCGGGACCAGGCGCAATCGGCCGTTTCCTTGGCGCGGGCACGCTGGCTGCCGTCGATTGATCTGTACGGCCAGGAGACATGGCTCCAGAATCAGCCGGAGGCGAAGTTCGGGCCCCAGACCGTGCCGACCTCCCAGGACCATTTTACGGTCTACGGCGTGCAGGCCACCCAGCTTTTGTATGATTTCGGCAAGACGGGTTCATCGATCAGCGCTGCGCAGTACGATCTGCAGTCGCGGGAGATCGCAGCGCATCGTGCGCGCGGGAAGGCGGTCCTCGGCTTCATCATTGCATACCTTAATCTTCTCGAATCGAACAAGCTGCTGCAGGTGGAGCAGGAGGAAGTAAAACGATACGAGGCCCATGATCGGGATGCGGAGGCGCGTCTCGCGGCGGGCGTCGCTACGCGCAACGAAACGCTCCAGGCAGAGGTCACGCTCGCGGACGCACGCCAGCGTCTGCTTTCTGCTGAAAACGCCCAATCACTGCAGGAGTCGCGGATCAACAGCCTGCTGCTTCGTCCTTTGAACGATCCGGTACAGCCGGAGGAGGTACAGGTAAGCCCTGCGGCCGGCATGACCTTGGAAGAGGCCTGGACGAACGCAGAAGCTTCGAGTTCACGGCTGCAGGAGCTCGACGCTGCGATCGCCGCCCAGCGGGAGCGCATCAGCTCGACCCGCGCCGAATACCTGCCGCGCCTCTATCTTTCGGGCGGATATGAATACGACGAGAACCGGTACATGGTCTATCAGGACAACTGGTCCCTGGTCGCCGGCGTGACCATGAATCTATTCTCCGGCGGCGGCAGCGCAGCACGCATCGACATGGAGGCCGCAAAACTGCAGGCGCTTCTTATTGAACAGCAGAAAACCCTTGATGGGGTCCGCCTGAACGTGAAGCAGGCCTATCTCGACCTGCAGAGCTCCCGGCAAATGGTGGACGTTGCCAAGACCGCGGTGGCACAGGCGCAGGAGAATCTGCGTCTCCTGCAGCTCCGGTATCAACAGGGGGTCGGGACCCCTACCGAGGTGCTCGACGCGGTCGCGCTCCTGACCACGGCAGAATCGAATTCCTGGAAGGCAAAGTACGGGGTCCAGCGCGCGGAGGCGACGCTGCTCGATGCAACCGGTGCAGATCTGTTGGCGCTCTACGGGAAATGATGCAGCAGCGATCGCAATAAGGACTGGGAATAAGGGAAATGAACAGACAGCGAGGAGATGCCATGGCAGAAGGACAGGCAGGCAACGGCAACAAAAAGAAGAGGGCGTTCCTGATCGTCGGGACTGTCGTCCTGATCGGTCTCATCATCGGCGGGTTCTACGCGCACTATCTGGAAACGCACGTCTCGACCGACGACGCCTTCATCGAAGGGAACATCCATACCATCGCCGCGCGGGTCAACGGTACCGTTATGGCCGTTCCGGTGGCGGACAACCAGGAGGTCAAGAAAGGGGACGTGCTGGTCGAGCTGGATCCCGCGGATTACCAGACCCGCGTCGCGGCTGCGCAGGCGACCCTGGATCTCCAGCGGTCCTCCCTCCATCTCGCCGAGAGCGAATTGCGGCGTGCGCGCGCGCTCTTCCAGCGCGAGGCCAATTCGGCGGACCGCCTCGACAGGGCCGTCGCCGCCTAAGACAGCGCGAACGCGCAGGTGAAGCTCGCCGAGGCGCATCTTCGCCAGGCGCAACTCGACCTGGGCTATACAACCATCGTCGCGCCGTCGGACGGCTACGTGACCCGCAAGAGCGTCCAGACCGGCAATCGCGTCCAAACCGGTCAGCCGCTCATGGCGCTGGTGGAACTGGAGAACCTCTGGGTCGTTGCGAACTTCAAGGAGACCCAGATGACGAACATTCGACCGGGACAGGAAGTGGACATCCGGGTCGACGCCTTCCCGGGCAGGGTCTATCCCGGGATCGTAAACAGCATCATGGCCGGTACGGGCGTGTCGTTTTCGCTCTTCCCGCCCGAGAACGCAACGGGAAACTACGTCAAAGTGGTGCAGCGCATCCCGGTTAAGATCACCTTCGCGCGGGGGACGAATAGCAGCCATCGCTTCCGCGTCGGCATGTCCGTGGTTCCGACGGTAATCGCCCGATGACCCTGCAGCACAAGACGTCGAGCCGTACCCTGATCGCCATCACGGTCATGCTGCCCACGCTGATCGAGATCATCGATACCTCCGTCGTGAACGTATCGCTCGATCACATTCGGGGATCGCTTTCAGCCGGCTACGATGAGGCCACCTGGACCATCACGGCCTACCTCGTCTCCAACGCCATCGTCATCCCCATGGCCGGATGGCTGGCGCGCCTGATCGGCAGGAAGAACTACCAGGTCTCGTCCATCGCCCTCTTCACCTTCAGCTCCTTCATGTGCGGCTCCTCCTGGAGCCTCGCGAGCCTGGTGTTCTTTCGAATCTTGCAAGGGATGGGCGGCGGCGGGCTGGTCCCGATCAGCCAGTCCATCCTGCTCGAGAGCTTTCCACGCGAAAAACACGGTCAGGCCATGGCGATCTTCGGCCTGGGCACCATGTTCGGCCCGATCGTCGGTCCCCTGCTCGGCGGCTGGATCACGGACACCCTGTCCTGGCGCTGGATCTTCTACATCAACATCCCGATCGGCATCGTCGCGATCATCATGAACATCCTGGTGATCCAGGACCCGCCGTACATGCAGCGCCAGAAGATGAAGATCGACTACTGGGGGCTTTTGTTCCTCGCCGTGGGGCTCGGCTCGCTCCAGTTCCTGCTGGACAAGGGCGAGCACGACGACTGGTTCAGCTCCCATGTGATCCTCGCATTCGGCATCATTGCCGCGATCACCCTCGTGCTTCTCGCGATCAACGAGCACTACACGGACGCCCCCATCGTGAACCTGCACCTGTTCAAGGACCGGACCTTCACGAGCGGCTCGACGGTCATGTTCTTCGTGTTCCTGAACCTCTTCGGCAGCATCGTGCTGCTGCCGATCTTTCTCCAGATGATGATGGGATATACGTCGTTCTATGCGGGGCTCGTGCTCGGCCCCGGGGGGATCGCGACCCTCGTGTCCATGCCGCTCGTCGGAAAATTCATGGGCAGACCGGTCAAGCCCAAGGTGTTTCTCGTGCTGGGCATCACGATCTGCGCGGTCAGCACCTATATGATGTCCCAGTTCAATCTGACCACGGATTTCTGGACCTTCGTCTGGCCGCGCGTCGTCCTCGGCTTCGGCATGGGCATGACGTTCATCCCGCTGACGACGCTGACGCTCTCGCACATTCCGAAGGAGCACATGACCGAGGCAACATCGATCTACAACCTGCTGCGAAACTTGGGGGGCAGCGTGGGCATCGCCTTCACGACCACGATGCTTGAACGCCGTGCGCAGTTTCACCAGAACCGGCTCGTGGGACATCTCTCGCAGTTCGAGCCCGCCTACCAGATCTACCACAGCCGGATCGCCGAGTCGCTGGGCTCCCATGGAATCTCGTCTGCAGGCGCAAACGGTCTCCTGTACCGGGAGCTGATCCGTCAGTCCATGACCCTCGCCTTTACGGATTCCTTCCTCATGATCTGTGTCCTCATCCTCTGCGTCCTGCCGCTCGTCCTGCTCATGAAGCCGGCGCGCATTACTGCCGGGGGGCCGCCCGCGGGCGCACATTAAGCCCACGGCGACGCGACTCTTCGACGGCACGCGCTCCCTCCCGTCCGTCGTTTCAGCTTCGTATCACGAACGGCAGCGCGATGAGGAGAATGCCGACAATCGCCATGATCCAGGAATTCGTTACGAAGTAGGGGAAGACGCAGAGAGCAATGCCGGAGAGGAGCGGAACGGTCCGCTGCTGTTTCTTGCCGTAGATGAAGTACATGGCCCCGATCGCGCCGAAGAGGAGGCCCCAGAGGAGCGAAGACGTGCTGAAGAGAGAGCCGGAGCCGGTGAGGGATCCCGATTGCTTCAGGAGCGACCCCGGATCGAGGAGTGCTTTTGAGTTCAGGAGCGATCCCGCAGTACTGATGTTCATAGACCATCCTTTCTGCGATCGCGGTCAGCAACCATGGCGGGAGTCTGTCGGCCGCGTCGCTCGACGGGTGCACGGCTTGCACTGATGTCCGATGCCGGAAGATTGAAATAGCCGATCACGAGCTGTGGGAACTTTTCCCGAAGCAGCGTGATCAGGTTCCTTACGCCGATCGCCCGGCCCTGGGGTCTGGCCACCGCAGCGAGATAGAGCGCGGGGTCGATCGAAAGATTGCGCATCTGCACCTGGTCGACTCCCGTCTCTGCGAGGAAGGCCGTCAAGGCCGTCACCTCTTCCTCGCGATCCGTATAGCCGGGAAAGATGAGATAATTGATGCTCGTAAAGAGACCGATCTCTTTCGCGGTCCGCACCGCATGCCGCACATCGCCGTATCCATACCCCCGCGGCCGGTAGTATTGAATATACCGCGTTTCGTCAGGTGAATTCATGCTGATCCGGATGCTGTCCAGCCCCGCATCCCGCAGAGCACGGATCCGCTCGGCGGAGAATCCATTCGTGTTCAGATTCACGATCCCGCGACCGGTTTCCTTCCGCATCAGGCGTATCGCCTGCTCCAGCGTCTCGGCCTGGAGCAGCGGCTCCCCCTCGCACCCCTGGCCGAAGCTCACGATGGCGTCTTCCGCAGTGGCCAGGTGCGGTGCCCCCGCTTCCGCGATCTCCTGCGGAGTCGGCACGAAGCCGATCCGGTCCTGCGATGCCGGGCATTCGCCTTCCTGAAGGGAGAGACATCCGATGCACCGCGCGTTGCACGCGGGCGACGTGGGAAGTGGCGCCTCCCACCGGCCGGCGAAGAGGTTCTTTGCCGCAAAACAGTGGTAGAAGAGTGCGCACTTTTCGAGGTGGTGGAGAAGCCGGTTTTTCCTGTGTCGGGCGAGTACCGCGCGTACTCGGGGCGCGATCACGGCATCATCGTGGAGGAGCGGATCGGCCTTCTTCATCCAGGCGACCCGGGTCGCCGCGGCATGGAAGGCGCCACGAAACCAGGCAACGGCGGTGTAGGACCACAAGGGGAGGATCGGGTCCTGCCGGATCTCCTCGTAGGCGGGGAGCAATATCCTGGTGAACCCGGGCGGGAGAAAGGCGGATACGGCAAAGACGCCGTCGACCACCACGGCCCCGCCGCGTGCGTTGAACCCGATCGGCCTTCCCTTCGGGATGAAGAACAGCTTGCTCCCTTCCGGCAATGGGATCAGCTCGTCCGGGGTGAGCGGCAGGAAGTCCCCGCCCGCCATCCCGCCGGCACTGTACCGGGGATCATCGTAGATCTCCCCCTGCGCATTTGCCACGAGCAGGATGGGATGATCCGGCTCAGCCCTGCCGCGTGTTCTCGTCGGAGCAGGTCCTTTCATCGCGGCTCCCTGCAGTCCCGGCACTGTGTTCGCGCGCCAAAAAAAACCGCCGCCTCCCGGGGGAGGTAGCGGTATTTCGCGATCAGAGTTGGCATTGCCCTTAGCAACTGCTGCATGAAGATCCGCAGGAACTCGGCTGCATGCCGGTCAGCACGAAGCCCTGGTTCTCCTGGAAATCGATGTTGGTGTTCATGAGCATGCTGTTCGCCCGCTCCTCCAGGAATACTTTCAGCCCCTGGATGTCGAGGGTCGTATCGCCCTGTTGGGCTGCTTTGGCTATGTCCATAGCCAAGGAGGGGCTTCAGCCGCCGGGGACGGCGAAGATGCGCACGCCGTCGCCCTCCGTGCCCTGTTGGGCAACTACCTCTTTGAACTTACTCACCGCACTCTCCGTCAAGCTGACCATTCCGTACCGCCTCCTTACCGTTCGTAACGAGAAAAAAACGCGCCGGCCGACGGCCGACGTTATGTATATATTACCAGTCTCCGGGCCGGACTGCAAGATTTTATTCAGGGCCCGTTTCCGCCGAATGCCGGCCTGTCACACAACGATCTCCTCCCCCGCGGCGAATCCGAAGACGCGCAGCTTTGATCCGCTCTCGGCTGCCCGTCGCCGGCAATCTTCCACGATGCGGTCCAGGTCCTGGTCAGCACGCTCCTGGTTATGGTGGAACAGTTCGAACTGGCCCACCCCCGCCTCGAGCGCCAGGCGCAGAGCGTCCGTATAGACCGAATGTCCCCACCCCTTGGTCGAGGCGTACTGCGCCTCCGTGTACTCGGCATCGTGAACAAGCAGATCGGCGCCTTCGCAAAACCGCAGATATTCCTCGTAGGCGCAGCCGCCGGGATGAACGTGCGTCAGCTCGTTGTCGGTCAGGAACACGAAGCTCTTCCCGGCCTCCGTAAACTTATAGCCCAGCCCCTGATTGGGGTGGCTCAGGCGAATGGGGGTTATCCGGAGCGTTCCGACCTCGAATGCATCGTTACACACGCCTGAAAAGGCGATCTCCGCCTGCAGTTGATGGAAGTCTACGGGAAAGTAGGGTGCGGCCATGGACTTGGAAATGATCTCCTTGATGGACTGCTGGGCAAAGGGGCAGCCGTACATCGTAATCTTGGTCCCCGGCAGGTAGATCGGCTTGAAGAAAGGAAACCCCAACAGATGGTCCCAGTGGGCATGGGTGAACAGCATGGTATAGGCGCGCTCTCCGGCAGCGAGCAGCTTGATCCCGAGCTTCCGGATGCCCGAACCGGCGTCGATGATCACAATGTCCCCGGAATTGCTCCGGACCTCGATGCAGGTCGTATCCCCGCCGTATTTGACGTACTCCTGGCCGGAAACAGGAATAGATCCCCGGGCGCCCCAACAGGTGATTCTCATTACGTTGCTCTCCTCTCCCGCAGCCGTTATGCTGCCGGCTGACGAAGCGTTGGCGCTTTAGGAAGTTGCTCCTAAGTATATCAATATTTCACAGGAAAAGCATCTTTTTTTCGACTTTCGGACTCAATTTGTTCGTTTTATTTCGCACACTTATGGTACTTTTCACATATACAACTTTAGATTTATGAAATTATTCTGCCTGGCAGTTACAAATATATCCTTAAATAAGAGCTATTCGCAAATTTAGTTGCTCTATACTTTTGTGCCTCTGATTATCACGAAACGATTTGGTCATTATGATAAATTTTATTTAAAAACATAAAGTTAACTGGAAACACCCCTATCACCCCCATCACTTGACTTTTTATCATTTTCTGGTAAATATATGAATTAGCACTCTCCATTATTGAGTGCTAATTCATAGTACAAGGAGGTACCTTCAAATGCTTTGGACGAATCTGGACAGGTTCGGCGTACTCGATCCCTGGCGCGCACTCCATGAGCTGAACCGCGCGGCCTCGCGAGGGATCGCCCCGCAGCCCGGTGAATTTCCCTTGATCAATATCTGGACCGACGGGGACGGAGCGATCGTGACTGCGGAGCTTCCCGGCTTCGATCCGGCCAATGTCGAGATCTCCGTCACGGGAAAGACCGCGACGATCCGGGGCGAACGGAAATCCGAGGATGCAGGCGCCGACGAGCAGTATCATCGGCGCGAGCGGTGGTGCGGGCGGTTCAGCAGGTCCATCGACCTGCCCTACACCATCGAAGCGGACAAGGTCGAAGCGCGGTTCGCCAAGGGGGTGCTGTTCCTGACCCTGCCCCGGGCAGCGGCGGAAAAACCCCGCAAGATCGCGGTCAAGTTCGAATAGGTAAGGAGGAAGATCGACCATGGAAGCGAAACGGGAACTGACGAAAAAAGAAGCGGACACCCCCGAGGGCGTGGAGCGTACGCGGCCGCAGAAGGTCTTCACCCCGGACGTGGACATCCTCGAACGCAAGGATGATATCATTGTGACGGCCGATCTCCCGGGCGTCGATGAATCATCGATCGACATCGCGCTCGAAAAGAACGTACTCACCATCAACGGACGGGTGGCGGCGGAGGGACCGGAGCACTTCCGGCTCGCCTATTCGGAATACGGGATCGGCGATTACCAGCGCTCCTTTACGCTCTCGGACGAGGTCGACAAGGAGCGGATCCGAGCGACTATGAAGAACGGCGTCCTGCGCCTTATCCTGCCCAAGGCCGCGCTCGCCCAGACGCGCAAGATCGCGGTCGCTGCGGAAGCATAAGGGGGCGGAGCAGCATGCCGAATGCATCGGTCATGGTGCGCTGCAATTCCTGCGGAACGCTGAACCGCGTGCCCGCAGAGCGGCTGGGGGCGAGTCCCCGTTGCGGCCAGTGCAAAAGCCCGCTCGCGTACCCCTCCGCGCCGGTTGTCGGCGCGACGGCGAACTACGACCAGATCCTCTCCGCATGGCCCGAGGCGTTGCTCGCGGAATTCCAGGCCCGGTGGTGCGGTTACTGCCGCGTCATCGGGCCCGTGGTGGCCGACCTGGCGCACCGGAGGGCCGGCGCGCTCAAGGTCGTCACAATCGATGTGGACGCCGAGCCCGCCCTTGCACGCCGGTTCGACGTCCGGGCCACGCCCACCTTCATCCTCTATCGGAACGGAAGGCAACTTGCCCGCTTGGACGGCGCCCCTGCGGACCAGCGCGATCTGGAGGCATGGATCGACCGAACCCTTCGACAGGTCCCCTAACCCGAATGCGGGGTTGGGCCAGGTCCCAGCCCCGCGATCTTTTGCATGAGCAGCTCCGCCTCGTGGTCCTTTCCCTGCCGGAACAGCACCAGGGCCTCGGAATCGGCGAGCGCCTGGAATAGCGATCGCCGCTTCTCCTCTTGCGGGATCTCCGCGAGGATACGCTTCCGGATGCGGCCGAGCGCCAGGAGAAAGCGCTCCCACTCCGGTCCAAACTGCGCTTCCAGCTCCAGTCGTACCTTCTTCGCAAGCGCAGGCCCGGATCCGCCCGTAGATATGGCGATCTGGAGCTCGCCGCGCTCCAGTACCGATGGCACGATGCAGTCGCTCGCCTCGGGCGGTGCTGCCACATTCACCAGGACGCCGCGTTCACGGCACGCAGCAGCCACCTGAACGTTCACGGCGGGCGAGTCCGTTGCCGCGATCACCAGGAAGGCATTGCCGAGATCTTCTTCCGCAAACTCCTTGTTCCGATAGGCTATCGCATTGTCCGCAGCGAGGGCATCGAGCCCCGCGGTCAGGGCGGGGCTGACCACGGATACCGCCGCCTCTGCGGCCAAGAGGGAGCGGACCTTCCGCTCCGCCACAGAGCCGCCGCCCACGACCAGGCAGGCGCGGCTGCGCAGATCAAGGAAAAGGGGATAGAATTTCATGGCGCAGGGAGCGTTGCGAGGCCGGCCTGGGCCTTTTTCTGCATGGCAGGGTATTTGTGCGCCAAGGTATCGAAGGCGTCTCGGGCACGGGCAATCTCTCCGTAGTCTCGGTAGGCCTCCCCGCACAGATAGAGCGCATTCTTTTCAGCGCGCGAGCCGGGGTAATCGGTAAGAAGCGTATCGCACCTCCCCGCGGCCGCGCGGTAGGAGTCTTTCTTGAAATAGAAGCGCGCAACGTACAGCTCATAATCGGCAAGCCAGTTGCGGCAGATCGCGATATATCGTTTCGCTTCGTCCTCGTAGCCGCTGTTCGGATAGGTGTCCAGGAGCTTCTGCATCTCGGTGATGGTCGTGGATGCCGGCGTGGGATCGCGGTCGATCGTCGTGAGCTGCTTGAAGCTACAGAGCCCGATCTGGAACTGGGCGTAGGGCGCGTCCTTGTTCGCGGGATGGTAGTTCAGGAAGTTCCGGTACTCCACGAGCGCCTCGGCATACTTCTCCTCGCCGAAATAGGTGTCCGCGATGCGGAGCATGATCGCCGCGTCGTATGCCTTCTCCGGCGACTTCTCCTGGATGCGCTCGTACTCCTTGCGCGCTGCTGCGAAGTCCTCATGCTGCATATCGCTCTCGGCGTCCTGGAGCGACGTGGCAAGATTGAAGGGCGCTTTCTTCGGCGCGCATCCGGCAAGAACAAGCAGCATTGTTACGGTTATGAGCAGTATGTTCCGCATGCTGGAGGAGAGGCTTCCGGTCTGCATTCCCCTGACCGGATGCCCGCGTACGATGGTGCCGAAGGGGGGACTCGAACCCCCACGGGATTGCTCCCACTGCGCCCTGAACGCAGCGCGTCTACCAGTTCCACCACTTCGGCCCGAGATAACAACGAGGTGTAGGTCGCGAAGACCCGTAATAATAGGGAGAAAACGGTCGCTTGTCAAGGACAGTTTTCCGGGACAGGACCGCATTTGATCATGCCTCCCGGGAGTCGAGCAGGATCGTCACCGGCCCGTCGTTCGTAAGCGATACGGCCATGGAAGCCGAAAAAATACCGGTCCGAACCGGAATACCCAGCGCGGTCAGCCGCTGCACGAACGATTCGTACAGGATCTCGGCCCGTCCCGGCTCCTCGGCCTCGATGAAGGACGGCCGGTTGCCTTTCCGGGTTGCGGCCGCAAGCGTGAACTGCGGGACCACGAGCGCTGCGCCCCCCACCTCGGCAACCGAACGGTTCATCCTGCCCTCGTCGTCGCTGAAGATCCGGAGCTGGGCCACCTTCCGGACGAGGTATTCGAGATCGGCGTCCTGGTCTCCGCGCACGGCGCAGAGGAAAACCAGGATCCCTCTGTTGATCTCGCCGACAATACGGCCGTCCACCTCGACCTTTGCCGCCGCTACCCGTTGCAGGAGCGCCTTCATAGGCACGATTCATAGCACATTCGGCACTGCACTGTCAACAACGCGGCAGGGCGAAAGCCCTTGCATTCGCTTCCGGCGGGGATTAGAATCAGCATTCGCGCCATGAATGATTTCGAGAACGATCATATCGACCTGAAAGGACTCACCCCGGCGGAGATAGACCGTTTCTGCGAAGACCGCCTCGGTCAGCGCCCCGGCCAGGGGAGGCGCGTGGCCGTCTGGCTCTATCGCAAACGGGCAGAAGCCTTCGATGCCATGACGGACCTGAACCGCCCCTTCCGGGAGTCCCTGCGGCTGCATGCGGGAATATCCCGGATCGACGCCGCCTCGGGCGGCCACGACGACGACGGAACCGGCAAGCTGCTCTACCGGCTTGGGGACGGCAATACGGTGGAGGGTGTCCTGATCCCGGGGCCGGCGGGGCGGCTCACGCTCTGCGTCTCGTCCCAGGTGGGCTGCGCCTCGGGCTGCGGGTTCTGCCTGACCGGTGCGGGCAATCTGGTGCGCAACCTCACCGTTGCAGAGATGGTAAACCAGGTCTTCGCGGCCGAACGGTGTACCGATGGGCAGTCGATCAGCAACCTGGTGTTGATGGGCACCGGCGAGCCCCTCGCCAATTACGATGCCGTGAAGTCCTTCATCGCGATCGCGACGGACCGCGATGGGATGGGATTCTCTCCCCGGAAGGTCACGGTCTCGACCTGCGGCATCGCGCCCCGGATCGAACGGCTCGCCGACGAGGGCATCGACGTGAGCCTGGCCGTTTCTTTGAACGCGACCACTGACGCGGTGCGCGACCGGATCATGCCCGTGAACCACACCTACCCGATCACTCGACTCCTGGATGCCCTACGGCACTATACGGCCACGACCGGAAGGACCGTCACCATTGAATAAGTACTCTTCAAGGGGCTGAACGACTCCCTCGCCGACGGTCAACGGCTGATGGACCTGCTCCAGGACCTGCCCTGCATGATCAACCTCCTGCTCTTCAACCCCTTCCCCGGCTGCTCATTCGAGCGGCCCGAGGAACGGACGGCCTTCGTCCTGCGCGACCTGCTCGTCCAGAACGGGTTCGTGACCGTGGTCCGGAACAGCCGGGGCCGCGGGGTCCAAGCTGCCTGCGGCCAGCTCCGGGCCGGAACCGCAGCGCAGCGCCTCTGAGCGCCTTTCCGGATACGCACTCATCCCCGCATCGCTGCAGCCACGACTCCCGGGATGTGCAGCCAACTCCCTCTTTCCTCGAGCGCGATCATACGCCGCATCAGCGTATGCGCTGTGCGGTGGCTCGGGTAATATGCCGGCTTTGGGAAAGGCGTCAGGGGAAAACGGGCAACGACCTTCTCGACGCCTTCGAGCATGGCTGTGTTGTGCACCCACCCCTGTCCGCTCTGGATATCACCGAGCGAGGAGCCGGGATAGGCGCCCCAGGGCGGATTTCCGAGGGCGAACGATATGCCGGGGAAGGCGTTCACGCAGACCGTGCCGTACCGGAGCCGGGAGATTGCACGCTCCACCGCACCGGAAGCCCGCTGATCCCGCGCAACCTTCGGATGCACGACCAGGGTTGCGGACAAGGTACCCCACAGCCTTTTGTTCGCAAAATCCACGGCCTTATCCAGAAAATCCACGGGGTCCGTGCTCCCCACCGCCGTCTCTCCCAGCACCGGGCAGAACGATTCCTCCGTGAACAGCGGATCGTTCATCTGTTCCGGATCAGCATCCGCGACAATGGCCCAGGGAAGTGTGCCCGGACCGGCCTCCCCGAGATACCGTATATTCTCGCGACTGCGCAGCAGCGCTTCGTACCGTTCGACAGTCCCCGGATAGTAGGCCTTTCTTGCAGGCACTGTTCTCAGAAGGTCGGCAAGGAGATCGAGAAACGCATTGCGCTTATCCCAGCCCCGGGGCACGACCACGATCTTTGCCGCACAGCAGAGGAACGACGCATTCATCGTGAAGTCCCCCGCGATATCCTCCGCCATGGCGCGGAGTTGCTTCGCGCTGTACGGACCCGGCACAACCAGAATCGGGGACACGTTTCCGAGTTCGGAGGTGATCTTCCTCGTCAGCAGGGGGGCGTTGTCCTTCTTGCGCCTTTCCCGTTCCGGCCCGGGAGGTCCCCAGACGATCGCATCAAGGCTCTTGTCCGATCCGGTGATATGGACCTCGTCGACACCATCATGACGAAGAAGAGAGCCGCCTTCGGCAGCGCCGCCGTACACGACGGCGAGAAATCCGCGCTCGATCGCCGCGCCAAAGGCATCCTCGATCAACGGGCCGAGATAGGCGTTTACCGGGCTCATCTTGAGGATGCAGGCCTTGCCTTCGTTGAACATCTTGGTGATCACATCCACGACCGGGATCATCGCGAGGTTGCCGCCGCCGAGCACCAGGACGACACAGCCGTCGTGCTGCGGCTGTCTGTAGAATCGCGCCCGGGACGCATCGAGCGACTCGCGCGTCATGCCATTCTGGAGATGCGCGTCGATGCGCACGCCCGGAAAGAGCAGCGCATCCCTCATCCCTGCAGGAAACAGCCGAACGGTCAGCCTCCCGTCCTGCGTGGTCCCTGTCTTCCCGATGCGCGTCGTGCCCGTCTTTTTGATCCAGGCGAGCTGCTCGGCAATGAGCCGGAGGTGGCGCACGATCCCCCAGGGGCCGGTGGCCCATTCTTCGCCCTCCTGCGGCGTGCCGGGTGTTATCCCCTTCGCCTCGCAGGCCAGGGCCACGCTCCGCTCGGCTATGCGCAGATACCCCCGTTGCATGGAGCGGACGAGTTCGATCCGTTCGTCGATCGAAAGCCGGGCGAAGACTTTCGCGCCCTTCCGAACTCTCTCGACTGCCCGGTCGAGTTCGACCCGGGTGCTTACGCGCAGCACTGCGGTTTCCTGCGAGAACGCATTCCCCGAAGAACTTTCTGTTTCAACGGAATGGACACTCATCGCCCCCTCCCGGCGGACACGTCACTGCCCGGCGCCGACCATGGCTCGATCCTGCTCATTGCCCGCTCGCTGAGCGCCGCGATCGTGAGCGACGGATTCACCCCCGGGTTCGCCGAGATCGTCGATCCGTCGCAGATGTACATGTTCCGGTATCCGAATACGCGATTGTCTTTGTCGATAACTCCCTCGGAGCGATCCCGCCCCATGACCGCGCCGCCCAGGATATGCGCCGTGGTCGGGATGCCCAGCATCGTCTCCATAAGGAGCACGCGCGGCTTACCGCGCACGATGGCTGCATACTGGTCCGCAAGGATTTTTGCCTCAGGCATGAACGGCGTGGGGAGCGCCCCGGCCTCACTCGCTGTTTTCATGCCGAACATCCCTTCGGAAAACCGCAGTGTGCTGTCGAGTGTCCGCATATACAGCAGGATCTGCGTCCGCTTCGCCCAATCGTCCGTGCAGTAGATCTTCAGATAGGCGACCGGATGGCGGACAAGATCGAGGATTGCTCGCCCGAGCCGTACGAAGACATTTTTACCGAGCGCCATGGGCAGTCCGTACCAGCGCCAGAAACCCGAGCCCGCGGGATACCGAACCGGTTCCAGGTGGCTGTGTTCGTCCGTGCGCAGGATCGAGCTGATCGCGACGCCGTCCGAAAAGACCGTTTCCCGATCCAGCGCGGTGACTGCGATCAGGCTTTCGGAATTCGTGCGCACAGCCGACCCGACCCGGTCGGACAGGAGCGGCAGCGACGTCCGCTTCAATTTCAGGAGCAGCGGAACCGTGCCGAGCACGCCGCCGCTGAACACGATGCCTTTGCACGAATACGTGCCGGATGATTTGAACAGCGAGGTCGAACTTCTCCATCTGACGCGATACCCCTCCGATCCGTCCTGTGCGCCCGTCGGAGCGACATCGCAGACTTCCGATTCCGGCTGGATCGTGACGCCGAGCTGTTCGGCGAGGTGGAGATAGTTCTTGTCCAGCGTGTTCTTGGCATTATGGCGACAGCCGATCATGCATGCGCCGCAGAACACGCACCCCGTGCGGCTCGGTCCTTTGCCGTTGAAGTAGGGATCGGCAACGGTCCGTTCGGGTTCGCCGAAAAACACGGCCGCATTCACGGACTCGAAGTGCTCGCTTCTGCCGAGCTGTTCCGCAAGGATTTTGAGCGCCCGGTCGCCGGTCTCGAGCCGCGGACACGGCGAGGCGCCGAGCATCTTGAGGGCGAGCGGATAGAACTCCTGCAGCTCGGATTCCCAATCGGCAAGATGCGCCCAGCTCTTTGCGCGAAAGAAATCCGGCTTGGGTTTTGGAAGCGTGTTCGCATAGACGAGCGATCCACCGCCCACACCGACCCCGGACATGACGGTAATGTGACGAAAGGGGGTAAGCTTGAAAAAACCGAAAAATCTGAGTACGGGAAACCAGAGCCATCGTTTGAGGTTCCAGTTCGTGCGCGGGAAGTCCTTTTCCGTAAGACGTTTGCCTTTTTCGAGCACGAGGACGCGATAGCCTTTCTCCGCGAGCCGGAGTGCGGACACGGCTCCCCCGAATCCCGATCCAATGATGAGGTAATCATAATCGTGCTCACCACTCTTGCACAAATCCATCTGCATCATGCGTTTCCCCGTACCGGCACGATACGATGCCATGATCGCACGAAGATCGCCATCGGCCTAATCGTCCCGCTCCGATACCGCGGCCTAACCCGGACAAGCCGGAACAAAACCTTGGAACCGCCAAGGCGCTCCCCGCTCCGTTTCCGATGATTTTCGATGCGGGACGGAGAAGGCCGCGAAGGAAAGCTAAATTCTTTCGGTTTTAAAACCAAGAAAACAGGACTTCCTTTGCGTCCTTCGCGGCTTCGCGGTAATAATTGCTTGCCAGCTTGAGAAGGATTTGATTTCTTAGCTACTCAGGTGTTGCCCTCCGATGCTCAGCCCTTTTTCCCGCGCAGCAGTGCGATCGCCTCCTGCATGTCCGCGGGAGGCGGCACCGTAAACGTCAGGGGGTTTCCCGTTTCCGGGTGCACGAGGGACAGCGTCTCGGCGTGCAGCATCTGGCGCGGCCAGGGCCCGCCCTTCTGGGCGCGCGTCCCGCCGTAGACCCGGTCCCCGAGAACGGGATGGCCGAGGTGCGCCATGTGCACGCGGATTTGGTGGGTGCGTCCGGTCTTGATCTCCACCGCGACCAAGGTCGCGTCGGCGTACCGTTCCTTCACGACAAACCGCGTGATCGCCTCCCGTGCACTGTGCGTATGGGTGCTGATCTTCTTCCGTTCCTTCACGTGCCTGCCGATCCCGATCGCGATCTCCCCGGACCCCTTCTTGATCACTCCCGCCACCAGGGCAAGATACTGCTTCTTGATCGTCCGGTCCTTGAACTGCCCTGCGAGCGACCGGAGCGCCTCCGCGGTCCTGGCCACGACCAGGACGCCCGAGGTGTCCTTGTCCAGGCGGTGCACGATCCCGGCCCGTTCCTGTTCGCTTCCCTGCGGCCCGGGACCGGATGACGGCAGGCCGCCGTAATGATAGAGGAGCGCGTTCACGAGGGTGTGGGTGTAATTACCGGGAGCGGGGTGCACGACGAGTCCGGGTGGCTTGTTCACGACGATGATCTGGGGGTCCTCGTAGATCACCTCCAGCGGGATCGGTTCGGGCAGGACGGCGTGGATCGTCCGCTCCGGCAGGTCGAGGGTGACGGTCTCTCCTGCCTTCACCTTGTAGCCCGGCTTTTCCCCCTTACCGTCCACGAGGGCGCGGCCGTCTTTGATGAGGGTCTGGATGCGGTTTCGCGTGAGAAGGGGTTCGTAATGACCGATGAACACGTCAAGGCGCTTGCCCACGTGCTTTTCGGTGACGATGTGCGCGGTCAGCGGCATACTTTCCGGGATCATTGCGCGTCGCGGGACGATGCGCCTGCCTTCCTCAAGATCGATTCAAAGATTGTCTTTGCCAGGACCGGAAACGCGGCGTCTTGAAAGTCCTGGTCCTCCATGTAGCGGGTAACGATCTTGTCGTTGTCCGTCATGCGCTGGATCATGAGGTCTTCGATGAGCTTTCTAATGCCGAGCTGGAACTTGTCGAGCGGATTGGCGAGGGCGGTCTGGATCACGTGCTCCTGTTTCACGGCCTTCTCCTTGATCTGCTCGAAGAAAAGCCGGTCTTCCTCGGTGAAGTCCGTGCCGAATCGGGAGTTCAGGATTTCGATGATCTCGGACAGCGGCGCCTTTTCATCCGTCGCCCGTCCCGTGCCCACGTCGGTCGGGCTCTTGACGCCATAGGGCTCTCCGTCCTCAAGGGCGATACCGCCGCTCGAGATCCGCTCGATCCGGTAATATTGGAGCCCGACCTCATCGCCGAGCCTGATGATGCCCGCATCCCGTTCCTGATGCAGGTGGGGTAACAGGAAGCGGCCGAAGCTGTACAGCATTTCAAGGTCGCGATCGGCGTAGGGTATGATCTGGCTCAGGAAGGCGTATACTTTCACATAGCCGGAAAGCTTATCCCGAAACTCAGCACGGTCCTCCGGATCGTCAATAGTCGCGAACCGGTCCACGGCCGCCTGTAAGCACTTCTCCATCTGCGCGTGGTCCGCGGGCCGTTGCTGACCCTCAGGCCGGTAGAAAATCCGGGCAAACGCTTCGACCTCATCCCAATGATAGACCTGAGTCTGATCCAGCTCGTGCTTCAAGGTCTCGAGCTGTGTGGGGTCCGAGGATTCCTGCAGACTCGTGGCGTCGTAGTAGGGTTTGAACGCCCGGTAGATGTTTTCCGCGTCGTTAACGAAGTCGAGCACGAAGGGCGCGTCTTTCCCGGGCGCCGATCGGTTCAGGCGCGAGAGGGTCTGCACCGCCTGCACCCCGTCGAGCCGCTTGTCCACGTACATCGTCTGGAGCAATGGCTGATCGTAGCCGGTCTGATACTTGTTTGCCACGAGCAGGATCTGGTAATCCGGAGAATCGAAACGGTCCGGAAGCTGGGATTCGCTGATCGGCTTGCCGGTCACGACGTCGATGTTCATGCCGGACTCGGTGTATTCTTTTCCGGTTTCCGGGTCTTTGACGGTCCCGCTGAAAGCCACTAGGGGGCGGATGTCGTCGTAACCTTTCTCCGCGATGTAGCGCCGGAACGCCTCCATGTAGCGAACCGCGTGGAGCCGCGAGGAGGTCACGACCATGGCCTTGGCGCGGCCACCCTGACTGTGCCGCACGTTCCGCCGGAAGTGCTCCACCATGATCTCGGTCCGCTGCTCGATATTGAACGGATGAAGGCTCATGAACTTGGCGAGCGCCTTGGCCGCCTTCTTTTTCGGCAGCTCGGGGTCGTCGGCGGCCGCCTTTACCAGACGGTAATAGGTTGCATAGGTCGTGTAGTTG
>JBJKRX010000104.1:0-15843 GCA_046704425.1 Nitrospirota bacterium
ACCTCGAGGGGGGGGCGATCGCGAACCCCGACGAACACCGCATGGTGGGCCACTACTGGCTCCGCGCGCCGGGGCGCGCGCCGAGCGGCGAGATCCGGCGCGAGATCGAGGACCTGGGCAAGGCGGTGCGCGAATTCCGGGACGCGGTACACAGCGGCAGCATCGGCCCGGCGCCGGACCTGCGGTTCACCCGCATCCTGAGCATCGGGATCGGCGGCTCGGCCCTGGGCCCGCAGTTCGCGGCCGACGCGCTCGGCTCGTCCGCGGACCGCATGAAGCCCTACTTCCTGGACAACACCGACCCGGACGGGATCAGCCGCGTGCTCACCCGGATCGGCGACGATCTGCGGACCACGCTCACGCTCGTCATCTCGAAGAGCGGCGGCACCGTGGAGACGCGGAACGGCATGCTCGCCGCCGCGGCAGCGTACCGCAAGGCGGGCCTGCCCTTCGAGCGCCACGCGGTCGCGATCACCGGCGTGGGGAGCGCCCTGGACATGACGGCGAAGAAGGACGAATGGCTCGCGCGGTTCCCCATGTGGGATTGGATCGGCGGCAGGACCTCCATCACCTCGGCGGTCGGGCTCGTGCCCATGGCTTTGCAGGGGATCGACATCGACGGGTTCCTCGCGGGCGCGGCCGCCTGCGACGAGCTGACGCGCACCAAGGACGTGCGGGCCAATCCCGCGGCCCTGCTCGCCCTGTCGTGGCTCCATGCCACGGAGGGGAAGGGCGCGAAGGACATGGTCATCCTGCCCTACCGCGACCGGCTCATGCTCTTTGCCAAATATCTCCAACAGCTCGTCATGGAATCGCTCGGCAAGGAGCAGGACCTGGCGGGCGAAACGGTGCACCAGGGGATCGCGGTCTACGGCAACAAAGGGACCACGGACCAGCACGCCTACGTGCAGCAGCTCCGGGACGGGACGAACAACTTTTTCGCCACCTTCATCGAGGTGCTGCACGACGGCGACGCGCCCGCGATCGAGGTCGAGCCGGGCGTGACCTGCGGCGACTACCTGCACGCCTATCTGCTCGGAACGCGAAACGCCCTGTACGAGAAGGGCAGGCAGTCGATCACGATCGCGATCGAGCGGCTCGACAGCAGATCGGTGGGAGCGCTCATCGCCCTCTACGAACGGGCCGTGGGACTCTACGCCTCGCTCGTGAACATCAACGCCTATCACCAGCCCGGCGTAGAGGCGGGCAAGAAAATGGCCGGCGCGATCACCGAGCTCCGGAAAGCGGCCCTGGCCCATCTCGGCGCGAACCGCGGCCAGACCTTCACGGCCGAGGCCCTCGCTGCCGCGCTCGGGAAAGAGGCGGATGCGGAGATCCTGTTCCGGGTCCTGGAGCATGCGGCCGCGAACAGCGAACACGGGGTGAAACGCTATCCGGGCAAGCGCGCCGTGGACGCCCTCTTCGGCTCGGCTTGATCGATGAAATGAAAAAAACGAGACATTCTCAGTTAAAGTTGGACATTACGGCAAACGGCTGTCTCACGCGGAGCCGCTGAGCTCGCGGAGAAAGCAGCAACATGAAAAGATCATGGCTCTGTTGCTTTGAATTATCCCTCAGGAAGGCTTTTGACTTCTCCGCCGCGTCCTCCGCGTGAGGGATGGTTTTTATTTTTTTATCTGCTCTATTTATGATCGTCATGGCAGCGATGTTTTCAACTGAATCACGAAAGAACCAATAAGTTACCGCTGAGGATTCATCCTGCCATCGCACGGAAGACCTGCCTCACCTCTTCCTCGGTATTGTAAAAGTGCGGGGACACGCGGATCCCGCCGCCCCGGGCGCTCACCAGGATGTTCTGAGATCGTAACTTCTCGCGCATTGCAACCGGATCGAAGGCTCCCGCAAAGGTGACGTTCCCTCCCCGCTCCTCCCGCTTCTCGGGCGTAAGGACGGTATACCCGGCGGCCCGCGCCTCGCGGATCACGAGGTCTCCCAGGTCCAGGATGCGCTCCGCGATCCGCTCCACGCCCGCCTCGCGCAAGAGGTCCGTTGCGGCGCCGAGCCCGAAGATCCCCATGAGATTGAGCGTCCCCTCCTCGAACCGCAGCGCGTCCGTCTTGAGGGTGAATTCCGGATGGTCGAAGGCGAGCTCCTGCTGTACGCTCTTCCAGCCCGTAAGCACGGGCGCGAGCCTCTCGGCAAGACCGCTCCGGCAATAGAACACGCCGATGCCCTCTGGCCCGAGCAGCCACTTGTGCGCGTCCGCTGCCAGGAAGTCGATCTTGCACGCCCCGGGGTCCAGGGGGAACGCGCCCAGGCACTGGATCGCGTCCACGCAGAAGAGCACGCCCCGTTCCCGGCAGAGCGCGCCCACCGCAGGGAGGTCCAAACGGAACCCGTTCGCGAACTGGACCGCGCTCAGGGCCACGACCCGTGTGCGGGAATCGATCAGGCCTTCGATATCCGCCAGGTCGATCCTCCCGTCCCGCGACGGGACCACCCGGACCTCCACACCTCTCCGTTCGAGATGGCGCCAGGGGAAGATATTGGAGGGGAACTCCTTTTCGTAGATCAACACGTTCTCGCCGGGTTTCCAGTCGAGCCCCTCGGCAACGAGCGAGAGGCCGTGGGAGGTGTTCTTGACAAAGGCGATCTCGTCGCTTCGGCAGTTCAGGAGCGCGGCGCAGGAACGCCGCACCTTCGCCACCCGCTCCGTCCAGTCAAGATAATGCCGCGCCCCTGCCCCGACCGCCTCTGCCAGGAACCGCTCGATTGCCCGCGCGACCCGCAGCGACAAGGGGGCCACGCCCGAGTGGTCGAGGTAGACGCAGTTCTCGGTCACCGGAAACTCGCTCCGAAAGGCCGCAAGCGCGGCCTCGTCCGATCTGTTCTCTTTTCCCTTCATGTCTATCGCCTCTCCTGTTCCTTCCGTTTCTCCTGCATATAGGCCTCTTTCTCCTGCCGCGTGCGGGCCTTCATGGCATACTCTTTTTTGAGCGCGCTCGACCGGTCCCGGCAGCCTTCCCGGTAGCGAAGCGTCACGGGCCTGCGTGACCGGGTGTACCGCGATCCCGTACCGCGGTTGTGCTGGTCCAGGCGGCGCGCAAGGTCGTTCGTGATCCCGGTATAGAAGCTGCCGTCCCCGCAGGCGAGCACGTACAGGTACCAGCGGCCGCCTTTCTTCGCTTCCGTTTGCGAACCCATTGATGGTTGTAGCCGAGACTGGCGCATGCGGTAATTATAAATCTACCACAATTCACCGCTGCGACGCAAAGGTGCAGAGGGAAATAACCGAGAGGGGACAAGGTTCTCTCTGCGCCCCCGGCGACTCTGCGGTGAAGTCCGCCTTTCCTGCGCGCAATTTGGCTGCTGCATCCCCGGTTGCGACCGGCGACTACGCCATGGTATAGTGCGCCGTCATGAAGACGTTACGCGACACGCTCCGCCCGGTGATCGAACGCATCGCAGCAGGCGAACGCAACGTGGCCTGCAACGAGCTCTGGGGCGCGGCAAAGGCCCTCTTTCTGGCAGGCCTCGGCCGCGAAACGCGGAGGCCCCTTCTGGTCGTCACCGCGACCGAGGAGCTTGCGGACACGGTCGTCGCTGATCTGCGGTTCTTCGCGACCCGGCCCGGCCTGTTCGCCGACCCATCCGGGACCGAGGGGAATACCGCTCCGGTGCCTCCTGCGTTCCTCTTTCCTGCCTGGGGCGTCCTGCCCTTCGAGGCAGACTCCCCGGACAGCGCCACGATCGGGGCCCGGATGTCCGTTCTCTACCAACTCCTTTCCGGCGGCCCGGCCATATACGTTGCGCCGATCCGGTCCCTGATCCAGAAGCTCCCTCCCTGGTCCCTCTTCGCCGAATCGGTGGTCACGATCACGCGGGCCACACGAACAGGCCCGGAAGCCCTGGCCGCCGCGCTCGTGGCCGCGGGATACGAGTCCGCATCCCTCGTCACGCGCGTGGGAGAGTACAGCAGGCGCGGCGGGATCGTGGATTTCTTCTCGCCCCATTACAAGCAGCCGATGCGCATCGAGTTCTTCGGCGACGAGATCGATTCCCTGCGCTCCTTCGACCCCGCGACCCAGCGTTCAACGGGCGACCTGCAGGAGGCCGTGGCGCTCCCGGTGCGCGAGCTCTTGATCGACGAGACCGGGCTCGAACGCCTGCGGGGCAAGAGCCCTGTTCTCTGGGAACAGATACAGGATGCAGGGCCCCAGCCGGGCAGCGAATTCCTGGCGCCCTTCTTCTATGCTATGGAGAGTCTGTTCGACTATCTGCCCAAGGACGGACTGATCGCGCTCCTGGAGCCGGAGGACCTGTACCACGAGATTGGGACCTGGCAAGAGCGGATCGAGCAGGGCAGGGATGAGGAGGCGGCCGAGGGAAGAAAGCTGCCGGCGAGCGACGAGCTCTATCTGCATGCCGAGGACCTGCGCGCAGCAACGCTTCGCTTCGGGTCCCTCGATCTTCGGCTGCTCGGCGCCGGGTCCGGCATCGGCATGGACACGCGCTCCGCCTCCTGGCTCGGCCTGCGACTCACGCGACCCCTTGCGAACAATGAGGAACAGCACGGCGCGGAAGAAGGGTCCCTGGCGGGGCTCATCGAAAAGCTCCGGCGTCTGCGCGAGACGAGCCGGGTCGCGATCTTCTGCGCTGATCACGAATCCGCGGAGCGGGTCCGTGCGCTCTTTCTCGAGAACGGCCTGGGCACGGCCCTGGGCCCCCTCGCCCCTGCCGCGGGAGCGTCCCCCTGGCCGATCATGCTCGACCTGGGCAGGATCTCCGAGGGCTTTGCCTGGCCGGACCTGGGGCTCGCGCTCGTCACGGAAGAGGAGATCTTCGGCAGGAAGGCGCACCGGGTCTCGGGCGGAAAGCGGCTCACCCGCGCGTCCCCCTTTCTCTCGACCTTCAAGGAGCTGAAGCCGGGCGATTTCGTGGTTCATACGGACTACGGCGTGGGCGAATATCAGGGCCTCTCGCGCATCGCCGTGGACGGGTTCGCAACGGACTTTCTCTGCCTGCGCTACGAGCCTGACGCGAAACTGTACGTCCCGCTGTACAGCCTCGACAAGGTCCAGAAGTACCTGGGCGTGGAGACCGGCGCGCCTCGGCTCGACCGGCTCGGGTCCCCGGTCTGGGCGCGGACCAAGGAGAAGGTGAAGAAGGACCTGCTCGCCATGGCCCAGGAGCTCGTGACGATCTCCGCGGCGCGCGAGGCCCGCAGCCGGCAGGCCTTCACCCCGCCGGACACCTTGTACCGCGAGTTCGAGGCGGCCTTTCCCTTCGACGAGACGCCGGACCAGCAGAAGGCGATCGAGGAGGTGCTCGCGGACCTGGAACGGCCCCGGCCCATGGACCGCCTGGTCTGCGGGGACGTGGGCTACGGCAAGACCGAGGTGGCGCTCCGGGCCGCGTTCAAGGTCGTGGAAGACGGGCTCCAGGTCGCGGTGCTCGTGCCGACGACCCTGCTCGCGGACCAGCACTTCCGCACCTTCCGGGCCCGGTGCGCGCAGTTCTCCGCCCGCGTGGAGATGCTCTCGCGCTTCCGCTCCGCCGCGGAGCAGCGCGAAACGCTCAAGGGGCTCAAGAGCGGCACCGTGGACATCGTGATCGGCACGCACCGGCTGCTCCAGCGCGACGTGGCCTTCCGGAACCTCGGCCTCCTGGTCGTGGACGAGGAGCACAAGTTCGGCGTGCGCCACAAGGAGCGGATCAAGGAGTTCAAGAAGCTCGTGGACGTCCTGACCTTGACGGCAACGCCCATCCCCCGCACCCTCCACCTCTCGCTCTCGGGCATCCGCGACCTCTCGGTCATCCAGACCCCGCCGCTCGATCGCAGGGCGATCCAGGTGGTGCTCGCGCGCTTCGGCAAGCGCGTGATCCGCGAGGCGATCGAGCAGGAGCTGGCCCGGGGCGGCCAGGTCTTCTTCGTGCTCAACGGGGTCCAGAGCATCGACCGCATGGCGGAATTCGTCCGGGGGCTCGTGCCCGCGGCCGTGGTGGGCGTGGCGCACGGCCAGATGGGCGAGGAGGAGATCGAGGAGGCCATGTCCCGGTTCATCGCAGGCTCCAGCGACGTGCTCGTGACCACCACGATCATCGAGTCCGGCATCGACATCCCCCGGGCCAACACGATCATCATCAACCGCGCCGACCGCTTCGGCCTCGCGGACCTCTACCAGATCAAGGGCCGCGTGGGCAGGAGCACGGAGAAGGCCTTTGCCTACCTCCTGGTCCCCGCGGACGAGACGCTCTCGGACACGGCCCGCAAGCGGCTGCGCGCCATCCAGGAGCTCTCCGAGCTCGGCGCCGGGTTTCAGATCGCGCTCCAGGACCTGGAAACGCGCGGCGCCGGGAACCTCCTCGGCAAGCAGCAGTCCGGGCATATCGCGGCCGTGGGCATCGACCTCTACACCAGCATGCTGGAGGACGCCGTGGCCGAGCTGCGCGGCGCGGAGCTGGTCCAGGAGACGGACACCCAGATCTCCTTCCGGGCCTCGGCCTTCATCCCCGAAGACTATATCGCGGACATGAGCCTCCGGCTCGCCGCGTACAAGGAGATCTCGGCTGTGGGGAACGAGGCGGACCTGAAAGAAACGGGGGAGGCGCTCCGGGACCGCTACGGCCCGCTGCCCGAACCCGCCGCGAACCTGATCGCGATCATGGGCGTCAAGCTCCTGGCGCGGCGCGCCCAGGTCGAGCGGATCGACGCCGGGGCATCGGCCGCGACCATCACCTTTGCCGAGAACGCACCCGTCTCCCCGGACCGAGTGCTCGTGCTCCTGAAGAAGAGCAAGGGGATGATCACCCTGGTGCCGGAGCGCGGTCTGCGCCTTGCGCTTCCCGACGAAACGCTCAAAACCGCCGTCAATACAGTGAAAAAGTGCTTGCAGGAACTCATGTAGTATGTTATAACCGTGTTCAGGCGCCGCCGATCACCGTTCATCGTGAACGCTGACGGACGGCGCCGTACCGTATCAGGGGGAGGAACAAAATCCATGAAGACACGCAGAACGACGGCAGCTTTTCTGCTGCTCGTCGCCGTCGTCGCATTCGGCGGATGCAAGGCGAAGGGCGACAACGCCGTACTCGCCAAGGTGAACCACACGGCAATCACCGTGGGCGATTTCAAGCACCAGCTCCAGGACCTGCCGCCGGATATGCAACAAGCCGTGGCGACGGACCAGAAGGCGCGCGAAGAGTTCCTCGAGGACCTGATCGGCATCGAACTGGTGGTCCAGGAGGCCAAACGCATGGGCCTGGACCGCACCCCGGATTTCAAGAAGCGCCAGGAGGACCGGCGCAAGGAATATGAACAGCGCCTCAAGGACGACGCGCAGAACGATCTCTTCAACATGGTGCTCAAGAAGGCGATCGGCGACAAGATGATGGCGATCCCGGAGCCCACCGACAAGGAGGTCCGGGACTATTACGAGGCGCACAAGGACAAGATCCGAAACGCCGCCGGCAGACAGCTGAGCTTTAAAGAGGTGGAGCCGCACCTCAAGTCGCGCCTGCTGCAGGACAAGCGCCGGAACCTGTACCTCGAATACGCCAAGGAGCTTCGCGCCAAGGCGAAGATCACGGTGAATGACAAGGCCCTGCAGGCGGCCATGCAATCGTCGGCCCTGCCCGGCGCCATCGACCTGTCGCACATGACGATACAGCCTGCGCCGGCAAAGCAGGGTACCAAAAAGCAAAAATAACCCTTTTCCGATGAACCATTCCCATCCCATGTATCGTATCCTGGCCCCGGCGATCTGCCTGGGGCTTCTTTTTTTCGGTTGCACCAAGCACGAAACGAAGAAGCACCCGAAGCCGGATCAGCAACTCTCCCCCGACGTGCGGATCGTGGCCACCGTGAACGGGGAGCCGATCACGCTCGCCGAGTTCCAGGAGCGTTTCGTTCGGGCGGGCTACCGGACCGACACGACCGATCCCTCCCCCTCGCCCCTTGCGGTCAAAGAGGAGTTCCTGAACCGCCTGGTCGAGCGCAAGATGCTGGTGCGCGAGGCGCAGCGCCTGCGCATCAGCGTGCGTCTTCCCGCGATCAATGAGCGGATCGCCCAACTGCGGCGCGATAACCAAGAAAATATAAAGGACGTCCTGGCGAGCGAGGGGATCGACTTCGAGAAATGGAAGACCGATATCTGGGAGCAGCTGATGGTCGAGCACCTGATCGCCAGGGAGGTGAACCGGAAGGTCTCGGTCTCTTCCGCTGAGGTGCGTCGGTATTACCGGGACCACCCCGAGGAGTTCCAGCGACCCGCGGAGGTGCACGCACGTCAGATCGTGCTCGCCTCGGAGGAGGACGCCCAGGCGGTCCTGAAGCTCGTCCAGGCTCCGGGCGCCGACTTCGCCGCCATCGCTCGCAGCAGGTCCACCGCGCCCGAGGCCGCGGAGGGCGGCGACCTCGGCTGGTTCGCCCAGGGTGAAATGCCGCCGCAATTCAACGTGGTCTTCGGCCTGGCAAAGGGGGGCATCAGCGGGATCGTCAAGAGCCCCTACGGGTACCACATCTTCAAGCTGGTGGCGCGACGCGAGAAACATACCGTCCCGCTCAAGGAGGCATACAGTACGATCGCGGCCAAGATCCGGAAAAAGAAGGAGGACGCGCGCTACACCCAATGGCTCACCGCGCTCCGGAAACGGACGAAATTCGTGATGAACTACGATGCGCTCAAGGACACGAGCCAGAACCAGGAGGACACGCCGTGAGGCCCTTCGCCGCCCGCTTCCTCGTTGTCGTACTCTTCCTGGTCGCCGGGGGTCCCACGGCGCAGGCCTTGACGCTTACCAGGACGATCACCGGCAACCTGGCGTCCAAATCGATCGTCTACTCGGGAACGGGCCTCTTCTTTGCCCAGAACATGATGTACCGCCATACCATCGACGTATACGACCGGGACTACAAGCTGGTCAAGGTGATCTCCGACCGGGTCCGGCTCTCGGACTACGGCTATCCCTACGCCGGGACCTTCCGCGGCGCGCCCGTGGAGGCGGCCTTTTCCGACAACGGCAAGTACGCCTGGGTCACGAACTACGAGATGACCGGCGAGGGGTTCGCGCACCCCGGAGGCGACGACTGCACCCCCCAGGACCAGATCGACCCGAGCTTCGTCTATAAGATCGACACGAACACTTTCCGCATCCGCAAGGTCATCGAGGCGGGAGAGGTGCCGAAGTTCATCGCCGTCACCCCCGACAACCGTCTCGTCCTGGTGTCGAACTGGTGTTCCTGGGACCTGAGCGTCATCGACGCGGCAAAGGCGAAGACCGTCCGGACCGTGCCGATGGGGCGCTACCCGCGCGGGATCGCGATCACCGCTGATTCGCGCACCGCCTATGTGGCCGTCATGGGCTCCTATGACATCGCCGTTCTGGACCTCACGACCTTCCGGCGCACCTGGATCCGGGGGGTGGGACGGTCGCCCCGCCACCTCGTGCTCTCCCCGGACGGGAAGTACCTGTACGCGACCCTGAACGGCGAGGGCGCGATCGCCAAGGTGGACCTGGCGACCAAGCGTGTCGTGGCCCGGGCGGCCACCGGCAGTCGTCCCCGCAGCATGACGATCTCGACGGACGGCAGATACCTCTATGCGGTGAACTACGATGACGACACGGTCAGCAAGGTGGACACCGCGACCATGACGGTGGCGGAAACGGTCCCGACGAACCGCCACCCCATCGGGATCACCTTCGACCCCGAGACAGACCGGGTCTGGGTGTCCTGCTACTCGGGCACCCTGATGGTCTTCCAGGACTGCGGACCGGCCCGGGATTGTTCTGGACAAGGCCTTGCCGGAGTGGGAAAATATAAGGACGTCTCGGCCGCCCTGGGCCGGGAGGAGAAACCGCAGCACGATTTGTCAAAGGAGCATCCGGTACCATGAAAACCCGCAGCCTCTTCGCAAGCCTTTCCATCGCCGCCTTCCTGGCAATCCTGCCGGTCGCGGCCCGCGCATCGGTCGTCATCGACCGCGTCGTGGCGGTCGTGAACAACGACATCATCACCCTGAGCGATCTGCAGCGCGAAGAGGCGCTGCAGAAGGCCTCCGGCAAGGACGAAGACTCGCGCCTCCTGCTGGAGGACATGATCGATCGCAAACTCCAGCTCGATGCGGCCAAGAACGCGGGCATCGAGGTTTCGGACAAGGAGCTCGACGACGCCATGGCCGACATCCGCAAACGGAACGGCGTGGATGAAAAGGAGTTCGCATCCACCCTCGCCCAGCAAGGGCTCACCGTGGCGCAGTACCGTCGCGAGCTGCGGCAGCAGATCACGCTGTCGCGCATGTTCGACAAGTACGTCCGCTCCGGCATCAGCATCACCGACGCGGAGATCCGCTCCTACTACGAGCGGAACCAGAAGGAGTTCGCCCAGCCCGAGGAGCTCCGGCTCTCCCAGCTCGTGTTTCCCCTGCCGGACAAGCCGACCGCTGCTGAGATCGCGAAGGCGGAAGACTCGGCGCAGGCCGCTGTTGGCCGGCTGCACAAGGGCGTCGACATGCAGGACCTGGTGCAGGAACTGGCGACGCCCGCCACGCGGGACCAGGACGGCGACCTGGGCTACTCCCAGCGCGACCAGCTCCTTCCCGCCATGCAGACCGCGGTCGCTTCGCTCAAGATCGGCGACGTCTCGGCGCCTTTCCGATGCACCGGCGGCATTCGCGTGGTCCAGGTGACGGACATCCGGACCCCGGAGAAGTCCTTTGCCCAGGTTAAGGACACGATCACGGACCGGCTCTACCAGCAGAAGCTCATGAACACCTATCGGACCTGGCTGCAGTCCCTCCGTACGGACGCCCATATCGAAAACCTGTTGTAATCCTTTCCCAACGACACCCGGACGGGGCGCGGAGGATTCGCTCCAAGAGTCACCCGCCCGGCAGGCACCATCATGAAGACCCTCCGGCTTAAACCGAAAGAAGCGCGGCGCGTCCTGCGCGGACATCCCTGGGTGTTCAGCAACGAGCTGCGCGAGATCCCCGCCGGGACCGAACCCGGCGAACTGATCGACCTCGTGGATTCCGCAGGCGGATTCGTCGGCCGGGGCTACGTCAATCCCCGCACCCTGATCGCCGTGCGTCTGCTGACGCGCAAACAGGAACCGATCGATGCGGTCTTTTTCCGGGACCGGATCGCCAGGGCGCACGCGCTCCGGATTGCGCTCTGCTGCGGCGACTCCTATCGCGCCGTCTACGGCGAGGGCGACGGCCTGGCGGGACTCATCGTGGACAAATACGGCGGCACGCTCGTGGTCCAGGTCCTGACCGCGGGGATCGATCGCCTGCTGGATGTCGTCATCGCGGCTTTGCAGGAAGAATATGCGCCGTCCGCGATCGTGCTGCGGAACGACTCCGGGGCCCGGGAGTTCGAAGGGCTCCCGCGCGAGACGCGCGTCGTGCACGGCATCCTCGCCGGACCGGTCACGATCGAGGAATCCGGCATTACCTACCGCGTCGATCTGCTTGCAGGCCAGAAGACAGGGTTCTTCTTCGACCAGCGGGAGAATCGTCTTGCCCTTGCCGGCCTGGTCAGGGGCACAAGGACCCTCGACTGCTTCTGCTACGTGGGCGCCTGGGCGCTCACGGCCGCAAAACACGGCGCTGCCGAGGTCACGGGCATCGATGCGTCCGAGCAGGCCGTGCGGCTCGCTTCCGAGAACGCCGCGCAGAACGGCCTTGCGGCGCGTTTTCTGACAGGCGACGTCTTCGAGTCCCTCCGGACCTATGAGCGGGACAGGGAGCGCTTCGGCTGTGTGATCCTGGACCCGCCGGCCTTCGTCAAGAGCAGGCAGAAGGTGCGGGAGGGGATCAAGGGGTACAAGGAGATCAACCTGCGCGCCCTGCGCATCCTCGATCCCGGCGGCCTGCTCGTCACCTGCTCGTGCTCGCACCACGTGGACCGCGACCTGTTCCGCGAGATGCTGATCGACGCGGCCCACGCCGCTCGCCGCCAGGTGCGCCTCCTGGAGTTTCGCTCCCAGGCCCGGGACCATCCCGTCCTGCTCGCGGCGCGCGAGACCGAGTATCTCAAATGCGCTTTTCTTGTGGTCGACTGAGCCGCGCGCAGGCCCGCGGCCAGATTTCCCTTGACGAACCCGGGTTTCCCATGGTACAAGATACGCCTCGGGGCGATTAGCTCAGCGGGAGAGCACTGCCTTCACACGGCAGGGGTCGCTGGTTCAAACCCAGCATCGCCCACCATGCAAAAAAAGGACTTGGCAAGATCGCCAAGTCCTTTTTTGTTTCACTTCCCTGCTCCCGCCCTTGTTATTGTCCTGTCTGCTTTTCCGTCGGCAGGGCGCGCATCTCGTTATTGTGAAGAATCGCGACGCCGGGCCTTGCTTCCCGCACGGCCCGGACCAGCGCGGTCGCCACCTGGAACGCCTCCACCCCGGACCACGACGGCGGCAGGAGCCAGGTTATTCTCTTGGCGATCCGTTCGGCAATACGGAATTCCCGCCGCTTCCCCAGAAGCATGGAGGGAGGGGCAATGATGAGGGAGGGATAGCCGAGTGCTTGCACGGCCTCTTCCAGCTCGCCTTTGACGCGGTTATAGAAGAACCGGGAGCGGGGATCGGCGCCGATCGCGCTCACCAGGAGAAACAGACGGGCGCCTGCCGAGCGGGCGGCCTTGGCCATGGCAAGGGGATAGGCGAAAACTACCCGGCGGATGCCTCTCCGGGTGCGCGCCTTGGCGATCGTGCTCCCCAGGGCGCAGAAGACCATGTCCACGTTGAACCATTCCGGGTGTTCGCTCAGGCGTTCGAAATCCGTGATGAGCTCCGTGACGCCGGGGGCCCGGTCCTCTGCCGGCAACGCGCGCCGCGTCACCACACGCACTTCCCCGATCCCCTTCTCCCGGGAGAGCAACCGGAGGATATGGCCTCCCACGAGCCCGGTGCCCCCTGCCAGTAAGGCGCGTTGTTTGCCGCTTGCCTGATCGCTCATCTCGAGGCTCCCGCCGGGACGACGCCGGTCGTCCTTCTCGAGAGTATACCACGGGACGGTTTGCCGCAGGGCGCGAGCGTGCAGGTCCTTGTGCGGGTGCATCGCGGGATTGCAACACGAGAGATCGGGGGAGCAGGGGGGAAGGATGCGGGACGGAAGGAGGCCGCGTCCCCGCAGTGAACGGAGAACGCGGAGCTCTTACCCGGCTTGCGCCAGTTGATCGAGAAGCGAAAAATCCATCGCCAGGTCGAGCTTCGGAATGAACCTGCTTGCCCCGGCATGCAGGAACTCCTCGTCTTTCGGCTCGTTGCTGTATCCGACGATGTAGCTGTTCGGACGACGGCTCCGGATCATCCGGCACGCTATGTCTCCCGTCATACCCGGCATTTTATAATCGATAAGGATCATGTTGAAATCCTGTTCCTGCGAAAGCCGGATGCCCTCGAACCCGTTGTCCGCGTATGCAACCTCATAACCGCATCCTTTCAGGAAATCCTGGATCGCTTCCGACAAGAACAGGTCATCATCCACGAGCAGAATGGACTTCGCGGCCATAGAGCGGTCTCCTTTCCGAAAGAGGGGAAGAGACAAAGCGTGCCTTTCTGTACGATGGCACGATACCATTCGGCAGCAATGTTGGACATCGCCCGAGCGGGGTATTTTCGGGGGATGACGGGCGGGGTGATATGCAAGACGGGAAATCAACGATGGACAACCGGGATGCGTAATTGTATACTTGTCGGGGAAAATCGTGCAGCGCTGTTCCGATTCCCGGGATCTCCATCCGCCCTGATTTACAACGTGCCCTGTTTGCAGAGATGACCGACCTCCTCCCGCATAACGACGCGCCGGGAAGGACCCTTGCGCTCATTGCCGCATCGCTCCTGGTCCTGCTCGTGCTCACGGCCGTGTTCGGTCCGCATCTCGTTTCGCACGATCCGCTCGCCATGGACCTGGACCACATCACGGAGCCGCCCTCGCGGGCCCATCTCCTCGGCACCGACAGTATCGGCAGGGACATCCTCTCGCGCCTGGTCTCGGGCGCGCGCATCTCGCTCACCGTCGGCGTCGCCGCGTCGGCCTGCTCGCTTGCGATCGGGATCTTCTTCGGCCTGATCGCGGGCTATTTCGGCGGCATTACCGACGCCGTACTGCTCCAGGTCTTCGATATCTTTCTCGCCTTCCCGAGCCTGCTGCTCGCCATCGGCATCGGCGCGGTCATGCCGCCGGGCCTCGTCTCGGCCCTGCTCGCCATCACCCTGGTGGGATGGGCGGGGTTCGCACGGCTCGTGCGCGGCCTCGCCCTGTCGCTCAGACAGCAGACCTATATCGAGGCGTCCCGTGCCGCGGGCGCATCCCCCGCGCGGATCCTCGTCCGGCACATCCTGCCGAACGCCCTGCCGGTGATCCTCGTGGCGGGCAGCCTGCGCGTCGGCGGATTCATCCTGCTCGAGGCCGCGCTCTCGTTCCTCGGTCTCGGGGTCCAGCCTCCCACCCCCACCTGGGGTTCCATGATCAGCCTGAACCGGTCCTATATCAATTCCGCGCCCTGGATGGTGATCTTCCCCGGCCTGGCCATCAGCATCACGGTGATCAGCTTCAACATCCTCGGCGACTATCTGCGGGACCGCCTGGACCCGCAGTTGCAGGTATAGCCGTGCAGGACAGCGGCCCCATCCGGCCCCGCAAGTCGCTGGGCCAGCACTTTCTGCGCGACAACGTCATCCTGGAGCGCATCGTACGCGTCGCCGCGCTCGCGCCCGCGGACCGGGTGCTCGAGATCGGGCCGGGCCTGGGCCATCTGACCAGGCTGCTCCAGGCGCAGGCCGGCGAGGTCCTCGCCATCGAGCTGGATGAACGGCTCGTACCGCTGCTCGACCGGGAGTTCGGCGCGGGCGGTACGGTGCGCATCGTGCACGGAGACGCCCTCGCCTATCCCTACGCGTCGCTCGGCACCGGCTGGAAGGCTGTTGCCAACCTCCCGTACTATATTTCATCGCCGCTCATCCGGAGGCTGCTCGCTGCCCGCACGGTGTTCCGCGACCTGACGCTCATGCTGCAGCGGGAGGTGGCGGAACGGATCACGGCCGGCCCGGGCAGCAAGGATTACGGATACCTCTCGGCCCTGGTGCAACGTACGGCGATCCCGCGCATTGAGTTCATCGTGCCCGCCGGGGCTTTCTTCCCGCCGCCCGAGGTGGATTCCGCGGTCGTGACCATCGTTGTCCCCGTGACCCCGCCGGTGCCGGTGAGGAATGAACAGACCTTTCTTCAGGTCCTCCGTGCGGCCTTTTCGCAGCGCAGAAAGACCCTGCGCAACTCGCTCAAGCAGCTCGGCCTCTCTGCCGATACGCTCGGCAGGGTCGGCGCGGAAGCAGGCATCGATCTCGGCCGCAGGCCGGAGACCCTTTCGGTCGCGGAATTCGGCCGTCTCGCAGACCTGGTTCCGACCTTGTCGAATTCCGGTCAAGAATGACCGGGAGCCATTCCTGTCAATCGGTTGACAGGCTTCCTTCAGTCTGTTAGGATAATGCGCACATGCCGAAGATCTTAGTCATAGAGGACGATGAGCCGGTCCGCGACATTCTCCGCACCTTTCTCGAAGAAAAAGGCTTCGATACCGTTGTCGCGCCGAGCGGCGAGGAGGGGCTGAATGCCCTGCGCGTTGAGCGACCCGACCTCATCCTGACCGACCTGGTGATGCCCGGCATCAGCGGTCTGGACGTCCTGAAGCAGGCAACTGCGTCCGCGCCCGCTGTTCCCGTCATCGTGATGACGGCCTTCGGCACGGTGCAGAACGCCGTTGAGGCCATGCGGATGGGCGCCTTCGACTACATCACGAAGCCCTTTAACCTCGATGAGCTTATGATCGTGGTCGAGTAGTCGCTCGACCTCTCGCGTCTCCAGAAAGAGAACGCCATGC
>JBJKRX010000105.1:0-5621 GCA_046704425.1 Nitrospirota bacterium
ATAACGCCGTAATAGCGACATTTCGTGCAGATAGAGCACCTTTTCTCAGGCCGGAGGGGCTTACCCCTCCGGCCTTTCTTGTCATTAGTGGAGCCCCCTCCGGCATCCCGACGTGTCGGGACTAATATGGACGCGACCTCCCGCCTACACCCAGCGCATACGACTGCGACAGCGGGAGTGCAGGGTGGGACTGTTTACTCGCGACGCATCATTGTTCACGGTCGCGAGGAAACGCTTTCCACCCCCGGCGGGTCTTGCCCTGGACGCTCATGAGCGCTCGGCGCGCAATGTCCAGGGAGCTGGGGAGCCAACGCGCGGGATTGCCTGCATCGGCGACGAAACGCGATCCGACGGCTCTGCGCGGGTCGGTACAGAGCACCGCTCACCTCAGCCCGCATTTCCGCCAGAAGATCAGGCCCGGGCAGATGCCGGTGATCCCCGCGAAGAGCGCGAATCCCACCGGGATATAGAGGATCCAGGATGCCTTATCGAATCCCGTCTGCCAGATACCTGCACCGACTACCGTCGCGAACGTAAAGAACACCATTCTTTGTGCCGTCATGACGACCCCTCCTTAGAGATGTTGCCCGGTCTTAAATCGCGGTTCTTTGTGCCCTTTGTATTCCTTTCGGCAAAATCAGGCTTTTTATGATTTTTCAAATTTGTTCTACCGGATGAGTGGGAGGAAATATGATTTTGTGACAAGAAAAAAGAGAACTATTTTCTACGGGGGATGGTTGCAGGGGACGATCGGCAATTCGAGGTTAGAGAAGGCCCTTCCAGTAATCCATGCCCGGCAGGACCCTCTCGGACTGCTTGAAGAACGAGGCCTTCCCCACGATGCGCCGCACTTTTTCATACTCCTTCGGCAGATCCACGGCCTGCACCAGCTTTGTCATGCGGCACCGGCAGGTCCCGGCGGGATTGGCAAGGATGCAGAGGTCGTTCATGAAGAACCGAAGCTTTCTCCGGTTCCGGGAGATCATCTGGCGGACCGCGGGTTCCGGCCTTTCGAGCACTGTCGCGACATCCCCATAGGACAGCTCCGCGATCTCCTTGAGGATCATCGCCAGCCGGCCCTCGTAGTCGAAACAGTGGAGCGCAGCGGTGATGCAGGTATCGCACTGCTGCCTGATCCAGAGGTCCTTTTCGTGATCGAGAGAGGACGGCAAATCGTACTCCTCGCCCTGTGCATAGGCAAGCAACACACGGCCGTCATAAAGCTGCTCCTTCCTTGCGTATCCCAGCGCGACCCGCCGCGTGATCGTGTAGATCCAGGTGGAGACCTTCGACGCTCCCCGGAAGGACGGAAAACTCTTCACGATCTCGACCCAGACCTGCTGCGCCGCGTCTTGCGCCCGGTCTTCGTCGCGGATCATCCTGCGGCAGATCGAGGAAACCATCTTGCCGTAGTCGGCGGCAACTGCTTCGAGGGAAAGAGTATCGAGAACAGGTGGCTGTGTGTTCATAAGAGGAACCAATATTCGGGGAACCCTTCAAGACACCCTGCACAAAGGGAGATGGCACGCCGAAAGTCAGCCTATTTCCCCATTCGTGCCTGCTGAACGAGATGCATATATGCAATGAGTTCCGGTCGATATTCGAAATGCATGGTATCGTAATGATACCACCAGCCCCCCCAGATGAAACCGTGACGCTCGAATACATCGACGATTGCTGCCGGGATTCTGTTTTTATACGGAATCTGCGCCGCCTCGTCCTTGACCACATAGTGCCAGTAGTTCGACCGCGCGACGTTGATGTCGATCGCTGCGCCGAAGGAATGCACGCTCAACCGGTCCGTTCCCGCAATGACCCGCCAGATGAAACTCCCTCCGGGATGCAGCAGATAGGGCCACAGCGCGGGCCGCTTGTCCAGCTCGTCGGAAACGGCCTGGAAGGCCTTGTTGACGCCGTTCACCGTGGTGATCATCAGCGTGGGCCCCTTTGCGGAGGGGATCCATTTGACCGGAGCCAGATGTTGCCTCACCTCTGCCTCGCTCTCGCCGTACATCTTTCTGAAAAATAGCTCGTTCCGGACCCGGCCCGGATCTTCAAGATAGGGAATGCTCGTCGGCAGCGTCAATCTGCCTTCTCGCGCGTTGGTTCGCGTCGCGCCACCTGCTGATCGCGTGTGCCTTCTAGAATCCAGGCTCGGATAGCGATAGAAGAACATATCGAAGATGTCGGGATGATCGAGCAGTTCCTGCGGCGTCTTTGCGATCCCGTCGTCAAAAGCGATCGACGAGCCGTCCGGGAAGATCAAATTGCCCTTTTCCAGTTTGAAGTGGAAATCAGGATAGGATGATTGCAACGCTTTAAAAGCGAAGGAACAAAGCTGCTCGCGGCTGAAGCTTTCGCTGTACGCAGGCTGCCGCGCCGATCGGACAAGCGGCTTCTTTGCAGCCCAAGCCCCCCCGGCAGGCAGCGACGCTGGCACGAGAAGCCCGAAACAAAGCAAGAGCAGTACTATCTGTGGAAATGACCATCGACGCATCCTAGCGTACCCCCTTTCTAGCGAGGAGCGACCAAAGACCGCAGAGATTCTCCGGATAAACCGTGCCGACATCCCATTCTACCGCCCTGCAATTTCAGTATCGGCGCCCCCCTTCGGCCCCTTGTCGACCTGGAAGAAGGCGATGGCCTCCCGGAGCTGCTCGGCCTGGGAGGAGAGCTCCTGGGCCGAGGACGAGAGCTCTTCCGCGGCGCTCGCGTTTTGCTGGATCACCCGGTTCAGCTGATGGGCCGCCGTATTGATCTGGCCGGCGGTGGTTGTCTGCTCATGGGACGCGGCGCTGATCTCCTGGACCAGCTCGGCTGTTTTCCGGATATCCGGCACCAGCGCGGCAAGGATCCCCCCCGCCTTTTCCGCGACGGCGATGCTGCTCGTGGACAGGCGGCTGATCTCGACCGCCGCCGCCTGGCTCCGCACGGCAAGTTTCCGCACTTCCGACGCAACCACCGCAAACCCTTTGCCATAGGTACCCGCTCGTGCCGCCTCGATCGCCGCGTTGAGGGCCAGGAGATTCGTCTGGCGGGCGATCTCCTCGACAATGGATATCTTGGCGCCGATCTCCTGCATGGCGAGAACGGTCTCGGACACTACTTTGCCGCCTTCCGTCGCGTCCTGCGCGGACCGCAGCGCAAGCTTCTCGGTCTGCCGGGCGTTGTCCGCATTTTTTCGGATGGCGGAGTGCATCTCCTCGATGGAGGAGGACGTTTCCTCCACCGATGCCGCCTGCTCCGTCGCACCCTGGGACATCTGCTGGGCGATGCCCGCCAGTTGCACGCTCCCGGAAGCCACCTCGCCAACGGACGTTTTCACGTCAGCCACAATGTCCCGCAACTTCGTCACCATGGCGTTCAACGCGCCGGAGAGCCGGCCGATCTCGTCCTTGCAATCGTGCGCAATGTCGACGGCGAGATCGCCGTCGGCGATGTCCTCGGTCTTTTTGATCAACGAGGGGAAAGGCCGGTGCGCCAGGCGGACAATGAGCACGACGGCCCCGGTCAAGATCAGGATCTCCATGCCGCCGACGACGAAGAGGAAAGTCCTGAGCGCCCGGGACTTCCCCAGCAATGCGGCCAAGGGCATTTTGATGCTCACCGCGCCGATGACGGTCCCTTCCGGCACGTGATGGCAGGCAATGCAGTTTCTCCCCATAAAATTCGATCTTCCGATATAGGGATAGACACCCCGGATATATTCGCCCTCGAGCTCCACCTTCTCCCGGCCTGTTGCGATGACCTCTCTCTCCAGGGCGTCTTTCGGATAATCGTCGGGCTTCCCGCGACCGAAGACCCTGTCCAGCGCGTCCGTCCTGATGATCCGAAGGTCGACGATATGCCCCATCTGTTCGAAAAAGGAGGCCTTGATCCCTCGAAAATTGCCTTCCTGCATCATGGCGGTCATGGCGTTCAACACCGTATCGCGGTAGCCGTTCAAAGCCATGGTCTTGGCTTCATCGATCACCATCCGCTTCGTCTTTCGGCTGATGACGATACCCGTCAGGATCGTACAGACGATGACGATCGCGATGGTCGGAATCGCCACCTTCCATTTCAAAGAAAGGTCCTGCATGTTCCCCGATCCGGTAAACATGATTGCCTCCTGCCGCTTGTTCAGCGTTTTTTCGCTAATGCCAAAGAACGGCTGCCTGCACCAGGATAAAAACCTGCAAACAGAGTCTTACCGAGAACAGGTCGATTATATGCAACTGCGTTTGAATGTCAAGCAAGATGTTGATATGCAGGTGATTTTGCGGAAACTACGTAGGAAAAACATACGTAGTTTTACGAGTAATGAGGTGAAAATGGCGACTGCGGGGGGCGAACATCGCGAATTTGCTGCATTCCTGACACCCAAGCTCTCCCGGCTGGGGATGCTCGGAGGTCGCTTTTCGATAAAGGTCGTAGTTTCAAACAGATGGATACGACGAGGGCAGGAGGGAGGCCACCTACCACCGCATCATGGGTAAGGGGCTCAAAGGATGGCGGAGAAAGCGCTGCCAAGTAAGGACCGTGAGCCGCTTATGGAACCCGGCGTTCGGGAAGTGCTTCAAAACATCCTTCGCAAAGGAAGACGACAGGCCAAAGGTCAAGTTTCCGAGCGATACGTCGATCCAGTCCGCCTTCCGAAAGGACTCTACCAGCCATTCGGGATGGAGACGGTATTTCCTGATCTTGTGGTGCTGCTCGATCATCGCCTCTATCTCACTGCTCCAATCACTTTTCCCGGCCTGGGCCAGATACTCGCGCACAAGCTTCCGGGATGGGCCGAGATAGTCGAAGGTGCGGTTTGTCCAGATCCCCAGGTCGTGAAAGGCCGCGGCAATGGATATCTTTGTTAGGCTATCCCCATCCTCACCGGCGAAGGCGAGGCAAAAATTCAGGACACGATAGCAATGATTGTTGTACGCAGTAAAGTCCGTGCCGAGCGCTTGCCGGTGTTGGTCAAGAACGGTGTCGATAAGCGGAGATTGCGTAAGTATTTTCATGAATGCATCTGATCATCTGTCGTGATCCGAGACTGCAGAAGCAAAAGCAGGGCGGTTCCGAACATCGGCATCAACTGCTTTCTGACCTCTTCGCCACCCTGAACATATACGGGAAGGACCGAATAGCACCGCCTGAAAAGTTCTTCCACCTCACCTTGTGCCGTTTCAACGATCTGGCCGGGGTTCTGTGTCGCAGCCCGGGATATCTCCAGGATCTCCCGGTGCGCTCCTGCATCATCGCCCGCCGTCTTGATCTTTTCGGCAAGATGCCGCTCGATCAGCCGCTCCGTCATCCCCTGCGCAGCGAGTTCGACCCCTTCCTTGCCCACCGCCTGCACGATCCCGAGCATCATCAACAAGCTGAAACCGATGATGACCGCTGCATCTTCCGACAGAGCGTCGCTCGAAGCAATGCTGCTTCGCCCCAGGAGCAGAAGCACCGTTTCGGTGATGTCGAACGCCACTCCCGTCACGCCGGCCTGCAGGAGCTCGAGATGAGTTCTCGGCGCTCCTGCAGTATGCGGTGCTGACGATTTGGCCGCATAGGAAATCAGCGCCCTGGCCAGCGGTTTTGTCTCCAAATCAAAAGCTAGGTCCAAATGAAAGCTCCTTTTATCAACGGCT
>JBJKRX010000106.1:0-11230 GCA_046704425.1 Nitrospirota bacterium
ACATTCATCAGCAGCGGTGAGACGTTTACGCAGAATATCAGTTCCACGGCGACATGGAGCACCTCCGATGAGGCCGTTGCGACCGTTGACGCCGGGAAGGTCGTTGGCGTCAGCGGAGGGACCGCGACGGTCTCCGCCTCGTGGCAGAGCATTGTGTCGAACGATGCGGCAATCAACGTGTCCGGGAAGCGACTCCTGTCGCTGGATATCAATCCGAAGGACATCACGATCCAGCGCATGGCCGCGGCGTTTTACACCGCAACCGGACTGTTCGACGATGGTTCGACGAAGGACCTCACCCAGGAGGTGACCTGGACCTCTTCGAATGTGTTGACCGCCCGGATCGGATCGTACAGTAATACCGGGGGAGGGATGACCATCATTACGATCCATGTCCCGGGGACGGTAACGATCACGGCAACACTGGGAAGCATCTCGGCGACCACGACGTTGACCGCGTCTGCCTTGGCGCCCTATTAGGGTCTCACCGCCGGTCGTACTGCATGCATTCACCGCTCAGATATGCGCCATCCCTCTTTGGGAAGCGCAGGCCGATCCAGCTCACCTTCTTCCTGACCCGGCGCTGCAATGCGCACTGCCCCTACTGTTTCTCGCTCCGGGGCAACGATCCGGTCCCGGCCGGGGGACCGGAATTGTCCGTTCACGAGATCCGGAGAATTTCCCGGTCGCTCGGTTCGCTCCTGTGGGTGGCCTTCTCGGGCGGCGAAGTCTATCTGCGCGACGATCTGGCCGAGATCAGCAGGATCTTTCACGATACCAATAGGCCGTCTATCATCCTCTTCTCTACGAACGGGATGAGCCCTTCCCTGATCCGCGCCAAGACCGAGCAGATCCTCAAGGAATGCAGGAAAAGCGTCATCGCCGTGAAGATCTCACTCGACGGTGTCGGCGACGGCCACGACGCGGTCCGCGCGACGCCGGGGAGCTTTGCAAAGGCCATGGAGACGTACGACCTGCTCGACCCGCTCCTGGCCGTCTATCCCCATTTCGAGCTTGGCGTCAACACCGTCTTCAGCGCGGGGAACCAGGACGCGATGGACGGGATCATCGACTTTGTCTCCGGGATGCGGGGCATCGGCACGCACACGATCTCGCTGGTGCGGGGCGACCTGATCGACGGACGGCACAAGGAGATCGATCCGGGAAAATACCGGGCCGCGGTCGAACGGCTCGCGAAGAACCTGGCGGACGGACGCGGCAAGACCTACCGGTTTGCGGGGGCGCGCCTCAAGGCCGCGCAGGACGTTCTGCAGCGAAAGCTGATAGCCCGCACGCTGGTCGAGCAGCGGCGGTTGATCCCCTGTTACGCGGGGAGGTTGAACGTGGTCCTGACGGAAACGGGGGAGGTAAAGCCCTGTGAGCTGCTGCCCGGAACGCTCGGCAATGTGCGGGAGGCGGAATACGATATCGGGAAGGTCCTGCATACGCGCAGGGCGAAGGAGGTCGTCCAATCGATCAGAACAGGAGCGTGCTTCTGCACCCATGAATGCTACTTCATGACCAATATCCTGTTCAACCCGAGGCTCTACCCCCGTTTGTTCCGGGAATATCTCCGGATCCGGTCCGGACCCGGAGACTGATCGAAAAGAGCCCGGACGTCACGTTCCGGAGATCCGCGCCGCCGCCATCATCCCCGCACGGATGGCATGGTCCATGTTGTCGTACCGGAACATGCCCGTCCTGCCTGCCGGGTGCAGATTCGCAAGGCCCGAGAGATAGGCAATGATTTCCTGAAAATACTCTTCGTACCCGACCTCGAACAGCGGGTAGGCGTTCGGCACCCGTACCGCAATACTGTCAGTCACTTCGTTTCGTCCGATGAACCCGAGCCGTTCGAGATGAGCGATCCCCATCTCCGTCAGCGAGCGGTCGGCGGCATTCCATATCGCATCTCCCCGAAAACAGAAGAACTCGAGCACCAGAAGGGTCTTTCCGGCAGGAGCCATGTGGGCGCTCCAGTTCGTCGGCTCGTGGATCCTGCCGAAGGGGATCGTCCGCTCAGGAACGTAAATCCACGCCTGATCGGTGACCCGCTCCCGGTCGATCATCAGGGCCAGGATAACGAGGTCCCGGTAGCGGAGACGGGCTGCGGCAGTTCTGATCGCCGCCGGCAGGGGGGGATCGAGGAGCGTGACGAGAGCGGGAAGCGGAATACTCGAAATGAATTGATCTCCCTCTTCGATGAGCATATGCCCGCCATGCTGCACCGCAACGCTCACCACTTTGCCCCGGACGTGATTGATCCGCTCAATCCGGGCGTCGGTTACGACCCGTCCGTTTTCTCGGATACCCGCGGCAAGCCGATCCGCGATCCGGCCGATCCCGAGGGAGGGGTAGACGAAGGTATCGACCAGGGTCGGTATCTGCGCGGCCTTTTTCTTCAGCAGGGCGTGGGCGATCGCCTTGAAAAGAGAAAGGCCCTGGATCCTTCGGTCCACCCACTCCGCGCTGATCCGGTCACAGCCGATACCCCAGACCTTCTCGCTGTACTGCTTGAAGAAGAGCGCGAAGAGCGGGCGGCCGAAGCGCGCCACGACCCAGTCTTCGAGCGACACCGGGGTGGGTTTCTGAACGAGCCTCTTGATCCGCTCGACGCCGTAGCCCCCCAGGACCCGTGCCGCTGCCGGGATTCCCATGCGGAGCGCCGCCTTGATCGGTTTGAGCGGGTAATCGTAGTACTTCCCGTCCATGAAGATCTTGCTTCTGCGCGGGACAGTGATAAGCTCGTCTCCCAGCAGGGCTCTGACGAATGCATCGACCCCGGCATCAGTCGTGAAAAATCGGTGACCGCCGAGATCGAACCGGTATCCCTGATGCACGATCGTTTTCGCCAGGCCTCCGACCGTCCGATCGGCCTCGAAAACGGAAACCGGACAGCCGGCGTCGGCAAGGACATATCCCGCGGAGAGGCCGGTCAGGCCGCCGCCGAGGATACAGACGTTGTTCTTTTTCTGCGACAGAATTTCCCCCTTCCGTTCCTCGGGGAACACGGTTACCAGTAGAGCTTCACGAGGGTGTGATATTCATAGAACGGACACGCGGTCAGAAAATCCTTCTCATGCGCGTACCCGTGGATCTTCTTCCGCACCTGCTGCGGCAGGGATTCCCGCAGCCGACCAGAAATCACCACGATGGCTTTCCTCGCCACTGCGGTTGCGGCATCGGGACGGTAATACCTCGGGTTCGCATATTCCCACGTAAAGCGAAAGGGGGTCACGGTCACGTCCTGATCGGGAGACGATACCCCGCGCGTATAGGTGAAGACAATTCGTTTCTGCGTGAACAGGTCGAGGATCGGGACGGCAATCGCAGGATTGATGGGATAGTCCTGTTCGGGAACGGGGACAACCTCGACGACATCGATCGGCAGCGTATCAAGAAACGCGCCCGCCTTCTGCAGGTTGGCCGAGCTCAGGTGCCGCAGGTAGGGAATGTACAGGAGAAAGCAGAGTGCAAGGCTTGCCGCGACCGCGCACGCAACGATTGCCTTGACCATCCGCCGGTCCTTGATCGTCGTGAGCCCGTAGGCGGCCATCAGCGCGACCATAGGAAAGGCGGGCAGGATATAGCGAATGCGTTCTATTCGGAAAAGAAAGAACAAGAGGGGCAACCACGCGATGATGAGGTACTTCCCGTCCCGTCGTGCCGCGGCCGCGAAGAGCGAAACGATTGCAGCGAGCGAGATGAGCGGAAAGATCTGGAAGAAAAAAGTGGAATAAAAACTCTCCGACCACCGTCCGAGCCCCGGCTTCTGATAGGCAAGCAGCAGATGGACCTGCTTTGCTATAACGTCGCGTTCAGGCAACGCTACGGAACCGACCAAAAGGGCGGAGGCGATCAGAACAAAAAGGGTGTTTCTGAGCGTCTGCCGCCGTCGCTCCGGGTGCTGGAGAGCATAGAGGAGGGCGACCAGCGGCAGAAGGGAGAGGAAAAAGAGCGCCGAATATTTGCAGAAGACGGTAAATGCAGTCGCGCAGGAAGCCCCGACCGTCCATCCGGGGCCTTCCCCTTCGAGGGCTTTCAGGAAAAGGGCAAGGGAAAGCGTCAGAAAAAACATCGTCGGGACGTCAACCAGCATGAGAGGCGTCATCATGAGGAGATAGGGCATGCCGAGCAGCAGGATGCCCCCGATGAAGCCGAGGTTGTCGTCCCAGAGCGTCCTCCCGATCGACCAGATCTGGACCGCCGTCATCCCGAAGAGGAAGGCAGTACAGAGCTGGATGATGATCCGTGTCTCCCCGAAAAGCCGGAAGAGGAGGCCATACAGGAATGGCAGCGCAGGGAGGTCCGTCCATGCAGGGATTCCGCGGCCCCATTCCCGGACGAAAAACGCGATCCCATATTGTTCGAGGTATTTCGCCTGGGAGAAATAGCGCGAGGCGTCGATGTTCACCTCCGGGATCGACCAGCAGAGCGCGGCCGCGACCGCAGTTATGGTAAAGAGAATGAGCGGGCGCAGACGGCGTGGCAGGGAAAAGGGGGAGAGGGCAGCCAGTGGTGCGATGAGCAGCGCAGCGGCAAAAAGAATGGGAAATCGATCGGAATGCTCCCGGCACAGGAACATGATGTTCCAACTGGCAAGGCTGTTGTCGTCATGTTGCCGGAGAGCATAGAGCGCCACGGTCAGGAGAAGTGCGGCGAGCGCAGGAAGCCAGAGGGTGACTCGCGGCAAGGGGGCATGATCGGATGGCGAGTTCATTCCCAAATACGATAATACAGCGCGGGAGAAAATGCAAGAAAGAGAATAGGTTGCGCCGGCCTCCGTTCATCGCGGCTGAGCCGCTGATCATCGACAAAAACAATGCCCTGCTGCGGAGGATGCCGGCGCTTTCAGCACGCGCACTCGATAAGCAGCCTGCTGCGGTGGCACGCCTTGGAGTCGTTCTTGATCCAGTCTTCCACACCCCGGGCCACGGGGGCGAAACGTTTCTGCGCATACAAGACGGTGACCGTGGTGCCGCCCCCCGTCCGTGCGGTCATGACGATGGTCACGAGGGCGTCGGTGCGCAGGGCGCTCTCGGAGAAGACCGTCAGGGTCGCGCTGTTTCCGTCCGCCGCCATCGTGCTCTTGACGACCACGGTCGTTTCCCCGCCCCGCCCTTCGTAGCATCCCTTTGTCCGACTCAAGATCTTTTGATATACGGCGCCGATATTCTTTTCCGTCTGGAAGACATAGGTGCCTGCTGCGTGCGCCTGCAGCCCTGACGATGTCGCTGCTGCGCAGCCTGACAGCACCACGGGGATAAGGAGCAGCATCAGGATAGGGGTCTTTTTCACTCCAAACCTCCAGGAAAGTTGCATTTGGCTTGCAACGGTTTCTCTTTTTTACTATAGCGCGTACCGTGGTCCGGCGCAACGTCATAGGAAGGCAAGCCTCCATATAAGTGACTGATAAATAGGGCATAATATGCGTTGTCCGGCATGCGGGAAATCTTGAATTTTTATCGCCACTGTGAGATAATCTTCGCATTTGTCGGGTAGATTTCTTCCCGGGTTTTGTCTTTTCGAAGAATCCCGTTGTCTTCACGCTCATGGGTCTTGATCAAGCAATGGCACAGAGGGGAGGTGCTGGGGGGGAAGCAGTGCCTTGATCCATTCAGACCTGCGAGGATCCGTTGCCCAAGGATGTATTCCACTTTTTCCGAAAAGGAGATACGGTTTATGACTAGTGTGAGACGTATTATCGTTCTTGCTGTCTTTGCCGCCGCAGTAGGTATGATTGCCGGCTGCGGCAGCAACTCGAGCTCCACGCCGCCACCGCCGCCGACGGCGCCGACGAATCTCGCTGCTTCGGCGGGAAACGGGGTGGTAGGGTTGACCTGGACCGCGGTTTCCGGCGCGGCCAGCTACGACGTCTATCGCGGAACCGCGACCGGCGCGCTCAGCACCAAGACCACGGTGACGACCGGGATCGCGGGCACCTCCTATGACGACGCGACCGCTGCCAACGGGACCACCTATTACTATGAGGTGACTGCGGTGAACGCAGGCGGGGAATCGGGCGGCTCGAACGAGGCAACCGCAACGCCGCAGGCCAACCTGCCGCCCGCGGTACCGACCGGATTTACCGCTACGGCAGGGGACGACATGGTGGCATTGAGCTGGAATGCTGTTCCTGGCGCGACGGGCTACAACGTCTATCGTGGAACCGCAACCGGCACACTCAGCTCCAAGGCTACGGTAACGACCGGGATCACGGCCGTAAACTATAACGACACGAACGTCGTGGACGGGACCCCCTATTACTATCAGGTGACCGCGGTGAACGCCAATGGCGAATCAAGCGGCTCCAGTGAGCAGAATGCCACGCCTACGGAGCCGCTAACGCTTGCCATGGTAACGACGTCATGCACCGCCTGCCACGGCCTTACGGTGAACAATACGGTGCTCCTGGCCAGCTCGCATTCGTACACGGTAACCGGCAGGTCTGCTGCCGATTGGCTGACCTGCGTCGACACGATGGTCGGCATCGGCGCCCAACTGGCTACGGGGAAGACCGATCAACAGTACGCTGATTTCCTTGCAGCGCTTCCGTAAGGCATACGCGATACTGTCTCTGGGGTAATGCCCCGGTCCGCGAGCGGGCTGCTTCCTGAGTAAACGTAACGGCTATGCCTCTTTCGGCGGATTGAATCTCCGGCTTGTCCGGATGCTTCAAATCCCGAAAGCGGCATAGCCGTTTTTTTATGCCTAGCGCCGCACTTCCCGCGTTAAAATTTGTCGACTGCCGCCTCGAGTTCAGCCTTCGGGATCAGATATTTGCCTTGTTCCAGCCTGCCCGGGAGCTTAAGGGGGTGACAACTGCCGATTCCCCGTTCCAATCCGGAGAGAGGAACCGTGGTCCCGCAGTCATTACAGGCTACCGCGCCGTGCTCGCTGCGATACCCCAGCTTGTGGGGATAGCAGCTCGCGCAGGCGTCGAGGAACGATAAGATCCGTCCCCCGGTCAGGACAACGAAGAAATTGATATTCTTCCCCTCGAACCGGTAGGTCCGGAAGAGCGGGGTGTCCGGCTTGAGCTCCGAAACCAGGATGACCGCGTCGCGCCCGATCGTCGCAGCAGGGGGATAGACCGGCCGACGGGAGCAGGCGCCGAGTATTGCCGCGAGCAGCAGAAACGCCGCCGCAAGGCGCGCCAGCGGGAGAGGCGCACCTTGCGGGGCGTTTCCAGCCTTAGAACTGTGTTTATTTATTACTCGTTGTCTTTGCATCTTTTGCGTTGGCCTGTACATAGGACAGCACCTGATCGTACTCCTCTTTCGAAAGCTGAGGATAGCCTGACTGTTTCATCACGGTCTGCATCGAGTCCAGCACCTTCACCCATTGCGCCGAGGTGAGCAGGTTTGTGTCGGGCAGTTGATGACAGAGGTCGCACCGGGTCTTGTAGAGGTCCTGGCCTTCTGCAAGCGTTCCGGCAAGGACCGGAGCGGCAGCCAGGAAAAGCAGGAGAACGACAGCGAGCATATTTTTCACGGCAAACCTCCCAATACGCCCTGGAGCTTGTCATGCTTGTAGAGTTCATTCATTCTGACGACGCCGGAGTTGTCGATGACCACCGTCGTGCCCATGGTCGCGTTGCCATAGAGCGTGCTGACCGAGTCGGTGGTATCCGCCAGAACCGTGAAGCCCGAGCCTTGGAATCCGTTGGCTATCTCCTGATTCCGGGCAGCGGCCACGCTCCCGTCGACATAGTCGACGGCGAAAAATTTTACGTTCGGAAAATTCGGAATGAAGCTGTCCCGGATATCGGTCATATCCGTGACGCAGATCGGGCACCACATCGTAAAATACAGGACCACTGCGCTCGTCGAGGGGGATGACACCACGGAGGACAGCGTTACCGAATTGCCGAGGCTGTCGAAAAGCGTGAAGTCCGGGGCATTTTGTCCGACGGCAGGGCCGGTCGTCCCCGATAGAACGGTAGGGACCTTGTTCGCGCCCGAGGGGTTGAGATCATTCGTCAGGTTTCCGCATCCTGCGATCAGCAGGATCGAGAGCATCAGGAGAAGAGATTTAGCGCCATGCATGGCTCACTCCTATGGTATAGACGTCGGTTGTCGGGAAATTCGCGCCCCACCCGTTCTTCCGAACAGCGTGATTCCATGAGACCTTGTAGACCCACTCCCGGTCCATGGAAGAGAGGGAGACGGTTGCGCCGACGGATTCCTTGCGGAATTTACTGGTCGGGTCCGAGGCGCCGTTGATCGTTCCTGCTGCCTGGTCCAGGTATGCAAAGGAACCGGTGAAGGTCAGCATGTCCAGATTTTTAAGGAAGACGATGTAGCCGATCCCGAGGGAGGCCGAGGTGCGGTTCCCGAGATTTTTCCGGTAGGGTTGGACGTAATTTCCGTATTCGCGATTCACGGGTCGCGACAGATACTCTCCGTAGCTCGCCATGAGGGACACGTCCCAGGGATAGACGGTTTTATCGATCAGGATGTTCTCGTCGAGGCGATAGAACCCCAGGCCGGTAATGTCCGTGCTGTTCTTTTTACTGTCGTACGGCGAAATACCGGTCGGGATGGTAAGCGACGTGCCGAGATAGATTGCCGGGACCGCGTCTGCAAGATTTCTCACCTTCCAGACGCACTTGACGCCGTCGAAGGTCTCGTACCACAGGCTTAGGGTCGTGTCACCGAGACCGTCGGACCGGGAAGTTCCTGTTGCATACCCGCTGTAGTTCCAGACGTAGGGCGCCACGATGCTTCCCTGCCACCGCGAGGCGAAGCGATGGGCGTAGCCCACGTTCAGCCGGAACTGGCTCAAGTGGGATCCCGGCGGATCACCCCGATGCGTGCCGTTCTGATCCCAGTACCCGTCGTAATTCTCGTCGGCTGCTGAGACGGCGAGCATGTTTTCGGAATATTTCGGTATTACGAGGGCAACTCCCCCGCCGCCTCCGCATCAGGAGCCGGCGAAGGCACCTGGAGCAAAACCGAGGAAAGCGGCCCCCATAACGAGGGCCGCGCAAATTACTTTCAGCAGATTTTTTTTCATTTCCTGCCTCCTTACTGGGGCGTCACGATGAAGGTCGCGTAGGCGTTCGTTCCCGATGTCGTAGCGCCGTTCGTAGTTTTGTCCTGACCGTTGACGCCCAGCTTGACGTAGATCGTCGTGGTTTGGCCGGACACAAGCCCGGTCAGGCCGGATACGGTCCAGTGGCCGTCTCCGTTGTCAACGGCGGTAAGCGGCGTGGTGAACGCGCTGTCCTGGGACGCCTGGACGGACACTGCGGTGACTGTCCCCGTGGGGCTGCTCAAAACGGAACCGCTCGACAGCGGCACGAAATGCATATTCATGCTCTCGCCGTGCGAGATATAGAGCGCGAGCGTCGGCGTTGACGCGCTGAGCATCCCGTCCTTGAATAGATAATATTTATTGTAGGACGTGCCGCTCATGCCGCTCACGATATCGTCCGGACCGTACAACGTCGCGCGCCAGGTGTCGTTGCCCATGGCCATTGCCACGTCGGGAGTAAAGGTCGTTGTTTCGCCGCCGACCGTAACGTCCATTTCCCATGTCCCCATCGTCGGTCCGGACGCCATGAGGTAATAGACCGTGCAGTTGTACGTCCCGGGTGAGGTTGTTGATTCCGTAACGGAGTCTATCGGGGTTGCGTGAGTCATCCCGTCCGTCATGGTCATCGTCAGCGTCACCGCAGGCGACAGCCCCGTAGCAGGGGACCCGTCGCTTCGCTTCGTAATGTCGAGCTGAAACGTCGTTTTTCCCTCGACCGGGGCGTTCATCCCCGTGCCGGGCACGTAGGCGACATTGTAGACCGCCGTGGAAGCGGTGCCGGACGACGATTTGCCGCAGGCGGAAAGCAGCATAAAGATCACAAGGACCGACAATGCGAGTATCGTTTTTTGTGGTCGCATGGTAAAAACCTCCTGATTAGGTTCACTGTTTCAACAATTCCTGTATCTCTTTGTCGTACTCCGGTGCGAGCCCTTCCCAATACCCCTTGTGGATGTAACGCAGGATGCCGTCTCGTCCGATGAGACAGACCGTCGGCAGATTGGAAACGCCGTATGCCTCGGCTGCCTGGCTGTCGTTGTCGGGCAGGACCGTAAAGGACAGCGGACGCTCCTTCAGGAATTTTTCTATCGCGGTATTCGATTCCACGATGCTGATGCCGATGATGACAAGACCTGCCTTGCTGAATTTCCGGTACAGGGTCTCAAGCTCCGGCAGTTCCTGTTTGCAGGGCTCGCACCAGGGCGCCCAGAAATCGAGCAGGACGACCTTCCCTTTATACGCTGCGAGCGTCACCGTTTTGCCGTGCAGGTCTTTCAGGCTGAATGCAGGCGCGGGAGAGCCGATCGGGCCTGCATGCGCCGATACGGAACAAAACAGCAGGAATGCGAATGTTGCGATAAGACGTTTCATAGTCACCGAGCCTCCTGAAGGAGCGGGAACGAAGCTCCACTGCTGAAAATGATCGCGGCTTCTTCCTGCTCCGCGCGTTCAGAAGCGCAGCTGAGCTCTGAACTCCGGCGGAAATCGTTGTCGCACGGGCCGCGCACGCACCGCGCGTGGTCCGCCCGCCATTACCATTAAGAACTGCTCGTGATTCGGTTGTGGGTGAAAAAATCAGACCTGGGGAGGGCGTTCGTCGCGAAAGACAAGTAGGTACTGCGTGGGATGAAACAATTGGACCGCGGTACGTTCATGCCGGACCGCAGGAGTGAAGCAGCAGGGGCATTGGCAGAGATAGGTCGCCTCCGAGCCCACGGCAGCGGTGCCGCTGTGGCAGACATCGAGCTGGCCGATGGAGGCCTCGGCGGTACCGGGACCTGCAAAGACACCGATGCTCGGCGCAAGGATGGAAACAGCCATGACGATAAGAATGGAGAGCGCTGCGACCTTCATCAGTATCCTCACGCTCAGGGTACGCCTGAAACAAAATGCTGTCAAGAAAAAACGCCCAAAAAGGTCGCGAGGAAGGCAATCTGTGAATATCAGAAAAACGAAAATTAAAATTTGATGTTTCGGAGAGCGTAAAGAACCTCGGTTTTCCTTGACCGCATATGGATCGGACGGTAATATAAACTGCAATTTCGTGTGCGGGGGTGCAATGATGATGGATCCGTCACAGGGACTCACGGCCTCTATGCTGCTCTATGCGCTCGGCATGGGCGCGCTCTCGTTCGTCTCGCCCTGCATCCTTCCCCTTATTCCCTCCTATGTTTCCTATATAACCGGCATC
>JBJKRX010000107.1:0-22941 GCA_046704425.1 Nitrospirota bacterium
GACGTGGATCAGCAGGTCCTCGAGGGCCGCGTCGCTGGGGTCCTTGCCGCATACGCCGATCTTGGTGCATCCCGTGCCGTTTGCCGCTTGGTCGCATTGATAGCAAAACATTGTTTCCTCCTGATGAGCAAAAGTGATGGTGCAACAATGCGGGCATGGTACCGGAGTTTTGAAAGATCGCATATGACGGAGGTCATAGGAAGGTGCGTTTTTGGGAAAAAATGAGGACGGCCAGAGAGTGCTGCGGATGCAGCGCAAATCGCATCCGATTTTCATGTTCATCGGGTGCCGGGTATGGGCTGGAAGAGAGAACGCGGTTCAATTCACTGCTTGTTCACATACTTCACATTCTCGACATTTTTTAAATCGGAATCTTGTGTCCAGACGACTGCTTTATGGGCCCTGGCGGTGGCAAGGATAACGGCATCAGCCAAGGGCAGTTTCATTTCATGGCCGATTTTTGCGGCCGTTACGGCGATTCGTCGGTCCAAATCGACTACCTGCCCCTGTTGCATCAAAGCTGCTGCCTGCAATGCGGAATCCTCGTCGCGTTGCTGCAATACCCTCTTGAAGACTTCGAGAAGACAGATGGAGGGGACGAGCAGGGCGCCGGTATTTTCGACGGCGGAAGCGAAAAAAGCCGCATTCGGCCCGTCAGCGAGATATTCGAGCCAGCCGCAGGAATCGACCAGGTTCATAAACGGTCGCTCTCCCGGGTCACCGTAGTGTCGATCCCTTTGAGGAATCCGCGCATTGACTTCACTTTTTTTACGGGCACCAGCTCGATACGATTGGCATAATTGATAACCTGCATCTTTTCACCGGGTTTGATGCTCAGTGATTCCCGGACATCACGCGGGATTACAACCTGGAATTTCGGGGATACTGTGACGGTCTTCATGTCTGCCTCCATCGATAAGTTCTGTGTACTACTATATCATGATCGATAGGGCCGCGACAAGGTAAAATGCGGTACTCTTGGGAAGGGTTCGGGATGTTCCAGTGGCAGGATACGCTGTTACCGCTGCTTGGCGAGCCCGCCGGGGATCACGAATCGTTCGCGAACGACGCGGCGGAAACGCGGTGCGTAGATCAGGTCGTAGACGCTTTCCTTGTCCGGGAAAAGATTGAGCGCCGCGCGCTTGGCGTTCCGCATGATCTCCGCCGCCTCCCGGAGCGTCAGGTCGGCCTGCTGCATCAGGACCGCCAGGTTCAGGTCCATGACGATCCGCAGGGTGCGGAGCTTCTTCTCTTCCAGTTTCCGTTCTTCGTCCATGTTGTCTCTCCGCCCTTCGGCAGCGCGTTATAGCGCGCCTTTCCGCTCGAAGGTGCCGCTCTTGCCGCCCGTCTTCTTTACGAGCCCGATGGCGCTGAGCGTCATGGTCCGGTCCACGGCCTTGCACATGTCGTAGATCGTGAGTCCGGCCACGGCGACCGCGGTCAGGGCCTCCATCTCGACGCCGGTCCTGCCGGTGTTCCTGACCGTTGCGCGGATCAGGACGGACGCGGACGCCTGGTCCGGCTCGAAGGCCACGTCTACGGACGACAACGCAAGGGAATGACAGAGGGGGATCAGGTCCGCGGTCTTCTTTGCCGCCATGATGCCCGCCAGCCGCGCGACGCCGAAGACGTCGCCCTTCGCCACCTTTCGGTCCAGGATGAGCGCAAGGGTAGCGGGTGCCATGATCACGCGTCCCTCTGCCACGGCCGTGCGCTCCGTCTCGGGCTTTTGGGACACGTCCACCATGCGTGCTGCGCCGGATTCGTCGAAATGGGTCAGATCGGTCATAGAAAAAGGCCTTTTCTCTGCGACTGGGACCAGACTACCACAGCGGGAAGAAGCGTTCAAGACGAAAGTAACAAACAACTTTCCTGTTGCGCGGAAATCGTACTTCGCGTAGCATTGCAAAAACCAAAAAATAAAAAAGCTCATCATCGCAGAGGGCGCAGAGGGAAAATCAGAGGGAGGATAAAAAACCTCGGCAAGGCTTAACGGATACCTGGGGAGGACACAGAGAAAGGCAGTGGGAGAACGCCAACAAGAACAGGGCTTATAGCTCGATAAAAGGATAACCGCCAAGAGAGAGGGCGTTCCTGCTGTTTGCGCCGGCGTTGCTTTCCTTTGCGTCTTACCTTTGCGTCTTAGCGTCTTTGCGCGAGAATACTATTTGAAAGGATCGGGATATGATCGCGACGAACAGCAAATATGCATTGACCCATCCGGGGCTGCAGGATTTCTCCGCTGCCTTGCGGTTCCTGCAGGAGACCGATTTTTCCACGCATGCCGACGGCCGGATCGCGCTGGACGGGGAGCGCGTGTTCGCCATTGTCCAGCAATACGATACGGTCGCTGTCGATCCGCCGATATTCGAGCGCCACAAGCGCTACCTGGACATCCAGTATCTGGCAGCCGGAGAAGAGATCATCGGGTGGGCGCCCGTGGATCGTATGCAGCCCACGGGGCCGTTCGACGCGGCAAAGGACATCCAGTTCGGGGCCGTGGAAGCGGGAAGATGGACGGGACTGCGGCTGGCAGCTGGGGACCTTGCCGTTCTCTGGCCCGAGGACGCCCATGCACCGCGTCTTGCTGCGGGAGCGGCCTCTCCTGTTCTCAAGGTAGTAGTAAAGATCGCGGTAGGATAGGCGGGGTGGGGGGAGACGGCAGGGGTTTTTCCGCCCCCCCCAACGCCCGGTCCGACTACCCGCCGACGTAACCGCCCGAAAACTCGGGCCCCGTCGTCTTTTCGTTCGATTCGACCGAGACCACGGTCTCGACGCCCTCGTCCGCGCCTTTCCAGTCGAAGGGACAGATCTTCATCAGGATCTGGAGCTTCCACTCGATCATGCTGGCCAGCTCCTCCAGGTGGCGTTCGTGCTCGTGGGTCACCGGGCTGTCGGGCCCGTATGCCTTTCTGGCGTCCATGCGCAGGGTCTCGATCTTCTTCCGCATGTCCGACAGATCGTTGTATACATCGTTGCAGTAGCCGGTTATCGATGTGTTCTTTGCGGTTGCCATGGGAACCTCCTCTCCGGCAGTTCACCTGCCGGGTTTCCTTTTGGACCGTACAGGTCCCTTTCATACTAAAAAGTATAACACGGCGATCCCGCGCGGCTGTCTTGCATTATGCCGTTGTTTATGCTACTGTACCCCTGCCGTGCGCGGAAGCGCACGCAGGAGCGTCTATGGAGCTCGTGCTCGCAACACGCAACGCCAAGAAGGTCGAGGAGATCCGGCGGATCACGGCGGGGCTGCCGATCACGGTCCTTTCGCTCGCCGATTTCCCGGACTGCCCCGAGACCGTGGAGGACCGGGACACCTTCGAGGGGAACGCGGTCAAGAAGGCGGTCGAGGTCTGCTGCTGCACCGGCAAGGCCGCCCTCGCCGACGACTCGGGTCTCGAGGTGGACGCCCTGGACGGCGCGCCCGGCGTCCTGTCCGCGCGGTACGCGGGCGGGAGCGGCTCCGGCAACGACGCGCGCAACAGCGCGAAGCTGCTCGCGGAGCTTGCCGCCATCCCCGCGGAGAAGCGCGGCGGCCGGTTCGTCTGCTGCATCGCTCTGGCAATCCCGAAAGGCGAGATCAAGACCTTCTTCGGCACGGTCGAGGGCCGCATCGGCCAAGAGCCCAAGGGCGCGAACGGCTTCGGGTACGACCCGGTCTTTCTGCCCGAGGGCCATGAGCGGACCTTTGCGGAGATGTCGGCCGCGGAGAAGGACGGCATGAGCCACCGCGGACGCGCCCTCCTGCAGCTCGCCGACTTCCTCCGCTCCCGGGAGCGGTGAACATCCATCGCTTCTTCTCCCATATCCATTTCCTCCCGGACTCTTCGGCGGCACCCGGAGCGGAAACCCATGGCCAATGAAACCATTCTGATCGTGGACGACGAGGAGAGCGTGCGCAACAGCCTGGCCGGGGTGATGCAGGACGAAGGCTACGTCGTCGTGACCGCCGCGTCGGGCGAGGAGTGCCTCGAGCGGCTCGCCGAGACACAGCCCGCGCTCACGCTCCTGGACATTGCCATGCCCGGCATGGACGGGGTCGAGACGCTCCGCAGGCTGCGCGAGCAGCGGCCGGACATGCCGGTGGTCATGGTCACGGGCCACGGGACCATCGAGACCGCGGTCAGGACCGTGAAGCTCGGCGCCTATGATTTCATCGTGAAGCCCCCGGAGCTGCAGCACCTGACGCTCGTGGTGCGCCACGGGATCGCGGAATCGCGCCTGCGCGAGGAGAACGAAGCGCTCAAGAAGACGATCGCGCGGCGCTTCGCGATCGTGGGCGAGAGCGGGCCGATCGCGGAGCTGCGGCGCCAGATCGCGCTCGCCGGTCCCACGAACGGCCGGGTCCTGATCCACGGCGAGAGCGGCACGGGCAAAGAGCTCGTGGCGCGGGCCGTGCACGGCTCGAGCAAACGGGCGTCGGGCCCCTTCGTGGAGGTGAACTGCGCGGCGATCCCGCAGGAGCTGATCGAGAGCGAGCTCTTCGGCCACGAGAAGGGGGCCTTTACCGGGGCCTCGGCCATGAAGCGGGGCAAGTTCGAGATCGCCGACAACGGCACGCTCTTCCTGGACGAGATAGCGGACATGAGCGTTGCCGTGCAGGCCAAGGTGCTGCGCGTGCTGGAGGGCCGGGAGTTCCAGCGCGTGGGCGGGACCCGGACGCTCCGGACGGACGTGCGCGTGATCGCCGCGTCGAACCGGGACCTGCAGGACGAGATCCGGCGCGGGACCTTCCGCGAGGACCTCTACTACCGCCTGCAGGTGATCCCCCTCGAGGTCCCGCCGCTCCGCGAGCGGACCGGGGACATCCCGCTTTTGGTGCGCCACTTCCTGCAGGAGTTCTCGGAGGAATACGGCCGGAAGCCGAAGGACATCACAGACGAAGCCATGGATCTCTTCGTCCGCTACGCCTGGCCCGGCAACGTGCGGGAGCTGCGGAACATCATCGAGCGCCTGATCATCATGACGCCGGGGCCGATGCTGACCGCCCGGGACGTGCCCTTGCCGATCCGGCAGGGTCAGGACCGGCAGGCGCAGCCTCCCGCTGGCGACATCATGCCGGGGCTCGACCAACGGACGCTCAAGGAGGGCCGCAGGTCCTTCGAGCGGGAGTTCATTACCCGGAAGCTCCGGGAGTGCCACGGGAACGTGAGCAAGACCGCGGAAGTGATCGGCGTGGAGCGCAGCAACCTGCACCGGAAGATCAAGTCCCTGGGGATCGAGCCGGGGGAAGTTTGAAGTTTGAAGGGTGAAGGGGAAGGGGAAGAAGTGAGAAGGGAGAAGTTGGAAGGACGAAGAAAGACGTTATGATCGAGACCCGGAACCTTACGCGCTACTTCGGCGACCTCGGCGCGGTGCAGGGGATCAGCTTTTCCGTGCAGGCGGGCGAGGTCTTCGGCCTGCTCGGCCCGAACGGGGCGGGGAAGACCACGACCATCCGCATGCTCACCACCCTGCTCGCCCCCACGGCGGGACAGGCGCTCGTGGCGGGGCACGACGTGGCGGCCAGTCCGCTCGCGGTGAAGCGCGCGATCGGCGTGGTGCCGCAGATGCTGAACCTGGACATCGACCTGACCTGCGCGGAGAACCTGGAATACCACGGCAGGCTGTACCGCATGCGGCCGGACGACCGCAGGAAACGGGCGGACGAGCTGCTCAAGTTCACGGGCCTTTGGGAGAAGCGGGACACCCACGTGGACAACCTGTCCGGCGGCATGCGCCGCAGGCTCCTGATCGCCCGCGGCCTGATGCACCGGCCCGCGGTCCTCTTTCTGGATGAGCCCACCGTGGGTCTGGACCCCCAGGCCCGCAGGATGATCTGGGGGCTCGTGGAGTCCCTGCGGCAGGAGGGCGTGACGGTCTTGCTCACGACCCATTATATCGAGGAGGCCGACGCCCTGTGCGACCGCGTGGCCATCATGCGGGCAGGAACGATCATCGCCCTCGACCGTCCCGCGGCGCTCAAGGCCGGGGTCGGCGCCTTTGCCGTGGAATGCCTGGGCAGGCACGAGGTGCCGCGCGAGTTCTTCCCCACCCGGGCAGCGGCCTTTGCCGCGGGGAGCGACCGCTGCGAGGACATCGTGGTGCGCGACGTGACGCTCGAGGACGTGTTCATCAGCCTGACCGGCGAAAGAATAGAAGGATAAATGAACTTCTACCCTGTCTTCTGGAAAGAGCTGTTGATCATCCGCAGGAAGCCCTGGCGGTTCCTGGCCTCCAGCATGGTGATGCCGGTCCTGTACCTGGTGACCTTCGGCTGGGGCCTCGGCAGGGGCATGCACGTGGGCGGCACGCGCTACCTCGACTTCGTCCTGCCCGGGATCGTAGCGCTTTCGGCCATGAACAACAGCTTCAGCCCGGTGGCCACGTCGCTCAACATCAGCAAGCTCTACACCAAGACGCTCGAAGAGGTGCTCGTCGCGCCCGTGAGCCACTGGGACATCGCGCTCGGCAGGGCGCTCACCGGGCTCGCGCGCGGGTTCTTCTCGGCCTGTCTCCTGCTCTTGGTCGGCCTGGTCTCCGGCATGCACCTCCAGGCGTCGCTCCTCTTCTTCGCGGTGACGGCGCTCACGGCCTTCTGCTTCGGCGCGGCCGGCGTGGGCGCCGCCATGATCGCCCGGTCGCACGAGGACATGGCGAACTTCAACAGCTTCTTCATCGTGCCCATGTCGTTCCTGGCCGGCACCTTCTTCTCGCCCGACCGCATGCCCGAGCCCTTCCGCAGCCTGATCCTGGTCTACCCCCTGACGCACGCGAGCCTGCTTTTGCGCGCGCTCGCCCAGGGGCATGCACCCTCCTTGCTCTCGCTCGTGGTGCTCGCCGGCTACACCGTGGTCTTCTTTCTGCTCGCCGCCCGGCTCGTGAAAAAGACCGAGTAGCGGAAGACGCATCGTCCTTGGAGGCTTGTCTATAGAGCCTTGACAGCTTCGCATCGATGCGATATCTTCCTCCCAAAAATAACACGGAGGGTATATGCCAAGTGTATCCCGTTTCGGTGTTTCCATCGACAGTCAGCTCGGCAAGAGATTCGACGACTATATTAAGAAAAAAGGTTATCTGAATCGATCTGAGGCAATCCGCGACATGATCCGGGATGTCCTCGTGGAGGACCAGTGGGAGGCGGGAAAACAGGAAACGGTAGGGACGATCACCATCGTTTACAATCACCATACTCGCGAGTTGGATCATGCGCTCACGGATAGGCAACACCAATCCTTTCATCAGATCGTATCCGCGCTCCATGTCCATCTCGACGCACATAATTGCCTCGAGGTGCTGGTAGTAAAAGGCAAGAGTCACGAGATCAGGAAGATCGCCGACCGTCTTATCGGGACCAAAGGCGTGAAGCACGGCAAGCTGGTTATGACAACCACGGGCAAGGAGCTTGAATAGGCTTTTCTCCGACCACGGCAGCTTCTCAGGGTTCAATTCTCTCCGCGCACTTCCAAATTTCCCCCGAAAAATATCTTGACAGTTTTATTCTGCTGTGCTACAAAAATAAAAATCGTAACACTGGATACATGCGTTAATGCTAAGCGGAGCTCGTTGTCCCTTCTCCGCCGGGAACGGCGACGACCATCTCTGGATCAGGGACCTTGCCACGGTCGGCTTGTATTGGTGGGAAAGGAAAGACACGCTTATTCAGAAAATACAAGGGAAAGGGTATAGGAGGATGCAGGTAAAGAGGGTTGCTGACATTCTTGTGCTTTGCGCGATCCTGCTTGTGCCCGCAGCAGCCTGGGCGGCTCATCCGCTCCTTACGGACGACGCAGGCACACTGGGGAAGGGGAAGTTCCAGCTTGAAGTGAACGGGCAGTACGACTCGGACAAAGAGACGGTGAACGGTGTATCGGTAGAGGCAACGGGTGGCCAGGCCGGAGCGACGCTGTCTTACGGCGTCATCGATACCGCCGACCTCGTCCTGAACGTGCCATACCTTTGGGGCAAGGTGACCGAAGACGGCGTGTCCGCGTACGACGAAAAGGGTCTTTCGGATGCGTTCTTTGAGGTCAAGTGGCGGTTCTCTGAAAAGGACGGGCTCAGTTTCGCCGTGAAGCCCGGCATCTGTTTTCCGACCGGCAGTGAAGATAAAGGACTCGGCACGGGGAAAACAGGGTATCATGTATTTCTAATCGGATCGAAAGAAGCCGCACCCTGGGCATTCCATGCGAACCTCGGCTATATTGGGAACGATAACGACACTGACGAAGAAAAGAATATTTGGCATGCTTCGCTTGCAGCGACGTATGAGATCGTCAAGGACCTGCAAATCGTCGGCAACATCGGAGGAGAGCGCAATACGGACAAGGCCGCAGACAACGACCCCGCTTTTTTGATCTTCGGAGGCATTTACTCGCTGACGGAAAATTTCGCCATTGACGCCGGTGTGAAATGCGGATCGACGTCGTCCGAAACGGATCAGTCGCTCCTGGCAGGAATAACATGGCGGTTCTAACCGCAACTATCGCGGACAGAGGATCATGGTTTCAGGAGGAAGACAATGCACATACCTGACGGATATTTGGGCCCCAAAACGTATATAACGCTATACGCCGTTACGGTCCCTTTTTGGGTACTGGCGGCGCGAAAACTGAGCAAGACGCTCAAACACAAACAAACTCCCTATCTCGCGCTCGGAGCGGCGTTCAGCTTCGTCATCATGATGTTCAACGTGCCCATCGTAGGCGGAACTACCGGTCATGCCACCGGCGTGACACTGGTCGCGATCCTGCTCGGGCCTTGGGCGGCGATCATCTCTATTTCTGTGGCACTCGTCATCCAGGCCCTGTTGTTCGGTGACGGGGGAATCACCGCCCTGGGCGCCAATTGTTTTAATATGGCTGTCGTCGGGGCTCTCGTGGGGTATGGGATGTATCGATTGATTTCAGCCGGATCGGAGGTAAAAAGCAAAAAAAGATTAATCGCTGCCGCTATCGCTGGTTACGTAAGCCTGAGTGTTTCTGCGCTTTGCGCGGGAGTCGAATTGGGCATTCAGCCGATGATCGAAAAAACGACAACCGGACAGCCGCTTTATTCGCCATTTCCGCTGAGCGTCGCCGTGCCTGCGATGGTCGGCGAGCATATGTTGGTTTTCAGTTTCGTCGAAGCGTTGGTGACGGTGCTGGTCATAAAATATTTTCAGAAGAACGACCCGACCATGCTCGAATGACGGATTGGAGCAAGACGGAAGCATAGGAGAGAAACGTAGGAGAGGAGTCATGACAATGATGAGAAAACTCTGGATAGGGATCGGCATTCTGGCAGTGCTTTCCCCCCTCGGGGTCATACTTCCTCCACTGTTCAATGCAGGCGGCGCCTGGGGCGAGTGGGGACTGGCTGACATTCAAAAAGTCGCGGGTTTTGTCCCTGAGGGAATGAAGCACTTGGGAAAAATCTGGAAGGCGCCGCTGGCCGACTATGGATTGCCCGGCCAGGGACAAGGGCTCGGCAGCCAGAGTTTTGGTTACGTCGTCGCAGCGGCTATAGGCGTCGCGTTTGTCACCGGGATGATGTATCTGCTTGCGAAGCTTTTGGTCCGAAAAGGCGGCGCGGAATAGATGAACACCGGCGGCTTCTGCGGAGGGAAGAGAAGCAAGGCCGGATTTTTTCACGTTCCTCTGGGGCAATAATCGCTCCCTTCAGCAGGAAGCGCGGAATCGAATTGACCCGGCTCCTGTTTTCCTCTGGATGTTCTGCCGCGAATCTGGTAAGCTCCTCCCCATGTCCTCCGCGAACGCGCACTCCCGCAATCCCTGGACCTACCTCCCGTCGCAGTATTTCATCGAAGGGCTGCCCTACGCGATCATCAACATCCTCACCACGCTGCTCTACGTCACCATGGGCGTCCCGAACGAGACCATGACCAAGTGGACCTCGTGGCTCATGTGGCCGTGGATCCTGAAACCCCTCTGGGCTCCGGTGGTGGACGTCACGGGTACGAAGCGGCGCTGGAGCCTCGGCATGCACCTCGTCTCGGCCCTCTGCATCGCCGCCGCCGGGGTGTCGCTGCTCTCCGACCATTTCCTCGCGCTCTCGCTCGCCATCTTTCTCGTCGCGGCCTTTGCCTCGGCCACCTACGATACGGCCACCGACGGATACTACATGCTGGTGCTGAACAACCGGGACCAGGCCTTGTACAACGGCTACCGGGCCGGCTTCTACCGCCTGGCCATGGTCTTCGCCTCGGGCGCGCTCGTGTACCTGGCCGGCAGGCTGCAGGGGCTGACCGGATCGGTGCCGCAAAGCTGGATGATCGTGCTGTTCATCGCGGCGGGGATCTTCCTCGTCGGCTTCGCGTACCACAGCGTGGTGCTGCCGCGGCCCGCAGCGGACCACCGCTCGCAGGACGTGCGCAGGCACGGCTCCGCGTCCTTCTTCGACGTCATCCGCGCCTATTTCCAACAGGACCGGATCGCCGTGGTGATCGCCTTCATCCTCTTCTATCGTCTCGGGGAGGCCATGCTGCTCAAGCTGGTGCAGCCGTTCCTCAAGCAGGACCGGCTGGTGGGGGGGCTGGGTCTGTCGACCGCGCAGGTGGGCATCGTCTACGGGACGATCGGGATCCTCGCGCTCATCGGCGGCGGCATCCTCGGCGGGTGGCTGATCGCGCGGTACGGCTTCCGGCGGTGCATCTGGCCCATGGTGATCGTCATGCACCTGCCCGATCTCTTTTACGTCTATCTTGCCTACGCGCAGCCGTCGATCGGCTGGGCGTACCCGCTGGTGGCGCTGGAACAGTTCGGCTACGGATTGGGGTTCAACATTTTTACCGTCTATCTCATGTATTCGGCGGCGGGAGAATACAAGACGTCGCACTACGCCATCTCGACCGGCATCATGGCCTTCGGCATGTGGCTGGCGACCTACTGGAGCGGCGAGCTGCAGACGCTGCTCGGGTACCGCCATTTTTTCATCTTCGTTTGTTTCCTCGCGATCCCGGGCATGCTGACGATCCCCTTCCTGCCCAACTACGAACCCGAGCCCGGCAGCGGGGCGTGAGCGCCCCCTGCCGTCGCACCCGTCCCGCTCGGACGCGGATCAATCCTGCGTGAAGGTCGCAAGCGCGAACCCCACGACCACCCCGATAAGCGGCCCGATGGTCTCGCGGCCGATCAGGTTATACAGCCCCAGCACGATGACCGCGGGAAAGAAGAGGACGACCAGGAGAAAGCGAACGGTCGTCAGGCCGATCGAGGCCTGCTGTTTGACGGCGAGAAAGTAGATGCCGCCGATACCGCCGGCCATGACGAGCAGTGCGAGGATCGAAAGAACAAAGGGGAACATACCCACCTCCTGTGCGATGTATCCGGCGCCCTGCGCCGGGCAGCAGATAGTATAAGGCAGGACCGTTCCGTTGTCAAAGCGGATCATCGCAGCGTTTCGCGCACGCTGCGGGCGGCGGAATGAGCATGCGCCGGCCGTCGGATCGGCCCATGGTATAATCGAAATACGGTCCTTTTTCCGTCCACCCGCGGGATCCGCAGCGAGGGAGCGCCCATGACCAGATCTCACTCCGCACGCCTTGTCGTCCTGCTCATCTTCGCCTTCCTGCTCGGCTGCAGCAAGGCCGAAGCGCCGCAAACGATCAACCTGGAAAATCGGGAGCCCCTGCCGCAGGCCGCAAAGGCCTTGCCGGGGAACCCGATCCGGTTCGCCGTGGGAGGGATGATCACGCCGCGGGAAGGGTTTGTGTACTACAAGGAGTTCTGCGACTATGTGGGAAGCAAGGTGGGCAGGCCCGTTGTGTTCGTGGAAAAGGAAAAGTATGCAGAGGTGAACGATCTCCTGCGGACGGGCGGCGTCGACGTGGCCTTCGTCTGCAGCGGGCCCTACGTGGACGGCCATGACGCCTTCGGCCTGGAGCTGCTCGCCGCGCCGCAGGCCTACGGCAAGACGGTGTACTATTCCTACATCATCGTGCCGAAGGACAGCCCGGTCACGCGCTTCGCCCAGCTGCGCGGCAAACGCTTCGCCTTCGCCGATCCGCTCTCGAACACGGGCGCCCTGGTCCCCGAGTATATGCTCGCCCGGATGGGCGAGACGCCGGCCAGCTTTTTCAAGCACTATGAGTACACCTATGCCCACGACCGGTCGATCAAGGCCGTGGCCGAACACCTGGTGGACGGGGCGGCCGTGGACAGCCTTATCTGGGAATACCTGAACCGGACAAACCCCGCGTACACGTCCAGGACGCGGATCATCCAGCGGTCGCCGCCCTACGGCATCCCGCCGGTCGTGGTCCGCAAGGGGCTGGCCCCGGCCCTGAAGCAGGCGCTGCGCCGCGCCTTCCTGCACGCACAGGACGACCCCGCGGGCAGGGAACTGCTGCAGAAGATGATGATCGACCGGTTCGTCCCGATCAAGGACAGCGCCTACGATACGGTCCGGGAGATGAAGCGCTGGACCGCACGGCAGCGGCGGCGGGGCAGGTAACGCATTCGCATGGCGATCACGAGCATAACCAAGAAGTATCTTCTCGGGGCGATCGCGCTCATTCTGGTGATGGGGCTGTCCATGATCGCGATGACCGAGACCGTCCTGCGCGCGAAACTCGAGATCAAGCTGCAGAAGCGGGGTGTCGCGATCGCCCGGAGCATTGCGCGCAGCGGCGTCAATCTCCTGCTGGAGAAACAGTATGTGAACCTGGCCCTCCTGGCGCGGGACTTCCGCAAGAGCGAGGAGGATATCGACTACGTCTTTTTCGTGAACGCCGCAGGCGCCGTGGTGGCCCATACGTTCAGCAACGGTTTTCCCGTAGCGCTTCAGAATCAGGCGAAGGGGCGCCCGCCCACGGCCATGGTGATCCGGCGGTTCACAAGCGATCGCGGGCGGTTCAGCGACATCCTGATCCCGATCGTGGGGGGACGGGCAGGCGCCGTGCACGTAGGGGTGAGCGTGGCCTCGGTCACCCGGGACATCGACGAGATCGATCGGTTGATCGTCCTGGCGGTGATCGGCCTGATGCTCTTCGGCGCGGCCCTGTCGCTGCCGGTCTCGCGCTCCCTCACCAGGTCCATCCACCGGCTTGCCGCGGCCGCCGAGGCGGTGAAGCAGGGCGATCTCCGCGCCCGGGCCCCGGTGTATGCGAACGACGAAGTGGGAAGCCTGGCCGCGGTATTCAACGAAATGGTCGAATCCCGCCGGCAGGCCGAGGCGATCCTGGCCGCGAAGGAAAAACGGCTGCGGGACATCACGGCGAGCCTCGGCGAAGGGGTGATGGTCCTGGACGGGCAGGGGCATCTCGTCTTCATGAACCCGGAGGCCGAGGATCTCCTGGGCTGGCGCGAGGCGGAGCTGCAGGACCGGGACATCCACGAACTGACCCACGGCCGGAAAGCGGACGGCTCGCCCTACCCGGCGGAGGAGTGCCCGAACTTCCGCGTACTGGCAACGGGCGAACGGGCCACGGTGGACGACGAGTTCTTCGTCCGCAAGGACGGCACGCGGTTCCCGGTCTCCTATATCACGACGCCGATCGTCGAAGAAGGCGCGATCCGGCACGTGGTGGTCGCCTTCCGGGACAGCACGCTCGCCAAACAGCGGGAGGCGGAGCGGGAGCGGGTCCTGGCCGCCTACCGGGACGCGCTCGAAAACATCAATACCCTGCAGGGCCTGCTCCCGATCTGCTCGTCCTGCAAGCGCATCCGCGACGAAGAGGGCAACTGGAGCGCCATCGAGGAGTACGTCCGGGAGCATACCGATGCCGAGTTCAGCCACGGCCTCTGCCCCGATTGTGCGCAAAAACTGTATCCGGAGTATTATCGCGGGAAGAAGCGGAGCGGGAAGTAGCCGCCGGCATGTGCGGAGGACAATGGACGAGAGAATCGACATGGCCGTGGAGAAGTTCCTCGCCGGGTATAACTGCGCGCAGGCCGTGGTGTGGACGTTCAGCGGGGACCTCGGACTGGCGCCCGACACGGCCCTGAAACTCGCCTGCGGCCTGGGCGCGGGCATGGCGCGGCGGCAGGAAGTGTGCGGCGCGGTGGCCGGCGGGACCCTGGTCCTCGGCCTGCGCTACGGGCGGGGCGAGGGACAGGACCGCCTTGCCACGGAGGAGACCTACGACAAGACCCAGACATTGCTGCGCCGCTTCGAGGATATCCACGGCACCTGCAACTGCCGCAGGCTCCTCGGCGGATGCGATATCACCACGCCGGAAGGGCGGAAGGCATACACGGACCGGGACCTCCTCCGAAGCACGTGCGCACACTGCGTGCGGACGGTCGCGGAAATTCTGGATGAGCTGCTCGCCGGCCCGGCGGAACGACAAGCAAGCGCGGAGACGCCGTAATTCGCGTCACGCCTGCCGCTCCCGTCTCATCGTTTTTCCTTCGTCACCTGCTTCCCCTCCATGCATCTCCTTTTTGGCTTGACAGGTCGGCGCGCAGCGTGTACAAAACAGCCTGTCTCTCAATCGGGAAGGAACGATAGCGCTCATGGCGGAACCGAACAAGATCATCTATTCCATGGTCGGGGTCGGCAAGTTCTACGACAAGAAGCCGGTCCTGAAGAACATCTCGCTCTCCTATTTCTACGGCGCCAAGATCGGCGTGCTCGGCCTGAACGGCTCGGGCAAGTCCTCCCTGCTCCGGATCATGGCGGGCGCGGACAAGGAGCACACGGGCGAGGCGGTGCTCTCGGCGGGCTACACCGTGGGGTTCCTGGAGCAGGAGCCGCAGCTCGATCCGGGAAAGACCGTGCGGGAGTGCGTGGCCGAGGGCGTGCAGGAGGCGGTGGACCTCCTGGCCGAGTACAACGCCATCAACGAGTCCTTTGCCAATCCCCTGTCCGACGACGAGATGCAGAAGCTGATCGAGCGGCAGGGTGCGGTGCAGGAGAAGATCGACCACGCGAACGCCTGGGACCTGGACGCCCGGCTCGAGATGGCCATGGACGCCCTGCGCTGTCCCCCGGGCGACACCCCGGTAACGGTCCTGTCGGGCGGTGAGAAGCGGCGGGTAGCGCTCTGCCGGCTCCTGCTCCGGAAGCCGGACATCCTGCTTCTGGATGAGCCCACGAACCACCTGGACGCCGAAACCGTTGCCTGGCTCGAACACCATCTGCGGGAGTACGCGGGCACGGTGATCGCCGTGACCCACGACCGATACTTCCTGGACAACGTGGCCGGATGGATCCTGGAGCTGGATCGCGGGGAGGGCATCCCCTGGAAGGGGAACTACTCGTCCTGGCTCGCGCAGAAACAGGAACGGCTGCGGCAGGAGGAGAAGTCCGAGAGCGAGCGACAGAAGACGCTGGAGCGCGAGCTCGAGTGGATCAGCATGTCGCCCAAGGGAAGACACGCCAAGTCCAAGGCGCGCATCACCTCCTACGAACAGCTCCTGGCCCAGGGCGCTGAGAAACGGGCCAAGGAGCTCGAGATCTACATTCCTCCCGGGCCGCGGCTCGGCAAGGTCGTCATCGAGGCAGCGGACGTGACCAAGGCCTACGGCGAGAACCTCCTGGTCGAGAACATGAGCTTTCTCCTGCCGCCCGGCGGCATCGTGGGCGTGATCGGACCGAACGGCGCGGGCAAGACCACGCTCTTCCGGATGATCACGGGCCAGGAAACGCCGGACGCGGGCGACATCAGGCTCGGCGAGACCGTGCGACTCGGCTACATGGACCAGAGCCGCGATGCCCTCGACCCAAACAAGACCATCTGGGAGATGATCGCCGACGGCAAGGACCAGGTGGAACTGGGGAAATACACGGTCCCGTCGCGGGCCTACGTGGCGCGGTTCAACTTCTCGGGCACGGACCAGCAGAAGAAGGTCGGCATGCTGTCGGGCGGCGAGCGGAACCGCGTGCACCTGGCGCGCATGCTCAAGTCCGGCGCGAACGTCCTGCTCCTCGACGAGCCCACGAACGATCTGGACGTGAACACCATGCGGGCCCTCGAAGAAGGGCTCGAGAATTTCGCGGGCTGCGCCGTGGTCATCTCCCACGACCGCTGGTTCCTGGACCGCATCGCCACGCACATCCTCGCCTTCGAGGGCGACAGCGCCGTGGTCTTCTTCGACGGGAACTACTCGGAGTACGAGGAGGACCGGAAGAAACGGCTCGGCGCGGCAGCGGACCAGCCGCACCGGATCAAGTACCGGCACCTGACGCGCTAGGGGCGGAGCGGTCGTACCGGACCGCGACGAAAGGGAATGACCATGTCCGAGTTCAAGAACGTAACGGTGGTGAAGAAAGCGAACATCTATTTCGACGGCAAGGTCGTGAGCAGGACCGTGCTCTTTCCCGACGGGTCCCGGAAGACCCTGGGGGTCATGCAGCCCGGCGAATATGAGTTCGGGACCGGCGATCCGGAGGTCATGGAGATCCTGTCCGGCGAGCTGGACGTGCTCCTGCCGGGCGCGACCGCGTGGCAGACCGTGACCGGGGGCCGGTCGTTCTCCGTTGCCCCGAACGCGAAGTTTACGATGAAAGTGAAGACGCTGACGGACTACTGCTGCTCCTACGGGGCTGCCTAGCGCCGGAGGGCGGGCTTCATTCCGGGAATCTCAGGGATCTCTGCAGGATGGTTTCTACCAGAGGGCTGTATCAGGAGGGAAATGCCATGAAGAGGCTGTTCGGTGTGCTGCTTGTGGTGGCCGTGACGCTCGTCGTCCTGGCGGGGAGCGGCTGCAAGGAGCGGCGAGAGGCGCAGCCCGGAGGAATGGGCGCCCTGTCCGGCGGAAACATGGGAGCTCCGATTCCTTCGGACCTGGAGATCAATGAATTGCGGCGGGCGGCCGAGACCGCGCCGAAGAGCGCAGGGGCATGGATCCGGCTGGGCAATGCCCTGATGGACGCCCAGCAATATCCCGAGGCGATCAAGGCCTACGGGAAAGGGCTTGCCCTGGCGCCAAAGGACGTGCGGGCGCGCACGGACCGGGGGACCTGCCTGCGCAGGGCCGGCAAACCCAAGGAGGCGGCTGCGGAATTCCGGAAGGCCATCGCGGTCGATCCCACCTTCGCGACGGCCCACCGCAACCTCGGCGTGGTGCTGACCTACGATCTGCACGATACGGTCGCGGGCGTGAAGGAGTTCAAACGGTATCTGGAGCTGGAACCGGATGCGCCGGACGCCGCGGCGATGCGCGCCACGATCGATCGGTTTTCCGGCACGAAGGGGTCCGCACAGCCGTGACGGCCGTGAGCGACCCGGGAAACAGCAAGAGCCGGCCCTCTTTCGGGGACCGGCTCTTTTTTTGGTGCGGCTGATCGGGCTACGTGACGCCCTTGGTGTTCAGGAAGGGACCGTAAAGCTTGTCCTTGGCCCGGATGTGCTTCACCAGCCAGTCCTTCAGGAAGTTCGTGATCTCGATCGAGAGCAGGAGCTTTCCCTCCGCGATCCGCTTCTGGTAGTCGGCGATCGTGTCGATGAAATAGGTATGCTGCGCCTTCTGCTCGTCGTAGCCCGGATAGTTGTTCCGAAGCATGAGCTTTTCCTCGTCGCCGAAGTGGTACTTCGTGTAGTCCAGCAGGCCCTGGAGGATCTTCTGGGTCGCTTCTTTCGCCTTGTTCGCCGCCATGGCCTCGTAGTAGTCGTTGATCAGCGCGAAGAGCCGCTTGTGCTCGTCGTCCATGTTCTTGACGCCGACGCCGTAGGAATCATCCCAGTCGATGTACGCCATTCGTCCTCCCGATCCCCTTGCCGAACACTGGCATCAGCATAGTGGAATTCATGCTTCTTGTCAAGGGCCGCCGTCCCTGGGGCGGCAGCGCCCAGGTCCGGTCCCTTCTTGACGCGCCACCAGCTGATGCCGTAGGCGTCGTCGAACCGCGCCTTGAGCGCCTGGATGTCGGGCAGGACCTTCGGCAGGACCCGGCCGGGGAGGGGGTGGAACTGCGGCGTGCTGATGGACAGGTCGAGCAGGAAGTCCTTGCCCACGACGCGCCACCACCCGATGCCGAGATCGTCCGTGCGCGGGACGAGCAGGTCCCGGCCCACGGCGTAGTAGGGAAAGCCGCGGGGCGCGGCAAGCTCGATGAGCGTGGGCCCGATGTCGATGTGGCTGCCGGCGGCGCCCGGCGGGATCGTGATGCCGCGCAGCACGTCCTTGCCGTAGAGGATGAAGGGCACTGCCGTATGCTCGAAGAAGGTCGGACGGGAGTTCAGGAACTTGCGGCCGAAGTGGTCCCCCGTGAAGGCGTAGAGCGGCCGCGTGAGCTTCCCCTCGGTCGCCCGCACGAAGTCGCCCAGGCACTTGTCCGCGTACCAGAGATGGCCCATCTTCCGGAGGCTCGTGGTGTCGCCGAAGATGGGCGCGATGTCGGGCGGGAGCTTTTTGAGGGGAAATCCCTTGGCCCAGACGTCCACGTTGTACGGCGGGTGGTAGCTCGTGGTCATGATCAGGTTGAAGCTCGGCGTATCGTCCTGCACGGTCTTTTCGATGAACCGCATGAGGTACTCGTCGTCCACGCCCCACTCATGCGTCGTTACGCCCGCGTCCATGCTGGGCGCCCCGTAGACCTCGTCGGCCCCCTGGTCATGCGCGAAGTCGCCGAAACGCTGCCAGCTCAGGTAGCCGCCGTAGAAGAGCCGGGTGCGGTAGCCCAGGCGATGAAAGGTCTCGAAGATCGACGAGGGATAGGGCGTCCGCGCCGTGGGCTGGTAGTTGGTCATGATGCCGGTGAAGGGCAGGTCCGTGATGATCGCGGTGAGGGACTCCATGGTTCCGTCCCCGGCCGGGAGGAAGTTCACGAAGTGCAGCCCCTTCTTCCCGAGCGCGGTCAACTCGTGCGTCAGCCCGAGGGAGGCGTAGCGCGGCAGAAAGGCCCAAGCGTCGTAGCTCTCCATGACGAACAGGAAGATGTGGCGCGGGCGCGGCCCCTTCGGCCCCTTGGCGTGCTTCAGGAGGTAGGCGTCCAGATCGTCGGATGCGAGTCGCGTCCCGAAATACTGCTGTGCGGCCAGGCGTACGTTGCCCTTCGGCAGGAAGGTCTCGAGCCCCAGGCCGCCGGTCTCGCGCCGCTGGTTCACGACCGCATAGTAGAGCGCGAAGTAGGGGTTCTCGACGGCCTTGTTCAGGAAGATGTCCCGGGTGATCGCCGCGTCCTTGCGCTGGAGCGGTCTGCTGCCGAAGGAGGCGCGGGAGCCGAAGACGATCAGCAGAACTACCATGATCCCCGTTCCGACCCTCGTAACCAGGGAAAAGCGATGGGCGGACAGGATGCGCGCGCCGGGCAGGTCGCGCGTGAGCAGCCGCCGGTGCAGGACGGCAAGACCCCAGGCGAGCGCCCCCATGCCGAGCAGGGAGACGACGGGGTGGTAACCCGACCAGATCGTGAGCAGGATGGCCTTGGTGTCGTCGTAGTAGAGGTTGAAGAGCCAGTGGTTGAACTGGGCGTCGTATTCCCGGAAGTAGCCGAAGGTGACGCACCAGAGGATTGCCGTGAGGCCGAGAAAGACCGCGCCGGCCCTGACGCGGAACCGGCCGGCCGCCTGTCGATCGGCCCTGGTGAAGGCCGAGGGGAGCGTCACGACCAGGAAGGAGACGAGGACCGCATAGGTGGCGATTTCGATGTCGAATCGCAGTCCGTTCGCCACAGCCAACAGGACGTCCGCGGCGCCCATCCCCGGCGCCATCTGGCGGTGGAACAGAGCGATAAAGGCGAGCCGGAAGAGCGTGAGCACCAGCAGGAAGAGGAACCACTGCGCCAGGTCGCGCTCCACGTTCAGGAGAAAGCGGTTGAACCCCGGCAGGGGGGTGGGGGAGGGCCCGGGCGGCTCTTCGTTACGAGACATGGGAGTATTCCTCCAGCTGTTGATCGTAGTGTCGGGTCTTTGCGTCGTGCTCGTTCGTCACGGCCTCGAGTTCCGCAAAGAGCGCGTCGACCCGTACCTTCGCGTCGCGCGTCACCTGGGTGAGGCGCTTGATCTCCAGGGCCCTGCCCTGCATCGACGCCGTAAGCAACGCCCGGTTGTCCTGTTCGAGGGTCTCCTCGAGTTTCGTAATCTCCGCCTCGAGCGAGGCGATCCGGTCCTTGAGCGCTCCCAGGGCCTTCGCCTTTTCCGACACCAGGCCGGCCCGCTGGCGCTTCGCATCCTTGCTCCGGTTGGCGTTCCGCGTTGCGGACGATTTCTTGCCCTTGGCTGTCCGCACCCCGCCTTCGTCGCTCCAGCCTACGCGTTCGAGGAAGTCCCGGTAGGTCCCCTCGAACAACGATACCCGGTCGTCGTCGAACACGATGAGCCGGGTCGCGATCGCGTCGAGGATCAGCTCGCTGTGCGTGACGATGACGACCGCGCCGGCGAAGGCCTCGATCGCCTCGATGAGCGAGTCGATGGACTCCATGTCCAGGTGGTTGGTGGGCTCGTCCAGAAGCAGCAGGTTCGCCGGGGCCAGGAGCAGCTTGCCCAGGAGCACGCGGCTCCGCTCGCCGCCCGACAGGACGCTCACTTTCTTGAGCGCGTTGTCGCCCTCGAAGAGCATGAGCCCGCAGACCGAACGCGCGATGTTGTGGCTGTGGTCCGGGTGAGCCTCCCGGATCTCGTCCAGGGCCGTGAGCGCGGGGTTCAGCCGGTCGATGTTCGTCTGGCCGAAGTAGGCGATCTTCGTGTTCGGATGGACCTTGACCGCGCCTGCGGCGGAGGCGAGCTCGCCCGCCAGGAGGTTCAGGAGCGTGGTCTTGCCCTTCCCGTTCTTCCCGATCACGGCGATCCGGTCCTTTTTGCCGATCGCGCAGGAAAGCCCGTCGATCAAAAGCGGCGTCTCCTGCGAGAAACGGAAGGAGAGGTCCTCGACGGTGAGGAGCCACTTCGCCTCGAAGGGCGCGGCCTGGAAGGCAAAATCGAGCGTCTTGATCTCCTCCAGCTTGTCGAGCTGCTCATGGCGCGCCAGGGCCTTGATGCGCGATTGGACCGCCCGTGCCTTGGTGGCCTGGGCGCGGAAGCGGTTGATGAAGGACTCGACCTCGGCGCGCTTCTTCTCGTCGTTCCGGCGCGTCTTCTCGTAGATCTCCTCTTCCAGCAGGATCTGGTCGTAAAGCTTCTGCGTGCCGCCCGGGACCTTGCGCACCTTGGCGCGGTGGATGATCATGGTGTGGGTGGTGACGCTGTCCATGAATTCGCGGTCGTGGGTGATCAGGATCATCTCGTTCCGCCAGGCCCGCAGGAATTGGGTGAGCCAGCGCACGGAGACGATGTCGAGGTAGTTCGTGGGCTCGTCCAGGAGCAGGAGGTTCGGCTCGGATACGAGCACCTTGGCCAGGTTCAGGCGCACCTGGTAGCCGCCCGAGAGCGCCCCGGGGGATTTCGTGAAGTCCGCGTTCGTGAACCCGAGGCCGTGCAGGATCGCCTCGGCCTTGTAGGTCTCGTCGATGTGGTCTTCGTTCGGGGGGAGGGCGAGACAGGCCTCTCCGAGCACCGTGGGTTCGGTGAACCGGATGTGCTGGGAGAGGTGGCCGACGGTATAGCCGGAGGGAATGGTGAGCGTGCCCGCGTCCTGGTGCTCTTCGCCCAAGATGATGCGGAAGAGCGTGGATTTGCCGTGTCCGTTCCTGCCCACGAGCCCCACGCGCTCGCGGGGATTCACCGTAAAGCTGACGCCGTCGAAGAGGACCTGTTTCCCGTAGGATTTCTCGATGTTGGCTGCTTGGAGCATGTCGAACCGAATTCCGTTCGTCTGGTCGAAGAACCTGGTATAGTACCGCAGCGCCCCTTCCGGGGCAACTGCTTTTTGGTGCATTCCCCGGCCCGCATCGGCTCCTCCGTTCGTTGACGGGGGCGAGCCCCTGCTGGTATACTTATGAAAAAGCAGGCGCACAGGAGGCGTTCATGACCGCGGAACACGAGGAACATCGCGAGTTCATCCGGGTCCCCTTCAACACGGTGGTGGAGGTGGAGGTCGCGGGCAGAACGATCCGGTCCGCGGAGGGCATCAACATCAGCCTGAAAGGGCTCCATCTGGCGACCACGGAGCCGGCCCCGCCCGCGGGCAGTCCCTGCACGGCGCGGATCATCCTGAGCGGGGCGCAGGAGGGGGTCGTGATCGCGGCCGACGGCACGGTAGTGCGCGCGGGGGCCGGCAACCTGTCCGTTGAATTCACCAGGCTGGACTACGACGGGTACCATCACCTGCGCAACCTCATCCTGTACAACTCGACGAACCCCGAACGGGCCGAGCGTGAGTTCGAGGCCCACTGGGGCATCCGGCGGCCCCACGGGTAGCGACCGCGCCGTGCGGGCCGTTCATTTTTTTCTTTCCGGCAGGACCGCATTCCGGTACAATATCGCCGTCGACGACGACGGAACCCCGAAAGGAGATCCTCCATGGTCCAGAAGGCAAGCAACGAGTTGACCGAGCTCATGAACGCCGCGATCGCGCGGGAGATCCAGGTGAGCGTGCAGTACATGTGGCAGCACGTGATGGCCAAAGGCCTTGAATCCGCCGAGCTCGCGGAGGTGTTCGAGGAAACCGCGGTCACCGAGATGAAGCACGCGGAAAAGATCGCCGAACGGCTCTGGTATTTCGACGTGGCGCCCACGACCAAGCCCTCGCCCCTCGTGATCGTGAGCACCACGCGGGAGATGCTCGAGGCTGACGCGAAGGCCGAGGAAGAAGCCATCGATCTCTACAAGAAGATCATCCACCTGGCCGCCCGGGAGGGCGACACCACCACCCGCCTCCTCTTCGAGGAGATCCTATCGGACGAAGAAGACCATCACGACACCTTCACTACGCTGCTCGGAAAATAACGCCGATTGCCCGTCCCGCCAAGCGGGGCGGTGCTCCCGCCCCTCATGCAGATCATAACCCGCATAGCCGAGATGCAGGCATACGCCGAATCTGCGCGCCGATCGGGCAGGACGATCGGCTTCGTCCCGACCATGGGATTTCTGCACGAGGGCCATCTCTCGCTCGTGCGCAGGGCGCGGGCGGAGAACGACGTCACGGTCGTCAGCATCTTTGTGAACCCCACGCAGTTCGGCCCGGGGGAGGACCTGGACCG
>JBJKRX010000108.1:0-6783 GCA_046704425.1 Nitrospirota bacterium
GGCCTTCGTCGTGAACCGCGTGGGCGACTTCGGCTTTGTCCTGGCCATGCTGCTCATCGCCGTTTCATTCGGAACGCTTCACTTCACCGACGTGTTCCAGGCCGTCCAGGCGGCGCCTGCGGCGCACCAGGCCGTCCCCCTCTTTGGGTCCCAGGTGAACCTGATCACGCTCATCGCGTTGCTCCTCTTCCTCGGCGCCACGGGCAAGTCCGCCCAGCTCCCACTGTACATTTGGCTGCCTGACGCCATGGAAGGTCCCACCCCGGTCAGCGCCCTGATCCACGCCGCGACCATGGTGACGGCCGGCGTCTTCATGGTCGCACGCTGCGCCCCGCTCTTCTCGCTCTCCGACACCGCCATGAACGTCGTGGCGATCGTGGGTGGTTTGACCGCGGTCTTCGCGGCCACCATCGGGCTGGTCCAGAACGACATCAAGCGCGTGATCGCCTACTCGACCATCAGCCAGCTCGGGTATATGTTCCTGGGCCTCGGCGTGGGGGCGTTCTCCGCGGGCATCTTCCACCTGACCACCCATGCCTTCTTCAAAGGGCTCCTGTTCCTCGCCTCGGGCAGCGTGATCCATGCCCTGTCGGGCGAGCAGGACATGCGCAAGATGGGCGCGCTCAGGGGCAAGATCCGGATCACTTGGCTGGTCTTTATCGTGGGATCGCTCGCCCTGTCGGGCATCTTTCCCTTTGCAGGGTTCTTCAGCAAGGACGAGATCCTGGCGGCCGCTTATTCCGCGTCGCCCCTCGGCCGGACGCTCTGGCTCCTCGGCGTGATCGGCGCCCTCCTGACGGCCTTCTATTCCTTCCGCCTCATCTACCTGACCTTCTACGGAAAGTCCCGGATGGAACCCGACGTAGAGCACCACGTGCACGAATCGCCGAAGGTCATGACCGTGCCGCTGCTCATCCTGGCCTTCTTCTCCTTCGCCATCGGCTGGATCGGCACGCCCGGCGCGATCGTGCCGCACGCGGATCTCTTCGGTGAGTATCTGGCGCCGCTCTTCCCGCACGTGGAGCACGTGGCGGAACCGGGCCGGGGTTTCGAGATCCTGCTCATGGTCTTTTCGGTCGCGGTCGCGGGCCTCGGCATTGTGCTCGCCTACATGATGTACGTAAAGAATACGGAGATCCCCGGCAGGCTTGCCGGCCGGTTCCAGCGGACCTACCGCGTGCTGCTCGACAAGTACCGGGTCGACGAAGCCTATCGGTATCTCTTCGTCGACGGCCTGGTGCGCAAGACCGCACGGTTCCTGTACGGCGTGGGAGACGTGAAGATCATCGACGGGTTCGTGAACGGCTTGGCAGGCGCTATCGGGCGAGCGAGTGAGCGCGGCAGAAAGCTCCAGACCGGCTCGCTGCAGCAGTACGCTTTCACCATGGGGCTGGGACTCGTGGTGCTGGTCGGCTTGTATTATATTCTCCACTAGGATCGCCGCGGGGTCCGCACCGGCGGCGCCTGATCGCAGAGGAGCGCGTCCATGCTTGACTTACAGCTCTATCAGCTCGGGTACCCCCTGCTGAGCATTCTCATCTTCCTCCCCGTGGCGGGCGCATTCCTCCTGCTGTTCATCCGGAACGCGCAGACGGTGCGCTGGATCGCCATTGCCTTCTCGGTGGCGGAGCTGCTCCTGTGCATCCCGCTGCTCGCGCACTACGACGCCTCGATCCCGAGCCTCCAGTTCGGCGAGCGGATCCCCTGGATCGCCGCCTGGAACGTAAATTACACCCTGGGCGTGGACGGGATCAGCATCCTTTTCGTGGCCCTCACGGCGCTGCTCACGGTAATCTCGATCATGGTGTCCTGGAAGTCCATCCAGGACCGCGTCCGGGAGTTCATGGTCGCCCTGCTCTTCCTCGAGGGAGCGATGATCGGCGTGTTCACGGCGCTCGACCTTTTCCTCTTCTACATCTTTTGGGAAGCCATGCTGATCCCCATGTACCTCCTGATCGGCGTCTGGGGAGGACCCAACCGGCTCTACGCAGCGATCAAGTTCTTCCTGTACACGCTGGTGGGCAGCGTGCTGATGCTCGTCGCGATCATTGCCGTCTATTTCGCCGCCGGACACACCTTCGACGTGCCAACCATCATGGCCCACCGGTTCCCGCTCACGTTCCAGTACTGGGCCTTCGCCGCCTTCTTCCTCGCCTTCGCGGTCAAGGTCCCCATGTTTCCGGTCCACACCTGGCTGCCCGACGCCCACGTAGAGGCCCCGGCCGCGGGCAGCATCATCCTGGCCGGGATCCTGATCAAGATGGGGGCCTACGGCTTCCTCCGGTTCTCGCTGCCCTTCTTCCCGGACGCCACCATGGCCTGGACACCGGCGATCATGACGCTCTCGGTCATCGGCATCATCTACGGCGCCTATATGGCCTTCGCCCAGACGGACTTCAAGAAACTCATCGCCTATTCGAGCGTGAGCCACATGGGATTCGTGACCCTGGGCATCTTCGCCCTGAACCTTCAAGGCCTGGAGGGCGGCATCCTGCAGATGCTGAACCACGGCATCTCCACCGGCGCGCTCTTTCTCGCCGTGGGCGTGATCTACGAGCGGACCCACACCCGGCAGATCGCGGATTACGGCGGGATCGCTGCGCGGGTGCCGGTCTACGCTACGTTCCTGTTGATCATCACTTTGTCGTCCATCGGCCTGCCCGGCACGAACGGGTTTATCGGCGAGTTCACGATCCTGCTCGGCGCCTTCCAGTTCGGCCGCCCCTACGCCGTCATCGCCTCGCTCGGCATCATCCTGGGCGCGGGATACATGCTCTGGCTGTACCAGCGCGTTGCCTTCGGCAAGATCACCAACCCGCACAACGAGAATCTGGCCGACCTCGACCTCCGCGAAGTGGTCGCGGCCCTGCCGCTCGTGGTCCTCGTCTTTTTCATCGGTCTCTACCCGAATGCTGCCTTCGGGGTGATGCATACGTCGGTCGCGAACCTGATCCACCAGGTGCATGACAAGGTGCAGACCGGCCCCGTTGCGGCCTCACTCGGCACGTTGATCGGGCGGTAGACCGTTCCCCGTAGCCCGTGCAAGGAGAAGAGAATGCCACTCATGCTGGACCATTTTATGGAAACCATCATCCCCGTGTATCCGGAGATCATGCTGCTCGCCACGGCGCTTCTGGTGCTGATCCTCGATCTCCTGCTCGACGACGAAAGCAAGTTCCTCCTGGGCTGGCTTGCCCTGGCCGGTGTCTGCCTTGCGGCGGTGGAGAGCGCACAGCTCATGCATCTGAACGGCCTGTTCTTCGGCGGCATGTTCCACCTCGACCCCTTTTCGTCGTTCATCAAGTTCGTGCTCTATGCCGCCTGCGGTCTCGGAATCCTTATGTCCCTTTCCTACCTCCGGATCGAGAAGAGCCTGCGCGGCGAGTACTTTGCCCTGATGCTCTTCGCCACGACGGGGATGATGCTCATGGCCTCGGCGGGGGACCTCATCCTCATCTATCTCGGTCTCGAGCTCATGGCCCTTTCCATCTACGTCCTGGCGGGCTTCCTGCGCAAGAGCCATCGCTCGAACGAGGCGGCGATCAAGTACCTGGTGCTGGGCGCCTTCTCGTCGGGCATCATGCTCTACGGCATGTCGCTCCTCTACGGCCTGGCCGGGAGCACGAATCTCGCCGTCATCCTGGACTTCCTCCGCACGACCGATCGTGCGAACCCCGTCATCTACCTCGCTTCGATCATGCTGGTCGTGAGCTTCGGGTTCAAGGTGGCTGCAGTCCCGTTCCACATGTGGGTGCCCGACGTCTATGAGGGCGCACCCACGTCGGTCACGGCCTTCATGTCCGCGGGCCCCAAGGTCGCGGGGTTCGCGGTGCTGCTGCGCGTGTTTCTTTACACCTTCGACCCCTTGCGAGACCACACGACGGCGATATTGGCCGGGCTCGCGGTCCTGACCATGGCGGTGGGGAACATCCTGGCCCTTGCCCAGACGAACATCAAGCGCATGCTGGCCTATTCGTCCATCGCCCACGCGGGTTACGCCCTGGTCGGCCTTGCCGCAGGCGGCCCCGACGGTGCGTCGAGCGTCATGCTCTATGTGGCCATCTATACGGTCATGAACATGGGCGCCTTCGGCATCGTGATCATGCTCAGGAAGACCGGCGAACGGGGCGAGGAGATCGCCGATTTCGCCGGGCTTGGAAAGACGAACAAGCTGGCCGCCTTCCTGATGCTCATCTTCCTGTTCTCGCTCACCGGCATCCCGCCCACGGCAGGCTTTATCGGGAAGTTCTACATCTTCCGGTCCGCCGTGAACGCGGGCATGCTCTGGCTCGCCGTGGTCGGGGTCCTGTTCTCGGCCGTGAGCGCCGCTTACTACCTGCGGGTTATCCGGGTCATGTACATGAGCGATGCGACGGACCGCATTGAGCTTACAACCGCCCCGTCCCTTGCGATCGCCCTTGCGATCGCGGCCGTGGCCGTCGTCGCCATCGGGGTCTATCCCACCGATCTCCTGAATTACGCCCGGGCGTCGCTTATGGGCCTTTTGTAGCAGCGACCCTCGAAGCGATGCATCGTGAGTCAGGGAGCCTCTACGGCCAAGAGCCGTTGCCCAGGTGAATTATGACCTTCCGGTGGAGCGAAGACCTGTCGGTCGGCGTTGTCGAGATCGACAACCAGCATAAAGAGCTCATCCGCAGGACCAACGACCTCGTGAACGCCATCGCCCAGGGAAAGGGGAGCGAGGAGGTGGTCCATCTCGTCCGCTTTCTCCAGGTATACATCGTCTCACACTTCGCCCTCGAAGAGCAGTACATGCAGACCTACCGCTACCCGGCCTCCGATCCACATTTTGCCGAGCACCGGAAGTTCATCCAAACGGTCTTTTCCCTCCGCGCGCAACTGGAACAGGAAGGGCCGATCCCCGCGCTCGTCGAGGAGGTCCGGAAGACGGTAGTGGACTGGCTGCAGGACCACATTACCGTGACGGACAAGACCTTCGGCGCATTTCTCCGGAGCGGATCGAGCGGGACCATGAAATCAGGTGAGGGGAAGATCGTCCTGCAGCACGTGTCAAGTACGCGGAGATATACCGGGGGCAAAGGGGAAGAAGAACGGATGCTCGTCGAGGACGGCGTCTTGGAGGAAGGACCGCACGCCGTAGCGCTCTCCGCAGGCCGGTTCACCGCCTGGCTTACGATCGAGCCGCCGCTCACCTGTCGGCTCCGTTCCGTGGGCGATCATGCGCCTTTTTCCATCATCCGGGACGACGGATCGGTCGTGGACAGCGCGAATGGCGATCCCGTTGAAATCGCGCCCTGCACCTTCCGGCTCATCTCCGCCCTGGAAGGGAAACGGTTCATATTGGACGTTCATCCCGCCGTTTCCTGAACCGTATACTAATTGAAAATAGCAGGTTCTGATCAAGGCCGATAACTATCCTGCAATAACAGGATAGGTCGGTAGGGGACCAGGTAGGCTGCGTCGTTGCTGCCGTTGCCGCCAGGACGTGACCATGCGAGAGTATATCCTGAAAGAGTACGGTTCCTGGAGCGTTCTTCTCATCTCATTCCTGATCGGGCTCGGCGTGAGCCGGGAATTCTCCTGGGCCGAGGTCCCGCTGCTGCTTTCCCTGGGCATCCTGATCAACGCCAAGCAGCCGTTCACCAGGTGGCGACGCGCCAAGGCCGGGAAGACCGCCTTATGGATCTTTCTTGTCCATATTGCCGTTGCCGCGGCGATCCTGCTCGTCCTGTATGGCAGCGGCATCACGATGCTCCTGCCGCTCCTCGTTTTCCCGGCTGCCTACCTCCTCGCGAACGCCTTTGCCGGCGAACACGCCGTCGTGACCGAGCTGCTCGGCTTCGCCCTCTTGAGCCTCGCGGGGGTGCTGGCAAAGCACCTTATGACCGGCGGGCTCGATGTGCCGCTCTTCACCGGACTCGTGATGTACTTCTGCGCAGGGGTGTTCAAGGTTAGGACGCTTTTGCGCAGGCGGGCCATTGACCGCGTCCTGACCGCGCTCTGGCTTGTGCTTGCCTTCTTTGCCTACCGGGGGATGCATCTCCCCTACCTCCTGCTCCTGCCGCTCGCGGACAATCTCCTGGTCGCCCTTTCTCCCTACCGGGTCAAGCTCAAGACCACGGGGTGGATCGAGGTGGGGAAGGGGATTCTCTTCCTGGCGCTGTTTATCGGCTTGTATTGATGTATATCCTCGATCCTGCATCGAACACCGGTTGAGAAAAACGATTTCAAAACCCTAAAAACAAAATTGTTCAGAATTAGGTACGAGGCTGCATGGCTTCACGGGGAGGGGGGGTGAGATGAAGGAATTCCCCGATTTTATGAAGAACCCCGCAAACCGCATCGGTGAGGATTCGCAATACACCGAGGGGATCGAAGGGTATGTCTATAACGGAGCTGACGGAAGTCAGATGGCATTCTGGACGTGCTATGAAAACAGGGTTTCCCGGGAACATATTCATGAGTACGATGAGTATCTCGTGGTCGTGGATGGGCAGTATTCGATCCTGATCGGTAGTACGGAAGAGCCGCTTCGTCCCGGCCAGGAGTTTTACATTCCAAAGGGAACCCCTCATGCGGGAAGGGCCGTCGCGGGCACGCGCACCATTCACTGTTTCGGCGGGAAACGCGTTTGAGCAGGAACCAATGTCCGCAAGGCTCAGCCGGCGACTTGTCCGCATGTGACCGAATATGAAGATCAAGCAATACCAGATCGATGCCTTTGCCGCGCGCGCGTTCGAGGGGAACCCGGCGGCCGTGTGCCCGCTGGAGCGCTGGCTGGATGACGGAATCCTGCAGGCG
>JBJKRX010000109.1:0-40051 GCA_046704425.1 Nitrospirota bacterium
GGCGCGGCAGCGGCGGCGGGACGGCGGAGGGTGCAGTACCACGGGGATTTCGTATGATGACCGAAGAGGAGTTCCGGCTCTTCAGGAACCTGATCTATCAGGAGTCGGGAATCTACCTGAAAGAGACAAAAAAGGACTTTCTCGAACACCGCGTGTCCAAGCGCATGAGCGAGACCAACACCGCGAGCCCCTACTGGTACTACAAACTGGTAACGGACCGGCGGAACACGGAGCTCGTTATGCTCCTGGACCTCATGACCGTGAACGAGACCTCCTTTTTTCGGAACCGTCCCCAGATCGAACTCTTCCGGAGCGTTGCCCTGCCTGCGGTGACGGCGGGAAAAGCGACTGCGATCGGCGGGCGGCAGCTCCGGCTCTGGTCCGCGGGATGCTCCACCGGCGAGGAGCCCTATACCCTCTCCATGGTGATCCACGAGATGCTGTCGGGCAAGGAACGGTGGGACGTGAAGATCTACGCCTCGGACCTCAGCCTGAAGGCGCTTCGGAACGCACAGCGCGGGGAGTACTCGCTCGACAAGGTCGCGGCAACGGTCGACGACTGGTATATCACCCGGTATTTCACGAAGGAAGGCGGGGTCGCCCGCGTGAAGGACGAGATCAAGAACGTGGTCGTCTTCGACTACCACAACCTGAAGAACGACAACGGGCTCCGGAACCTCGACGTGATCTTCTGCCGGAACGTGATGATCTACTTCGACGTGGAGGAGCAAAAGCGGCTCGTGGCACAGTTCTACGAGGGACTCCGGCCGGGCGGCTATCTGTTCATCGGCCATGCGGAGAGCCTCCAGGGCTGGCATTCGGGTTTTCAGTTCGTTTATAATAAGGGCGGCACGGCATATCGCAAACCGGAGGGAGAGGGGCGATGAAGATACTGGTGGTCGAGGACGACAGAAATTTCGGACGGGTCCTGACAGGCGAACTGCAGGACAGCGGGTACGACGTCGACCTCGCGGTCGACGGGGTGGAGGGGGTCCTGCGGTTCATCGACGAACGGCACGATTTCGTCCTGCTGGACATCAAGATGCCGAAGCTCGACGGCATCAACGCGCTGCGGATCATGAAAAAGATCGATCCCGACGTTGCCGCCATGACCTATTCCGGGAACGCGGGGAGCGGTGAGATGGCGGAATCCGTGCGCGCGGGAGCCATCCGCTGCCTGACCAAGCCCTTCGAGATCGCGCAGCTTCGGGATGAGCTCAAACGCTACGAAGGACGCAAAAGCAGGGGACCGGCATGACGGACGAACTTGCCCAATGGAGCGCCGAGGAGCAGGCGGAGCTGAAGAAGGTATTTTTCGCCAGCGCCTACGAGATCGTCGAGAACCTGCAGGATGAGCTGCTCGCCTACGAAGCGGACCCGACGAAGGACCATCTGACCCTGATCAAGCGCTACGTCCACACGCTCAAAGGGGACTCCAATTCCGTGGGGCTCACGGCCGTCGGGGACCTCTGCCACCGTATGGAAGACGTCATTTCCTCCCTCCTCGGCGTGGAGGACGCTCAGGCCGACCACGAGGCGATCGATCTTCTGCTCGCCGCAGGGGAGACGATCCGCGGTCTGCTCGAGACCGGCGAGACGGGCGCACCCGTTGCACCGGCGGAAGGAATGCTCGCGCGGATCAACCGTTATCTCGCTGCGGGGCGGACCGCCGCTCCGGTCCCCACTGCCGCCGCCTTGACCGAGTACCAGGAGCTTCAGATCCGGGAAGCGGCCGCAGCGGGGCGCCGGGCCTACGATGTGGAGGCGATCTATCACCCCGAATGCGCGGAAAAGGCGGTTGCGGCGCGGATGGCGGCAGAGCGGCTGAGCGGTCTGGGACAGATCATCCAGACGGTCCCGGCCCTGGACAGCGCCGCGATTGAACACGCGAACCGACTCACCGTCGTACTCGTCACGGCGCGCGACCGCGAGGCGATCGGCCGGGAGACGGTGATCACGGGCATCATTGCACAGGTCATCGTTCGCGAACACCAATGTCCTTCCTGCCGGTTGCAGGAGGCGGCGCCGGCAGGGGGGGACGCCGCAGGCGCCGCGGAAGCGGCGCGGCAGCAGCCCCTTGCGACCTCGGCGCAGGTGGAGTTCCTCCGGATCGAGGCCTCGCGGGTGGACCGGATCATGAACCTCATGGGCGAGCTGATCATCGGCAGGTCCATGATCGACCAGATCGCCCGGGACATGCAGACCCCGGGCAACGCGGCCGACGGGGCCGCCCGGCTGCGGGCCGCGAACGCCTACCTGGAACGGACCCTCTCGGACCTTCAGAAAGGCGTCATGCGGATGCGCATGGTGAGCGTGAACCAGGTCTTCCGGAAGTTCCCCAAGATGGTGCGCGATCTCTCCGCCGAGAAGGGAAAGCCGGTGCGGCTCGTGCTCCTGGGCAAGGAAACGGAACTGGACAAGGGGATCGTCGATCGACTCGGAGAGCCCCTGGCGCACATTATCCGTAACATGATCGATCACGGCATCGAAGGCACGGCGGACCGCCTCGCAGCAGGCAAACCCGCCGAGGGCGTCATCACGCTTAAGGCGTACCACGAGGCATCGCGGATCATCATCGAGGCCTCGGACGACGGCCGGGGGATCGACACGGAGAAGCTCAAGCGGCGTGCCGTGGAAAAAGGATTCCTGCGGCAGGAGGACGCCGCTGCGTTGAACGATGCCGATGCCGTCAACCTCATTTACTTGGGCGGGCTGAGCACCGCGGACGCGGTGACCGAGACGTCCGGCCGGGGCGTCGGGATGGACGCCGTCCAGGCCGCCGTGGAAGCCATGCGGGGAACGATCGAAACGGAGACGATGCCGGGCAAGGGACTCCTCATCCGGCTGCGCCTGCCGCTTACCCTTGCGGTGATCCGGGCGCTCCTGTTCGAGGCGGGCGCGAAACTCTACGCCCTCCCCGTATCGGTCATCGCGGAGGTCGCCAAGGTCATGACGAATGAGCTGGTCGAGGTGAACGGCCAACGGACCCTTCTCCTGCGCGATGAGCCGGTCTCGCTCATCTCCATCCAGGAGCTCTTCGGGGCCGGCGACGCGGGCGAGGGAAAGAAATTCGTTCTGGTCCTCGGCGCGGGGGAACGGCAGGTCGGGATCCTCGTCGACCGGCTCCTGTGGCAGCAGGAACTGGTCATCAAGGCGATCGATGGGCTTCCGGTACAGAGCGGGCTTGTTGCCGGCGCATCGATCCTGGGTGACGGCAAGGTAGTGATGATCCTGGATTCGGTGGCCGTTGTGAAGAAGGCGGTGGAGGGCGAGCGCAAGAGGCTGACGCTGGCATGAGCGAGAACCGGATACGGGCGCTGGTGGTCGATGACTCCGCGCTCATGCGCAAGATGATCCCCCAGATCCTGCAGCAGGACCCGGGGATCGAGGTGGTCGGGACCGCCATGGACGGCCTCTTCGCGCTCAAGAAGATCGCGGAGCTCCGGCCCGACGTGGTGACCCTTGATATTGATATGCCCCGCATGGACGGGATCGAGACGCTGCGCAGGATCATGGTGGAGTTCGGCACGCCCACGATCATGGTCAGCTCGCTCTCGAAGCGCGACGCGAACCTTACCTTCCAGGCCCTCGAGATCGGGGCCTTTGATTACGTCACGAAACCGCAGGATGCCATCTCGGTGCACATCGGCGAGATCGGCGGGGACCTCATCGCGAAGGTGCGCGCTGCGGTGGAAAATCCGGTGGCGCGACTGCGCCGTATCTATGCCGCACCGGCGGCCCCGCTCGCGACCGCGAAGCGGGCGACGGGGAAACGGACCGCGGAGCGGGTGCTGGCCATCGGGATCTCGACCGGCGGACCGAACGCGCTCACTTATCTGCTCCCCCGGCTCCCCGAGGATTTTCCGGCTGCGCTTTTGATCGTGCAGCATATGCCGGCCGGCTTCACCGAGATGTTCGCCGCGCGGCTCAACGGGCTCTGCCGCATCGAGGTCAAGGAGGCGAAGGAGGGCGACCTGGTCCAGGCGGGACGGGCGCTCATCGCTCCGGGCGATCGCCACCTCAAGGTGAAGCGCATGCCCCTGGGGTCTATCGCCATCTTGTCCGATGCGCCGTCGGTCAGCGGCCACCGGCCGTCGGCGGACGTTCTGTTCCGCTCCGTCGCGGCGGAATACGGCAGGTGTGCCGTGGGATTGATCATGACCGGCATGGGGGCGGACGGCGCCGACGGGATCGGTGAGATCAAGGCGCAGGGCGGATTGACCATTGCCGAGGACGAGCGGAGCTGCGTCGTCTTCGGCATGCCGAAGGCCGCCATCGAGCGAAACCATGTCGCCAAAGTTGTCCGGCTCGAAGAACTGGGGCCGTTCCTGACCGAACAGTTTGCTGCCAAGGAGGCGGAACATGGCGCACAGCACTGAGAATCCGAAATCCTTTACCTGCCTGATCGCTGACGATTCGCAGTTCGCTCGGCGGAACAATGCGGCCATTATCACCAAATTGGGCGGGAGCGTGGTCGGCGAGGCGAAGAACGGTGTCGAGGCCGTCGAGCTCTATACCAAGCTCCATCCCGATCTCGTGCTTCTGGACATCACCATGCCGCAGCTCGACGGGATCGGCACGTTGCGGAACATCATGGAAAAGGACAAACAGGCCAAAGTGGTCATCATCAGCTCCCTGGGAAACAAAGAGATGGTCTGGAAGGCCATCGGACTCGGTGCGAAGAGCTTTCTGACCAAGCCCTACAGTGCGGAGTATGCGGCGCTCGTGATCGGCGACATCGTACGCGGGGGGACGGGAGGGCAGGATGCGCCTTGAATATATCGAGCCCTTCGTCACGGCTACGGTGAATGTCCTTTCGTCCGTCTTCCGGTGCGAGATCAGCCAGGGCGACATTGCCCTGCTACGCGGCTCTCAGCTGACCGGCGACGTGACGGTCCTGATCGGTCTGCGGGACCGCTCCGGTGAAGGGGTCATCCTGAACATGGACGCACGAACGGCGGACAATGTCTGCACCGCCCTGAACGGGACCTCCTGCGGCGCAAGCGACGGGCTGGGACTGGACACCATCGGTGAACTGGCGAACATGATCGCCGGAAACGCCGTCACCGCACTGAGCGACGAGGGATACGATTTTTCGGTCCAACCGCCCGTGCCGGTGACGCACGAGGACCTCGCCCAACTCACCGAGGGACTGGAGCTGTTTCAGGTACCCGTGACCTCGGAATACGGCCTGATCACGGTCAACTTTACCGTTCGGACAGCATAATGGACGCACGGAACGCACCTCCGCCGCCGGATGGCGAACAGACACAGACCGACCTCGCGCATATTCCCGCCGGCATGCGGCTCCTCGTCGTGGACGACGAGAAGCGGATTCTCCAGACCATCACCCTGATGCTGAGCGACTATGGACTCTCGCTCAAAACGGCGGCGAGTGCGGAGGAGGCGCTCCGGTATCTTGACGCGGAGCGGTTCGACATCGCCTTCCTCGACAACTACATCGGGAAGGACCGCGGACTCGAGCTTATGGCGGCCATGGCACAACGGGACCCGGAACTCTCTTTCGTCATGATCACCGCGAACGGCAACGCGGACCTGGCCGTGGAGGCCCTGAAGCGGGGAGCCGCCGATTTCATCACCAAGCCGTTCCTCGTGGCCGACCTCCTTCGGAGCATCGATTTCGTCATCCGAAAGCGCGAACTGGAGCAGCAGAAGCGGGCGATGCTGGAGACCCTCGAGAACAAAGTGCAGGAGCGCACGCGCGAGCTGGAAAACGTCTACGTTGAGGTGCTTTCCTCCCTCGCGCAGATCCTGGAGACGAGGGATTTTGGCACCTACGGTCATTGCAGGCGCGTTTCCCACTATGCCCGTCTGGTCGCCGAGGAACTGGGCATGGGGCAGGATGACCAGCACTATCTCGAGATCGCCGCATTGCTGCATGACGTCGGCAAGATCGGGATCACCGACTCTATCCTCCTGAAGCCGGGGGCACTCGAACGTGATGAATGGTCCGACCTGAAGACCCACCCGGCGAAGGGCGCCGAGATCTTGCGGCCGCTCAAGTATCTCGGCCCCGCCCTGCCTGCTATACTGCACCACCACGAGAATTACAACGGGTCCGGCTATCCCGACGGCCTGCAGGGCGCGGCCATCCCCTTGAACTCGCGAATCATCGCGGTTGCCGACTCCTGGGACGTCATGCGGTCCGACCGTCCCTACCGGAAGGCGCTCTCCGTCGAAGCGGCCCGCAACGAGCTGGTCCAGTTCTCCGGCACCCAGTTTGATCCTGCGATCGTAGAGATATTTCTGAAACTCGTCTGATTCCTCCCCTCCCGCGACATTTCATAGGGCTCTCTTTGACGAAAACCGATTGATTAAATAGGATAAAAAATATCTTAAAAAAAGCTTGACAAGCCTTTTAGTATATGATAAAAGAAGACGCTAATAATCCTATATAACGGGGTAAGGAGCCTTATCAATGGAACTGGTGAATGTGAACAAGTTGGGCGTGACGAAGGGGACCGGCGTGGAGGAGGCTGCTTCGGCGAATTTCCGCGGCGAGACCCACGAAGTCGGACTCTATCTCGCTATGGCGCGCCAGGCACAACGGGAAGGGTACCCGGAGGTCGCCGAAACGCTGAAGCGCATCGCCTGGGAGGAGGCCGATCACGCGGCGCGCTACGCGGAACTGCTCGGCCTGATCTCCGAAAGCACGCGCGAGAACGTCCGGAAGATGATGGAAGGAGAGATCGGGGCGAATAAGGGGAAGCGCGAGGCGGCGGTCAAGGCGAAGGAACTGAATGTGGACGAGGCACACGACCTCTTCGACGAATCCTCGCGCGACGAGGCGCGACACGCCCTGATGCTCAAGGGCCTTCTGGACAGGTACCTTTCCTAGGCTATGCTGGTGACGAGAGAGACGGATTACGCGGTCCGGTGCGTCCTGTATCTCGCCCGGGAGCAGGACCACGTGGCGAACGTCGGCGAGATCGCCGAAGGTATGAATATTCCGAAAAGCTTCCTGGCAAAGATCCTGCAGCGGCTGGTGCGGGAGGGCATCGCGGAGTCGATCCGCGGCGTGAAAGGCGGGTTCCGGCTTCTCAAAAAGCCTGCAGAGATCACACTGCTCGAAGTGCTGACCGCCATCCTGGGCGTGGCGCCGATCAATACCTGCGCGATCGACAAACGGCATTGCCGGATGAGCGCTAAGTGCGCGGTCCATCCGGTCTGGACGGATATTCGGCGCGACGTGGAAAAGCGGCTGGCGACGCAGACCATCGCGCAGCTCATGGCCGAGGGGGGGCCGGTCCTGCACGCCGCCCCGGAGGCAGGGTAGGCCGGCAGGGCGTTCGAGCGGCGCGGGGACGCGGATGCTTCTTCCGTGGTTCTGTTGCCGGAGCAGACTGATCGCCGTTCATTTCTCACAGAAGGGGGGGGATGCGAGAAAAGGCAGGAAGCACCACCAGCCGGAAGCACAGGAAAAAATTTTTCGTCACAAATAGGATTTTTATAATCCTATATCTAGGAAAGGGAGGTTCGCACATGTCGGAAACAGCTTATGAGTGGAGACCCGTCAAGGGTTTCGCCCTCTCTGGACTGTTTTGGGGGGCGGTTTCCATCCTGATCGGCCTGATCATTTCGATTCAGATGTGGAAACCGGAATGGAACATTGCGCCCTATTTCACCTACGGGAGGCTGCGGGCGGTCCATGTCAACGGACTGGCATTCGGTTTCGCCGTCGGCGAGATATTCTCGCTCAGCTATTACATGGTCCAGCGGCTTACGCGTCGCCCCCTCTTGTTCCCAAAGCTCGCTATGGCGCAGCTCTACTTTTTTAACGTCGCAATCGTCGCGGCTGCGGTGACACTCCTCATGGGGTATACCCAGTCCAAGGAATATGCGGAGCTCGAATGGCCCCTCGATATCGGGGTCGTCATCCTCTGGGTTATGTTCGGGATCAATGTGTTCGGCACGATCCTCAAGCGCAAAGAAGAGCAGATGTACATCTCGCTCTGGTATCTCATCGCCACGGTGATCGCCGTCGCGGTCCTCTATATCGTGAACAACCTGGCGATTCCGGTGAGCCTGTTCAAGTCCTACTCGCTCTTCGCCGGCGTGAACGACGCGAACGTGGAATGGTGGTACGGGCATAATGCCGTTGGCTTTGTCTTTACTACCCCGATCCTCGCCATGTTCTACTACTTCCTGCCGAAGTCGACCGGGCTGCCGATCTACAGCCACCGTCTGTCGATCGTCGCCTTCTGGTCCCTGATCTTCTGCTATCTCTGGACGGGCGCCCACCACCTGGTATATTCGCCGCTACCGGACTGGATCCAGACCGTGGCCATTGTTTTCACCATGCTCATGATCGTCCCGTCCTGGGGGTCGGTGGTGAACGGGTACTATACGATGAACGGCAACTGGGACAAGATGCGGACGAATTATCTGACCAAGTTCTTCATTCTCGGCATCACCTTCTACGGCTTGCAGACCATCCAGGGGCCGTCCCAGGCATTGCGTGCGGTCAGCCAACTCATCCACTATACCGATTGGGTGGAAGGGCATGTCCACATGGGGACCATGGGCTGGGTCGCCATGACCGTCTGTGCGTCGATGTACTATGTGATCCCGAAGATCTATAAAACCGAGATCTACAGCGTGAAGATTGCAAACATCCACTTCTGGTTCGTGCTCATCGGCCAACTCATCTTCTCGGTAACGATGTGGATCGCGGGCATCCAGCAGGGGATGATGTGGAAGGCTATCTCACCCAAGGACGGCAGCCTGACCTATACCTTCATGGAGTCGGTGCTGAACAACTATCCGTACTGGAAGATGCGGTCCTTCGGCGGCGCTCTGTTCGTCATCGGCATGCTCTTTTTTGCCTACAATATCGTCATGACGACCGTCAAGGCGGGCAAGATCGCCGCGGCAGAGGGTGAAGCGTCCGTCGTAACGGAGGGGAGGTAGCCATGGCAGGGACAATCTATAAGAAGCCGATTCTATTCGCGATCGTGGTGACACTCGCCGTACTGGCCGGTACCGTCTTCATGATGGTGCTGCCCATGCTCACGTCGGCCATGCATCCGAAGCTCGCCAACCTCAAGCCCTATACGCCGCTGCAACTTGCCGGGCGGGACGTGTACCAGGAAAACGGCTGCTTCTACTGCCACACCCAGACGGTGCGGCCGCTGAAGGCCGAGGTCATGCGCTACGGCCCGTACTCGAAAGCCGGTGAATTCGCCTACGATCAACCCTTCCTGTGGGGTTCCAAGCGGACCGGGCCGGACCTTGCGCGGGTCGGAGGAAAGTACTCGGACGAATGGCATTATAAGCACTTCAACAACCCACGGGCGATCTTCGCCGGGTCGGACATGCCAGCCTACGGATGGCTTGCCGAGTATAAGCTCGATCCGCAGTCCGTAGAGTCGCACATGAGGGGGCTTGGCTTCCCGTATACGCAGGAGCAGATCGCGGCGCTCGGGGGAAAGACGAAGCTCGATGCCCTGGTTGCCTACGTGCAGACGCTCGGGACTGCCGTACAGCGTACGTCCCGGCCCGACATGATCAATTCCGGCGACACGGACCCGTTCCTCGGCAACGCGGACGCGATTCAGGAAGGCAAGAAGATCTTCGCAATGAACTGCGCGGCATGCCACGGAGTCGATGCCCGGGGCGGCGTCGGGCCGAACCTGACCGATGCGGTATGGCTTTACGATCAGCGGCCGATTGCCGACGCCACGCTTTTCAGCATCGTTGCGAACGGGACGAAACAAGGCGAGGTAATCGACGGCAGGCATCCCAAGGGCGGCATGCCGGCATGGGGCGAGTTCTTGGGGAAGAACAAGATCTGGTCCGTCATCGCTTACGTCCGATCGCTGCAGGGGAAATAACCCGGAAAGGAAACGCTCATGACTGAAGACAACGATTCCTTGGAGACGCTGGAACGGAAAGATACCAAGACCAAGCTGCCGCTCGGATGGGTGCTGCTTGCCGTAGGGTTGATCCTCTGGGGCGTGTACTATCTTGTCGCCTATACTCCCCAGATCAGCGGGTGGACCCAGGTAGGTGCATACGAACAGTCGATTCAGCAGAAATAGGCGAACTCCCCCTGGTGGGTGGAGAGGTGTGCGGTCTCTCCACCCACCTCCCTTTCTTGTCCGCGAGGAGCGAATTGGCAGGTAGCGGAACAATGCGGTATTCCCTCGGTAGGAAGCAGTGCAAGCGATGTGGTCACCCATTCCAGACGGACCTGCGCGGCGGGGCGAAGTGGTGCTTCCCGTGCAGGATCGTCGTAAAACGCGAATCGCAGCGGCAGTATCGAAGCAGCGGGAAGGAGCGGCGTTATGCAGTCGTCTAGCGCGGGGCGTTCCATCCGCTCGTACCGGCGGATCGCGGAGGTCCTGCAGGCGCTCCTGATCCTCGGCATCCCCTTCATCCGCGTCAACGGCGGGAGCCTGCTGCGGTTCGACCTCACGACCTTCCGGCTGGAGGCCTTCGGGCAGACCATCTGGGTGCACGAGCTCTTTCTCATCCTTGTTGCAAGCATTACCCTGATACTTTTGACCATTCTGGCCACGGTCGTCTTCGGGAGGGTTTGGTGCGGTTGGCTCTGCCCGCAGACCGTGCTCGTCGATTTTACGCCGTTCATGGAGCGGTTCGGGAAAAAGGGGATTGGCGGGAAAGCGGCTTCTTCCGTCGCCACGCTCCTGATCTCCGTGCTCGTTGCTGCGTCCCTGATATGGTATTTTATTTCTCCCTACGAGTTCCTCCCGGCTCTGGTGCACGGACGATTGGGCGGCGTGACGACAACGATCTGGGCCGTTCTGACCGTCGTCCTGTTCCTGGATTTCGCCATACTCCGGCACCGCTGGTGCGCGACGGTCTGCCCCTATGCCAAGATCCAGAGCGTTCTCTTCGACCGGAGCACGTTGATCCTGGAACTGGATCCGGCCCGGGCCGCCGAGTGCATCGATTGCAAAGGCTGCCTCCGCGTTTGTCCCACGGGTGTTGATATCCGAAAAGGCCTGGACGTGGCCTGTATCAACTGCGCGGAGTGTCTCGATGCCTGCACAGCCGTTATGGCCCGCTCCGGCAAGCGGGGGCTCATCCGCTATGCCTTTGGCCCCGGGGGCGGCGGGTCGCTGGTCCGCCAGAACGCCGTGATGGCGGGTGGATTCTTTTTGCTCTTTTTTGCCCTTACGCTGCATTTATTCATCGGCCGCACCGGCGTCGACGTCGCCGTACTGCCGCATATCATGGGGCCACGGATAACGAACGGCAGAATCGTCAACGCCTATGTCCTGGCAGTGGACAACATGCGCAGTGAGCCCATCGACCTAACGGTGTCCGTCGAACGCTTCGATCCCTCACTGGTGCAATCGGCGACCGAGCCTCTGCATCTCGCCGCCGAGCGGCACGATCTCTTTCCGCTGTTCGTCCGCATCACCCGGCCGGAGTCCAAACCCGGTACCCGGCAGATCACGATCACCCTGGACGACAGGGCGCACCATATCCATATCGTAAAGGAGGCGAATTTTACAATCCCCGATGCGTTATAAACTTATGATCATAGGCATCCTGCTCGCAGGATTCGGCATTATCGGTTCGACGGTGTACCTCGGCTATGCGGTGCGCGACGAACAGGTCGTCGCGGACGCCTACGATGCCGGGCTTCAGTACGATGCGGTGCAGCGGAACGATGCGCGTCTCGGCTGGCAATTCTGGATGCCGCGTACCGTTTCCCTCACGAAGAATGTCCTGACGGTCCGGCTCACGAACAAAGACGGCAGGCCGCTTACGGACGCCACGGTGAACCTGAAACTCAACCGGCTGGGGACCCGCACGGACCGCTCCTACCGCTGCACGAATGCAGGCGGGGGGCTGTATCGCTCGCCGCTCACGGTCGAGCAGACGGGCTACTGGTCCGTCCAGGTGACCGCGTCCCGTGCGAAGGATTCGTACATCCATGACGATGAGATCGACGTCGTTCGTTGACGGGCAGGGATGCGGGAAAACGGTGGCCTCCGGTCGTGGACGGCGGCTCGATTCCTGAGAATGGTGGTGCAATATGAGTACGATCCTGTATAGCGGGGAACGACACCGGTGCATCGTCTTCGACGATATCCTGCGGGGAACCGGCCTCAAGGGCGGGGACATCTCCTCGAACCAGTTTCTCATCATTCACGGCGACGCGTCCGGATACGAGGAAGGCGTCCTCTTCGACCCGGGTGGGAGCAAGCTCATTCAGACGCTCCATCAGCAGTTGTCGCAGCATATCTCTACGAACCGCATCAAGAAGATCGTGCTGTCCCATCAGGATCCGGACACGGGTGCCGGCGCGGCGCAATGGTTGATGTTCACGAACACGGCGACGAAGATCTACGTGTCCGGCCTGTGGGTGCGCTTCGTCCCTCATTTCTCACGGAACGATTTCGCGAACGACATCTTCGTCCCCATCCCGGACGAGGGGATGCGGATCGACCACAACGGCTGCGAACTGATCCTGCTCCCGGCCCACTTCCTGCACTCGCCGGGTAATTTCCAGCTCTATGACCCGACAGCGAAGATCCTCTTTTCGGGGGATCTCGGCACCGCGTTCCTCCCGGGCGAGCAGACCTACGGCGAGGTCGTGGACTTCGACCGTCATGTCCCGTACCTGGAGGGGTTCCATCAGCGCTACCTCTCGGCCAACAAGGCGTGCAAGCTCTGGGCGAATATGGTCCGGTCGCTCGACATCGAGGCAATCGTACCCCAGCACGGACACCGGTACTTCCGGGGCAAGACCATGGTGAACGCCTTCATCAACTGGGTCGACAATCTTGCGTGCGGCGTGGACCTCCTCGGCGCGAACAACTATGTTGTGCCGGGGCAGAGGCGATAGAACGGCAGAAAAACAGAAAGGAGCGAATCTATGATTATCAGCGGATGGTTCAAGGTCGCAATGACCGTGGTGCTTTTTATCACCCTTGCAGCGGTCGTCTTCTATTACTACCGGCCCAAAAAACAGGAAGACATCGAGCGAGAGGAACAGCCAAAGTACCGCATGCTGGAAGACGACGACGAACCGAACGGGTAGCCGCTCGGACGGACAACGCGCACCATGTTGCGACAGCGGCACGGTGTGCGGCCGTGGGGAGCGCCCATCTACGATTGACTCCACCCTCGATCCTCTCCCCGCAGCACGATGCGGGACGTTGACCATTCCCCGAAAACCCGCTAAGATTATCGCTATGAAGATGCTATTGATAGGCAGAATGCTTTTTATCGCTGCAGCGCTCGCGTGCGTTGCAGGAACGGCACGGTCAGCCGATCATCAGCAGGCGGCCGGCGCCTGCCGGATCGAGGACGGTCCCTGTACGGCCCGTGCAGGGACGATCGCCGCGACCCTCGAGATCACGCCCCGGCCGATCCGGGCCATGCGGGAACTGACCTTTACGGTCCGTTTGCAGCAGGACGGAAGACCTGTGAAGGGCGCCGATGTTCGGATCAGCCTTTCCATGCCCGGTATGTACATGGGAGAGAACGTGGTCCGGCTCGCGCCGCAGGCTGCCGGAGTGTACCAGGGAACGGGCGTGATCGTGCGGTGCCCGAGCGGAAAGACGACCTGGCAGGCCGCGGTCTCGGTCCGCCGGGGCGCGGCCATGGAAACAGCGGCCTTCGTCTTCGAGGCGCCGTGATGGACGCCGGCATGGTGCTGGCCTTCACCACCGGACTCGTGGGGGGATTCGGCCACTGTATCGGCATGTGCGGTCCCCTCGTCGCCTCCGCCGCCCTCCATGCCTCGTCGTCCTCGCCGTCGCCCCGCAGCCTGCTTCCTCGGATCGGGCCGCAGCTCCTGTACAACAGCGGCCGCGTCGCGACCTATACCGCGGCCGGGGCTGCTATGGGGCTTGCGGGATCGTTCGTCGAGGTCGCGGGACGGATGGCGGGGATCCAGCACGGCGTGATGATCCTGGCCGGTGTCGTCATGGTGTTCATGGGGCTCGGGATCATGGGCCTCCTGGGCAATACCCGGTGGCTGGAGCGGCACAATTCCCTGGTCCTCGCGGGCGCGGGGAGGCTGCTCGGCAGGCGATCGGTCTGGCGGTATTTGCCGCTCGGCCTCGTAATGGGGCTCATGCCCTGCGGGCTCTCGTACACCGTTCTGATCGGCGCGGCCGGAACGGGTTCCGCCACGAGCGGCGGCATCATGATGCTCTGCTTCGGCGCGGGCACGGTGCCCGCCCTGGGCGGGTTCGGGCTTGCCGTCACCTATCTCGGATCGACACTGCGCGGCCGGATCCAGCGGGCGGGAGGGGGGCTGGTCCTGCTCATGGGACTGTACTATCTGGCGAAGGGGATCCGGCTCTATGCTCACCTGTGACCACTGCCTCGTCGCGTTCCCGGAACGCGACGCGGTCTATGGCGAGATCAAAGGGGTAAAGAAGGTCTTCTGCTGCCATGGGTGTCAGGGCGTCTACCGCCTGATCAACAACGAGGGGCTCGACGCCTTCTACCGCCGCAGGCAGGCCTGGACGCCCGGACCCGTCTCCCCGGTCCTGCCGGACCCCGCTGCCTTCGCCGCGAACGTGCGCACCATCGGGGAAGAGCAGGAGACCGATCTGGTGCTCGACGGCATCCGGTGCGCTTCCTGCGTCTGGCTGAACGAGAAGATCCTGACGCGGACCCCCGGGGTCACCTTCGCCCAGGTCAACTACGCCACCCATCGCGCGCGGGTCCGCTGGGACCCGGCGCGGATCGGGATCGGCGCCATCCTCGACCGGATCGCGTCCATCGGCTATACGCCCAAGCCCTTTGTGGCAACCGCCTTCGAGGAGCAGCAGCGCAAGGAGTCGCGCGACCTGCTCATCCGTTTCGGCACGGCCGGTTTCCTGGCCAGCCAGCTCATGCTCTTCTCCATCGCCCTCTACGCGGGCTACTTCCAGGGCATGGACGTACGGAGCAAGATGCTCTTCGACGTCCTGTCGCTCGCGGTCGCGACCCCGGTGATCTTCTACGCAGGGTGGCCCTTCCTGGCCGGCGCGGCGCGGGGGATGCGCCATTTCACGTTCAACATGGATTTCCTGATCGCCGCAGGCGCGGGCTCGGCCTACCTCTACAGCATCTACCAGATGGCGATCGGCGGCGCGGTCTATTTCGATACGGCCGTCATGATCGTCACGCTCATCCTGCTCGGCAGGCTCATCGAGTCCGGCGCGAAGCGAAAGGCCTCGGAGGTCATCGCCCGGCTCGTGTCCCTGGCGCCCGCTGAGGCGCGCGTGGTCGTCCCAGGCGAGGCCCTGGGCGCCGAACGCCGCATGACCGCGATCGCCGCGATCCAGGTAGGCGACCTGGTCGAGACGATCCCGGGAGAGAAGGTCCCGCTGGACGGGATCGTGCGGGAAGGACGCACGGAAGTGGACGAATCCATGCTGACGGGCGAGTCGCGTCCTGTTTCCAAAGAGCAAGGCGCGGAGGTCTTCGGCGGGACCCTGAACCTCCACGGCCGCATCGTGGTCGAGGTGACGCGCACCGGAGACGAGACGGTCCTGGCCAGGATCATCCGGGCCGTAGAGGACGCGCAGGCGCAGCGCGCGCCCGTGCAGGCCCTGGCGGACCGCGTCGTGGGCGTCTTCGTACCGGTCGTCCTGTTGCTCAGCCTGTCGACCGCGGCGTACTGGCTGCTCTCCGGCCACCCGTTCTCTACGGCGCTCATGAACGCCGTATCGGTCCTGGTCATCGCCTGTCCCTGCTCCCTGGGGTTGGCGACACCGCTCGCCATCCTGATCGGGACCACCTACGGCGCTTCGCAGGGCATCCTGATCAAGGGCGGCGACGTCATCGAGCGTGCCGGGAAGGTGTCCGTCGTCCTCTTCGACAAGACCGGCACCATAACCATGGGGCGGCCGTCGCTCGTCCTTGCTCGCGGCATCGGCCGGTCGGACGAAGAGGCGCTCCGGATCGCCGCGTCCCTGGAACGCTGGTCCGAGCATTCGCTCGGGAGGGCGCTGTGCGCGGCAGCTCCCGAACTGCCTTTGGCCGAGCCGGAAGGGTTCGCGGCAGTTCCGGGCAGGGGCGTCCGCGGCACGATAGGCGGCGCGGAGGCGCTTGTCGGCAGCAGGGAGTTCATCGAGCACGAGGGGATCGGGCAGCCCTTGGACGAGGCGGAGGCCTCGTTCGCCGACACGCACGAGGCGCAGGGCGTGACGATCGTATACCTGTCCCTGGGCAACGAACTCGCCGGCGTCTTCGGCATCGCCGATGCAGAACGGCCGGAAGCGGCCGAGGCGATCGCGCGCCTCCGACGGAGCGGCATGGAAACCGTGATGCTGACCGGAGACGCGCCCGGCACGGCAACGGCAATCGCCGACCGGGTCGGTATCCGGGACGTGCGGGCCAAGCGGTCTCCGGTTCAGAAGGCCGAGGAGGTTCGAGCCCTGCGTGCCGCGGGAAAAGCATGTATCATGGTGGGGGACGGGGTGAACGACGCGCCGGCGCTGGTCCAGGCGGACGTGGGCATCGCCATGGGGCGCGCCACGGACATCGCGCTGGAGAGCGCCGATATGGTGCTCATGCGGAGCGACCTGCGGCTCGTTCCCCGGGCGGTCGCCCTGGCGAAGAAGACCTTCGCCGTGATCCGGCAGAACCTTTTCTGGGCGCTGTTCTACAATGCCGTTGCGCTGCCGCTGGCAGTGACCGGCCTGTTGCATCCCATTTTCGCCGCAGGGGCGATGGCTATGAGCTCCCTGAGCGTGGTAGGAAACTCGCTCCGGGCGAGGGTGCGTTGATGACGAGCCTGTATCTTTTGATCCCCGTGGCGCTGCTTGTCGCTGCAATAGCATGGGGCCTGTTCCTCTGGGCAGTCAAGAGCGGACAGTATGACGATGTGGAAGGCCCCAAATACCGCATGCTGGACGACGATGACGAAGAGGACAATCCTGGTGGATCCGGTCGCTGAGCCGGAAACGGGTTGTCGGGGCGGCGAAGGAGACGAGCATGGCGGAAGCACAGCAGTATAACGATCCGGTGGAGATCGGAAACGGCGTCTACTGGGTGGGAGCACGGGTCAAGGAGTTCCTGCGGAGGAACAGCTATCTTCGCGTCTTCACCGGCAGGGACCGGACAGCCAACCTGCTGGTTGACCCCGGCCCGCCCGGCGATTGGGAGGCGATCGCCCGCAAGGTGAGCGCCGTGATCGGCGATCCCGCAAACATCCAGGTGGTCACCGTGAACCACCAGGACCCGGACGTGGGAGCCAATGCGGCCGCAGTGGCGAAGCTCAATCCGAACGTGCTCGTTCTGATGACCGAGGACACCTGGCGGCTGGCGCAGTACTACGGCCTGAGCAGCAGGAACTTCCGGGCCGTAGAACGGTTCAAGGGCATGCGGATCGCGCTTCCTACGGGCCATGTGCTGCAGTTCGTCCCGACCCCTTTCTGCCACTTCCGGGGGGCCTGTATGGTCTACGATCCCGATGCGCGCGTGCTCTTCTCCGGCGACCTCTTCGGGGGCATCGCCGCAACGGAGTTCCTGGCGACCGACGCCGGATGGGCCGGGGTCAAGGCCTTCCACCAGCTCTACATGCCGAGCAACAGCGCCCTGAAGCTCGCAATCTCCCGGATCCGCAGCCTCGACCCGCCACCGCTCACGATCGCGCCGCAGCACGGCGGCATCCTGACGGGCGAGGTGATGCACCGGTACCTCGATCGCATGGAAGGGCTCGCCGTGGGGTTGGACATCCTCTCCCCCCTGGGGGAGAAGATGCAGGACCTCATCGCCGCGGTGAACGAGGGCCTTGTTGCGGCACGCGAGGCCATGGGTGCCGAGGTCGTTCAGCGGATCACCCAGGTCTTCCACCCCGACGGGAGCTATCCCGCGCTCTTCACCTTGACCCAAGACGATACGGTGACGGACATCAAGGCGGAGCCGATGCAGGCCATCGAGTCGCTGGTACGGCTTTTGATCCGTCAGTGCCCCCCGGACCGGCTGGAGACGTTCCGGGCGCGGATCATCCGGATCTTCCTGGATCGGAACCTGCCGCTCATCGAAAGCGCCATGTCGGGAGAAGAGCCTGTCGAGGCGGAGATCCTGGAAGAGGAATAAGCGTCGCCCCCCCTGCGTTGATCCGGCGATTCGATGAGAGAATAGCCTTATTACGCTACAAAAAATAGGTATTGATTAAATAGGATAAATTTGGTATTGTATTTCTGCCGCACCGGTCTGGTCCTGAAGATGCTCAACGTATACGCGAATATATTCGTTTTTTTTGCTGCCGGGCTGCTGTTCGTGTTCCTGAACCTGTCCCTGGTGCGGATCGTGGCCCCGCGCAGACCGAGCCCCGAGAAGAACGCGACCTATGAATGCGGCGAGGAGCCGGTGGGGTCTGGCTGGCTCAATTTCAACGCCCGGTTCTACCTCATCGCCATTCTCTTCATCATCTTTGATATCGAGATCGTGCTCGTCTTTCCCGTGGTCGTCCGGTTCCACGATTTCCTCACGGCCGGAAAGGGCGCGGTCGCCTTTACGGACCTCTTTTTGTTCGCGGCCGTGCTGTTCCTCGGTCTGGTCTATGCCTGGAAGAACGGATACCTGGAGTGGCTGCGGGGCGTACGCAAACAGCTCCGGGTGGAGGGCCACGTTACGCTCTTGAAAGACTGGCTTGCCGAGCAGGCGAAGCTCGGGGAGGGAACGGATGCTTGAACGCTTCAACGTGGTGAAGCGGCTCTCACCGGATCCCGACCTGGTGCTGACCACGGTAGACAAGGCCGTGAACCTGGCGCGGGCAAACTCGCTCTGGTATCTCCTGATGGGCCTCGCCTGCTGCTCCATCGAGCTCATGCAGACCGGCGGCCCGCGGGCGGACATCGACCGGTTCGGCTCCCTGTTCCGCGCCACGCCGCGCCAGTCCGATCTCATGATCGTGGCCGGGACCGTGACGCTCAAGATGGCGCCGCGGCTCCGCCGCCTCTACGACCAGATGGCCGAGCCCAAGTACGTGATCGCCATGGGGAGTTGCGCCAACAGCGGCGGTCCCTTCGATCTGAGCTATTCGGTGGTGCGGGGCGTGGACAAGATCATCCCCGTGGACGTCTATCTTCCCGGCTGTCCGCCGCGGCCCGAGGCCCTGACCGAGGCGCTGATCAAGGTCCAGGAGAAGATCAAGAAGGAGAAGTACTTTCTGAAAGAGGAGGGGTAGCAGGGCATAGCACGACGCTTCGGCGACAGAGAGGCGCGGAGAAAAGCGCATCAGCGGGCTCGCTCATCACGGGCTTTTCTCCCTGCCTTTGTGTCTCCGAGGCACGCACGAGTCTATCGGCCGATCGTTGTCACGGGGACAGAAGGGCACGGAGAAGGGATTACTGCTCGGCGCGAATCACCTGGGACCTTTCTCCGTGCCTTTGTGTCTCCGGGGACGGCGGCCTTCCGAATCCATCATGCAGAGCGGCGATCTGAGCGACATCATTACCCGGCGGCTTGACGGGCTCTCCCCGTCCCTTGCCCCCCAGAAGAACAACGACCTCCTGATCGTGGTGGACAAGGTACGTCTGGTGACGGCCGCAGGTATCCTGAACAAGGACGCAGGCCTGCAATTCACCGTGCTCATGAACCACCTGGGAGCGGACTACGGGGACCGCATGGCCGTGATCTACAATCTCTATTCCCCGCTCCTGCGGCGCAAGATCACGCTCAAGGCGTTCCTGGACCGGGACGATACCGCAGTGGACTCCCTGACGCCGCTCTTCCCGGGCATCGCCTGGTACGAGCGGGAGACCTTCGATATGTTCGGTATCCGCTTCCTGGGGCACCAGAACCTCAAGCGGCTCCTCCTGCCCGAGGACTGGGAAGGATTTCCGCTCCGGAAGGACTACGCCTTCCCCGCGGAATACCACGGCATCGCGACCGCGCGCCCTGACCTGCTTGATGACGAAACCGGCGAAGGGGAGGGCCATGTCTAAGTATTCGTCGCAGGAGATGGTCCTCAACATGGGACCGCACCACCCGAGCACCCACGGCGTGCTGCGCTTCATTCTCCAGACCGACGGCGAGATGATGGTGAAGGCCGTGCCGGACATCGGGTTCCTGCACCGGGGAATCGAGAAGATCGCCGAACGGGTGCCCTGGCAAGCGTTCCTGCCCTATACGGACCGGATCGACTACGTGGCTTCCGTGAACTGCAACTGGGGCTACGCCCTGGCAGTGGAACGGCTCGCGGACGTGGCGGTACCCGAGAAGGCGGAATATCTCCGGGTCATCGCTGCCGAGTTGTCGCGCATCGGGAGCCACTTCATCGGGTTCGGCGCCCTGCTCCTGGACCTCGGAGCGGTCACGCCCTTCGTGCACGCCCTGCGCGAGCGCGAGCGGTTCAACGATCTCATGGAGATGCTCTGCGGCGCCCGGCTTACCCACAACTACGTGCGGATCGGCGGCGTCTCCCAGGACATGCCCGAGGGATTCGTCGCGCACTGCCGCTCCTTCATCGACCACCTGGAGTACGAGTTTCTGGACGAGTTCAATGACCTGATCTCCTTCAACACCATCCTGATCAACCGGCTGGCGAAGGTGGGCGTGATCACCGCCGAAGAGGCGAACACCTACACGCTCTCGGGGCCGAACCTGCGCGGCTCGGGTGTGCCTTTCGATCTGCGGAAGGACGATCCCTACGGCATCTACGACCGCTTCGCTTTCGCCGTTCCCGTGGGAGACGGCAGATGCGGCGTCCTGGGGGACAGCTACGACCGGTATTGGGTCAGGATCCGGGAAGTGGCGGAGTCTTGCAGGATCATCCGCCAGGCCCTGGAGCAGATGCCCGCGTCCGGAGAGATTCGGACAAAACTGTCGAAGCTCTTTACGGTACCGGCAGGCGAGATCTATGTCAGGACCGAGTGCCCCCGCGGCGAGCTCGGCTATTACCTCATCAGCGACGGAGGGAAGAACCCCTCCCGGGTGAAGATCCGGACCGGATCGTTCTCCGCCATGACCATCATCGAGCACCTGAGCCAGGGCGTCATGGTGGCGGACCTGGTCGCCATCATCGGCAGCCTCGACGTAGTGGCGCCGGAGATCGACCGCTAATTATCATGTATAGCGCGGCAGACAAAATATTCGACCTGCTGAACCCCCTCCTGGCGCCGCACCGCGTGCCCGAGGCCGTCGTTACGATCCTGGCCTACGCGATCCCCTGCGCCCTGGTGTTGGCCGTGATCAGCGGGATTGCGGGCATGCTCACCTACCTGGAGCGAAAGATCTCGGCGGACATCCAGAACCGCATCGGCCCGAACCGGGTGGGCCCCTTCGGCCTCCTGCAGTTCCCGGTGGACGGCATCAAGCTGCTCTTGAAGGAAGACATCATCCCCGACGCCGTGGACCGGAAGCTCTTCAAGCTTGCGCCTTACCTCGTTTATTCCTCCACGGTGCTGGCTTCGCTCGTGATCCCCTTCGGCGGGTCCTTCGTCGTAGCGGACCTGAACATCGGGCTGATCTTCATCATCGTCGTAAGTTCGCTTTTGGTCGTGGGCTTCCTTATGTCCGGCTGGGCGTCGAACAACAAGTGGGCGCTCCTGGGCGGGATCCGTTCCGCGGCCCAGATCATCAGCTACGAGATCCCGACGGCCTTGGCACTCCTGACGGTGGTCCTGATCACCGGCACCTTCTCGCTGCAACGCATCGTCATGGCCCAGGGGCCCTGGCCGTGGCAGTGGTTCGTGCTGCATAATCCCTTTACCTTCGTCGCCTTCATCATCTTCTATATCTCCAGCCTGGCCGAGATGAACCGCACGCCCTTCGACTTCCCCGAGGCCGAGTCCGAACTCGTGTCGGGATACAACGTGGAGTATTCGGGCATGCGCTTCGCCCTTTTTTTTGCGGCCGAATTCTCGAACATCTTCATCACCGCGGCCCTGGCCACGGCGGTATTCCTGGGCGGCGGCAACATCGGCAGGGATCCCTATGCGAGCGGACTGGCCCTGCAGCTCGTGATGGTGCTCGTCTTCTTCGCTAAGGCCTTCGCGCTCTGCCTGGTCACCATCTGGGTGCGCTGGACCCTGCCGCGCCTCCGGATCGACCAGATGATGGCCATGTGCTGGAAATATTTCATCCCCATCTCCTTCGCCTGCCTCGTGCTGACGGCTGCCTGGCTCCTGGCCTTTAACGGCAAGAGCATGCTCGGAGGGCTCCTGCGCCTATGAACGCCGTTGCCGCATATTTCCGGAATATCCGGGACGCCGTGGTCACCACGGTCACGGGCATGAAGATCACGCTCCGGTACTGGGTGAAGGAACCGAGCATCACCGTGGAGTACCCGGACCGGCTTGGAAACGGAAAGACCGCGGCGGACATCGTTGCGGACCGCTATCGGGGATTCCTTGCGGTCGATGCCGGGACGTGCATCGGGTGCATGCAGTGCGCGCGCGCCTGCGTGATCGCCTGCATACGGATCGCGGTGGAGAAGGAGGAAGCGGGTAGGATGCTGACGCAATTCGACGTGAACCAGGCCAAATGCATGTATTGCGGCCTTTGCGTAGAGGCGTGCCCGACCGGCGCGATCCGCTTCACGAAGCGCTTCGAGGGCGCCTGCTACGATGCGCGGGAGCTGCGCATCCGGCACGTGACCACACCCGTGCCCGTGGCAACGCTCCGGAAGGAGGCGCAGCCGTGAACGCTACTACCCCGGTCGCGCTCAAGGACGCGGTCTTCCTGTCCGTCGCGCTCCTGACCACGGCGCCCTGTCTCGTCGTGGTCTTCTCGCGGAACATCCTGTACTCGGCATTCGCCCTGTTCTTCACGTTCCTGGGCACCTCGGGGCTCTATTTCTTCCTGGACGCAGAGTTCCTGGCGATCACGCAGGTAGTGGTCTACATCGGCGGCGTGTCCGTGTTGCTGCTCTTCGCCATTCTGTTGACGAAGAACATCGATGAGATCCGGAAGACCAACATGATCGCGCGCAACAGGATGGCCCTGGCAAGCATCGGCGCGCTCGCGCTCCTTGTTGCCTTCGGCGATGCCCTGCAGAGCGCGGTCTGGGCACAGGGAGATGCTGCCGCCTATCCTGCGACCACCATCGACGGTCTGGGCGACCTGCTGCTCGGCAAGTATCTGATGCCTTTCGAGGTGGCATCGCTCCTGCTTCTGGCCGTGCTCGTAGGGAGCCTGGTGATCGCGCGCAGGTCGGTAAAATGAACTTGTGGACGCATGATCCGGAGAAACGGAATTCACCGCAGAGGGCGCAGAGAACTCCTCGGATATAAGCTGCTTCCTCTGCGTCTTCGCGTCTCGGCGGTGAAATACAGTTTTATTAAGAATAGACAAGGAGCGGCGGGATCATGGAACTGACCGGCATCACGAGCTATCTCGTCATCAGCTTCATCCTGTTCCTCGCGGGGGTGCTGACCGTGGCCTCGAAGCGGAACATCATCGGCATCTTCATGGGCATCGAGCTGATCCTGAACTCGGGGGCGCTCAATTTCGCGGCCTTCAGCAGGCTCACGGCCGCGAACCTGGAAGGTCAGATCGTCTCACTCTTCGTGATCGTGCTCGCGGCGGCCGAAGCAGCCATCGCCCTGGCCCTGCTTTTGGCGGTCTATAAACGCTACCGCGACATCAATGCGGACCATCTGACGACGCTCAAACTCTAGAATCATGAACGAATTTCTTTCCCACTACGGATTTCTGATCGTGTTCCTGCCGCTCTGCGGGGCCGTCCTGAACGGTCTGTTCGGCAGGCAGATCCAGGCGCGCTTCGGCGAAAAGGGTGTAGCCGGGATCGCTGCGGGCGCGGTGTTCCTGCCCTTCCTCCTGTCGCTCGTTGTCTTCGCGGCGATCGCAGGGAACGGGGGAGAGGCGATCATGGACCGGGTCTACCCCTGGATCGCCGCTGGCAGCCTCTCGGTGGACGTGGCGTTCCTTTTCGATCCCCTGAGCGCGGTCATGCTCCTCATCATCACGGGGATCGGGTTCCTGATCCATGTCTATTCCGCGGCCTACATGAAGGACGACCCGGGGTTCTCCCGTTATTTCGCGTCGCTCAACCTCTTCGTCTTCTCCATGCTCGTCCTGGTCCTGGGAGAGAACGCGCTCCTGTTGTTCGTGGGATGGGAAGGCGTGGGCCTCTGCTCCTATCTTTTGATCGGCTTCTGGTTCCATGAACGGCAGAACGCTATTGCAGCGAACAAGGCATTCATCGTGAACCGGGTAGGGGACTTCGGCTTCATCGTGGGGCTTTTCCTGCTCTACTGGTCCCTGTCCCATGCGCTCGGTCCTGCTGCAAAGGGAGCGTCGCTCCTGAGCTTCCCCTTTCTCGCCGCGCATGCCGCTGCCCTCCAGGGCGCGACGCTCTTCGGCGCGAGCAGCGCCACGGTCATCTGCCTCTGCCTCTTTCTGGGGGCCACGGGCAAGTCTGCCCAGATCCCGCTCTACGTCTGGCTGCCCGACGCTATGGCCGGCCCCACGCCCGTGAGCGCCCTGATCCATGCGGCCACCATGGTCACGGCAGGCGTCTATATGATCGGGAGGCTCAACTTCCTGTTCTCGATGAGTCCCACGGCCATGGCAGTGATCGCCGCAACCGGCGCTATAACGGCGCTCCTGGCAGCGATCATGGGCTGCGTCCAGAACGACATCAAGAAGGTCCTGGCCTATTCCACGGTGAGCCAGCTCGGCTACATGGTGCTCGCCATGGGGGTAGGGGCCTACGCCTCCGGTCTCTTCCATGTCATGACCCATGCCTTTTTCAAGGCCTGCCTCTTTCTGGGAGCGGGCAGCGTGATCCTCGGGATGCACCACGAGCAGGACATCCGGCACATGGGCGGGCTTCGGAAACAAATGCCCGTGACCTTCGCGACCTTTACGGTCGCAACGCTCGCCATCATGGGCCTGCCGCCCTTTTCCGGATTCTTCAGCAAGGATGAGATCCTGTGGCAGGCCCTGACGAGCGCACACGGCGGGTTCCTGCTCTGGCTCACGGGATTCGTGACCGCCGGCATCACGGCATTCTATATGATGCGGCTCCTCTTCCTGACCTTCTTCGGCGAAAGCCGCAGAAAGCAGGCGCTTGCCGGGGAAAAAGGAGTGGAATACGAGACCCACGGCCATCACGATGTCCATGCAGTACATGAATCTCCCTGGCTCATCACCGTGCCGCTCGTCATCCTGGCGTTCTTCTCGATCATCGCCGGTTTTGTCGGACTGCCCGAGTCCCTGGGTGGCGCGGACCGATTCGCAGAGTTCCTCAGCCCGGTACTGGGACACCGCGAAGCGACGGGAGGGAATGGACTTCTCGAATACGGACTCATGCTGGCCTCCGTCGCCGTGGTCCTGGCCGGCGCGGGCCTGGCCTATCTTTTTTATGTCCGGAAACCGGAGCTGCCAAGGCTTCTTGCGGAAAAACTGCACAAGCCCTATAGGCTCGTCCTGCACAAGTTCTATATCGACGAACTCTACGGCGCGATCTTTGTGTCCGGGACCAGGGCGCTCTCCCGGGGCCTGGCATTCTTCGATAAATACGCAGTGGATCTTCTGGTGAACCTCACCGGTCTCGCGCTGCGGACCCAGGCGCGCATGGCAGGCTGGTTCGACGGGACCTTCGTGGACGGTGCGGTGAACCTTATTGCCGATTCGACGCTCGCCGCAGGCGACAGGGTGCGCAGGGTACAGACCGGGAGGGTGCAGGTCTACCTCCTGGCGCTCTTTCTGGTCCTGGGGCTCGGGATCGTGGTGAAGATCTTCCTGGGGTAACGGGGAGAATCGGACTTTTTAAGGAAGGACATCCTATGACGGCATTTATCGAGCATCACCTCTTGACGCTCATCACCTTTCTCCCGCTCGCGGGAGGGGTGGTCATTCTCGTGATGCCGCGCGACCGGCAGACAATCATCCGCTGGATCGCGCTCGTCGCCACCCTGGCGCCGCTCGCGCTCAGCGTTCTGCTCTACGCGGGCTTCAATGACGCTGCCGCCGGCTTCAGCGCGTCCACGGGGATCCAGTTCGTGGAGAAGACTGCCTGGATCAGGGACTTCACTATCCAGTATTTCGTGGGCGTGGACGGCCTGAGCATCCCCATGGTGCTGCTCTGCACGCTCATCTGCCCGCTCTGCATCCTGGCCTCCTGGGGCATCGAGAAGGGCGTCAAAGGGTACCACTTTCTCTTCCTCCTGCTCGAGACGGGCATGCTCGGGGTCTTCGTGTCCCTGGATTTCTTCCTCTTCTTCATCTTCTGGGAGGTCATGCTCCTGCCCATGTACTTCCTGATCGGCATCTGGGGCGGACCCCGCAGGGAATACGCGGCCATCAAGTTCTTCCTCTATACCCTCGTGGGATCGGTCCTGATGCTGCTCGTGATCATCTACGCCTATCTCGCATCGACGCCGCACACCTTCGACCTGACGGAGCTGGCCGCACACCACACGGCCCTGGGCTACCGCGCGATCCTCTGGTGGGCGCTCTTCATCGGATTTGCCATCAAGATCCCGCTCTTTCCTTTCCACACCTGGCTGCCGGACGCGCATGTGGAGGCGCCCACGGCCATCAGCGTGGTCCTGGCCGGGATCCTGCTCAAGATGGGGACCTACGGGATCCTCCGGATCAACTACAGCCTCCTGCCGGACGTTACCTACGCCATGGCCGGGGTGATGGCCGCGGTCGGCACGATCAACATCATCTACGGCGCGCTCTGCGCCATGGCCCAGAAGGACCTAAAAAAGCTCGTTGCCTACTCCAGCATCAGCCACATGGGCTACGTGATGCTCGGCATGGCCAGCATGACATCCGTGGGCCTGAACGGCGCCTTGCTCCAGATGTTCAACCACGGCGTGGTCACGGCCATGCTGTTCCTCCTGGTCGGCATGATCTACGACCGGGCGCACCATCGCGAGATCGACGGGTTCGGGGGGCTTGCCGCGGTCGCGCCCAATTACGCCGTTGTGGCGTTCCTGGCCTTCTTCGCTGCCCTGGGGCTGCCGGGCCTGAACAGCTTCATCAGCGAGGCCCTCGTGCTCCTGGGCGCCTTCCAGCAGTTCCCCATCGCCGCGGCGATCGCGGCCTCGGGCGTGATCATCACGGCCGCCTACTGTCTCTGGACCCTGCAGCGGGTCTTCCTGGGGAAGACGAACGAGAAGTACAAGCTCCTGCCGGACCTTACGGGCCGCGAAGCCCTGAGCCTCCTCCCGCTCGGGGTCCTGGTCGTGGTCCTGGGGGTGTACCCGCACCCGGTGCTGGCCCTCATGCGGTCCACCCTGGGCTCGCTGCACGCCCTGGTCCTGGCGGGATAAGGAACGAACTATGGATGCCATCGCAAGTCTTCGCTCTGCTGCGCCCGAGGGGTTCCTGGCGCTTTACATCCTCGCGCTCCTCCTCTTCAGCTTTTTCCTGAAGCAGGAGCGGAACACGCCGTCGCTCTTCTATGGCCTGGGCATCGCGGGTATCGCGATCACACTGCTTCTCGAACTGACCGCGTACCCCGGGGCCGGGAGCGTCGCGCTCTTCTCCGGGATGCTCCGGGCCGACTCCCTCGGGCATCTCTTCAAACTGCTTTGTCTCGTATCCTCCCTGCTGTTCCTCGTCTTTTCGCTCGCGGCGCGCGAGACGGCCATGCGCTTTCATGACGCCCTGGAGTACGTGATCCTGACCCTTTCGCTCACCCTGGGCATGATGCTCCTGGTGTCCGCGAGCAACATCGTGACGCTCGTCCTGGGCATGGAACTGGTGAGCCTGACCTCGTATCTTTTGACGGGGTTCGTGGATCGCGATGAGAAGACGACCGAAGCAGCGGTCAAGTACCTGCTCTACGGCGCGGTGGCGTCCGGGGTCATGATCTACGGGTTCTCGCTGCTTTACGGCATTACGGGATCGCTCGACTTCGCCGCCATCCATACCGTTCTTCTTGAACACTCCGTGTCCGGCCCCCTGCTCATCGTGACTGCCCTGTTCATCCTGACCGGCCTGGGCTTCAAGATCGCGGTCTTCCCGTTCCATTTCTGGAGCCCCGACGTGTACGAGGGCGCGCCCACGGCCTTCAGCGCCTTTCTCTCGGTGGGCCCCAAGATCGCGGGGTTCGGCGCCCTCGTGCGGTTACTCTTCATGGTCTTCGGCCCCGCGGGAGAAGCGCAGCCGCTTGCCCCCTTCGACTGGACCCTGACGCTCGCGGTGATCGCGGCCGTCACCATGACCGTGGGGAACCTCGCTGCCCTGCCGCAGCGGAACATCAAGCGCCTCCTGGCCTATTCCAGCATCGCCCATGCGGGCTACGCGCTCATGGCCGTTGCCTGCCGATCCGCCTTCGGCATTCGCGCGGTCTTTTTCTATCTGGCCGTGTATCTCATTATGAACCTGGCGGCGTTCCTCGTCGCGATCCTGGTGGCGAACGAGTACTATACCGAACGGCTCGACGGGTACGAGGGTCTGGGCTGGAAGGGGGCGCAGGGCGCCTTCCTCGCCTCAGCCATGACCGTGGCACTCTTCTCGCTTGCCGGGATCCCTCCCTTTGCCGGATTCATCGGCAAGGTCTACCTGCTCCTGGCGGTGCTCAAGAAGGGGAGCGGTCTCTACTGGCTCGCGATGGTCGCGGTGGTGAACACGATCGTCTCGCTCTCCTATTACGCCAGGGTCGTTAAGATGATGTTCCTGTCGGGCAGGGTGAAGGGCGCCGCGCTCTCGGCCATGACGCCCTACCGGTACGTTTCCTATGCCGTCCTGGGAGGGCTCACGGCGCTCACGATCGTTTTGGGGCTCTACTGGTCGCCGCTCGACGCCCTGGGCAGGATGGCGGCGCGTTTTCTGAACTAGGAGGTTTCCCATGACTATGCGGGACATATTGCGGGAAAAGGGCAGCGAGATCCTGACCGTGGACCTGGATACCGGCGTCCCGGAGGTGGCACGGGTCATGATGGAGAAGAACATCGGCGCGCTCCTGGTCGAGGACGACGGGAAACTCTGCGGCATCGTGACGGAGCGGGACGTGGTCAAGATCCTGGGCAAGACGGGCTGCGACCTGGACGGACTGCGGGCCGCGGACATCATGGTCAAGAGCGAGAACCTGCTCGTGGCCGAGGCGGACGATCAGAACGATCACGTCATGGCCGTCATGGTCCAGAAGAACTTCCGGCACATGCCGATCGTGGACGAAGGCGAGATCGTGGGGCTCATCTCGATCCGGGACGTGGTGCGGGCCCATGTGAAGAAGCTGCAGGCCCAGGTGCATTTTCTATCCGAGTATCTTCACTAAAACGCGGGGTCGCGAAGGAACGAAAGTGTCGAGCTGCCTTGCCGAGGGCGCACTTCCGCGCCCGGTTTCTTGCCGGGAAAATCGTACAAAAACTTTGGCGTAACACAAAAACCTTGCTGCCTGTGCCATTGTTGTGTACAATAGGCAATATGATACGCTAGTCCTCGGAATCGCACCTCCTGACTGCTGCCCATTGCCATAGGCGCGGGCTTCCGCAGCGAACGAAGAGCCCGGAGATGTGCCGACTTATGAGATTCTCACCGCGCTCCCTGTCTTTCAAAGCCTTTATCGCAATAGCGATAGCCCTGCTGCCGCTTCCGCTCTCCTTTTTTCTGAGCTATAACTCCTCGCGGGACAATCTGCGGCAGCACGTCCTGGACGATCTGACGCTCATTGCCGGGGCCTACGAATGCAGGGTCGATGATTTCATGGGCCAGGCGCGGACGCGGGCCGCGGATTTTGCGGCTTCAGACCTTATCCGCCGGTCCCTTGCGACACCGGCGCGGCTTGGCGCCGACGGAGCACTCCAAGCGCGGCTTCGGCAAGACCTGCTGCCCCAGGACCGGGCCATCCGCCGGATCATGGTCGTGGGGCCGGACGGACGGATCATCGCCTCCACCAACAGGGGCGCCGCAGACAGTGAATCGGCCGGAAGAAGGATCGTCGAGCAGACGCGGCGGGCCGGTGGCGCGATCATCGCGAATAGAGACGAGGTCATGGTCTCGGCGCCGGTGCGCTCGGCCTCGGAGGGGCGGTTCCTGGGGGTCGTGGTGAACGTCTATCCCATCGAGGCGCTTGACCTGCTGCTGAACGGGTTCTCCGAGCATGCCCCGGGCGCAGGACCGATCGCCCCGGGGGCCCGGCCGACCATTCGGGCGCTGCTCGTGGACCGGTCGCGGACCGTGCTCACCTCGTCGGTGTCCAGTGCGGCCGCGCGGCTTCGGGGGACCGTGGTGACGAGCATTCCCGCCGGTCTCTGCGCCGATGGCGGTTCCCCGCCGAATCGGTTCTTACCGGACGCAAAGGGCGCGACGCTTGCCTCGGCCGTGCAGTGCATCCAGTCGGCCCCCTGGGCACTGGTCGTGCAGGAGGATGCCGGCCTGACCTTGTGGCGTCCGCTCCACGCCATGCGACGGAACGCCATTGCCGCCACTGCCGTGGTGGGCGGCATCATAATGCTTTTTTTCGCCCTCTTCTCCCGGGAGGTGATCGTTCCGCTCCGGCGCATGTCCCGCGCGGCCGGCGAGATCGCGGCCGGCAACTATGGGACCGTCGTGCCCGTGCAGAGCACGGACGAGATCGGGACGCTGTCCCGTGCGTTCAACGAGATGACGCGCGAGATCGAGTCTCGCACCACGCTGCTCCGCCAGAGCGCCGAGGACATCAACGACCTCTATCACAACGCGCCGATCGGGTACCACTCGCTCGATAGGGACGGCGTGTTCGTGCGCATCAACGACACCGAACTCGCCTGGCTCGGCTACGCGGCCGCCGAGATCATCGGAGGCATGCGGTTCCGCGACGTCCTCGCGCCGTCGAGCAGGGAAAGCTTCGAGCGGCACTACGCCGAGTTCAAGGAACGGGGGTGGATGAAGGACCTGGAACTCGAGATGCGCTGCAAGGACGGCAGGACCTTTCCGGTGCTCATGAACGCCACGGCGATCATGGATGCAAGCGGGAAATTCCTCGTGAGCCGTTCCACGATCTACGACATCACGGACCGGAAGAAGATGGAAGACGCGGTCCGGGAGTCGGAGGAGAAGTTCCGGGCCATCTTCAACAGCGTACACGACGGGATCCTGGTAGCGGACGCAGAGACGCGGAAGTTCGTGCTGGGCAACGAGACGATCACGCGCATGCTGGGCTACAGCGAAGACGATCTGCTGCGCCTCGGGCTGGAGGACATCCACCCGGCCGAGGACGTGCCCTTCAATGCGGAGCAGTTCGAGAAGGTCAAGCGGCACGAGACCGCGCTCGTGACGGACGTGCGGATCAAGCGGAAGGACGGCAGCATCTTTCTGGGCGACGTTGGCGCCAGCCCCCTGCGGCTGCAGGGCAAAGAGTATCTGATCGGGATCTTCCGGGACCTCACGGAGCAGAAACGGACCGAAGAGGAGCTGCGCAAACTCTCTGCCGTGATCGAGCACAGCGTGAACGTCCTGTTCATCACGGACCGGGAGGGCGCTATCGAGTACGCGAACCCGACCTTCGAGACCGTGACGGGATGGTCGCGTGACGAGGTGATCGGGCAGAACCCGCGGATCCTCAGTTCGGGCAGCACGACCCCGGCGGAATATCAGGAGCTTTGGAGCACCATCATCGCCGGCAAGACCTGGCGGGGGTCGTTCAAGAACCGGAGGAAGGACGGGACCTTCTACTGGGGCAGCTCGGTGATCACGCCGATCAAGAACGACCGGGGGGAGATCACGCATTTTCTCGCGGTCCAGGAGGACGTGACCGAGCGGAAGCGGGCCGAGGAGCGGATCCAGTACCTCGCTGCCTATGACGAACTCACGGGCCTGATCAACCGCTCCCGGTTCATGACGATGCTGGAGGAATGGATCGCGGCCCGGGACCAGGAAGGGGCAGGAGAGGGCTGCCTGTTCCTGATCGACATCGACGAATTTAAATTCGTGAACGACGCCTACGGACACGCGACCGGCGACGAGCTGATCCGGCGGATCGGCGGGCACCTGCGCAGGACCCTGCGCGACATGCACGCCACGGCCATGCGCGCGGAGGCGGGCTTCTTTCTGGGCCGCATGGGCGGAGACGAGTTCGCCGCCTTTCTGCCGGGCGTGACCGCCACGGAGAGCACGGAGACGGCGGAACGGATCCGGGGTTCCGTGGCTGCGCTGCGGCTCATGGAGGGCGCCTCCCACCTGACCGTGAGCATCGGCATGGCCGAGTACCCGGAGCAGGGCCTGACGGTCAAGGAACTCTTCACGAAGGCCGATGCGGCGCTGTACCATACCAAGCGCATGGGCAAGAACAAGGTCCGGCTCTTCCGGCCCGAGGACCGGGACCTCGAATTCATCCATTCGCGGGTGAAACAGAAAGAGCGGATCCAGACGGCAATCTACGAGGATCGCTTCCTCCCCTGGTTCCAGCCCATCCTGAACCTGCATACGGGCGTGGTCGACCACTACGAGGCCCTGGCGCGGCTCCGGAACGAGGACGGCAGCATCCTGCTGCCGAACGACTTCATCGAAACCGCGGAGATCTTCGGATTGATCGGCGCCGTGGACCGCATTATTATGGAAAAGACCATGCGGCTCCAGGCGCAGACGATGCGGGAGGGGCGGTCGCTCACCTTCGGCATGAACCTGTCGGGCAGGGAGTTCGGCGAGGATGATTCCCTCGTTTTTCTTCAGGATATGATCCGGGCCACCGGCGCCGACCCGACGCACCTGGTCTTCGAGATCACCGAGACGGCTGCGGTCCGCGACCTCGACCGGGCCATCCGCTTCGTGAACGCCCTGAAGGCCCTGGGCTGCCGGTTCGCCCTGGATGATTTCGGGGTCGGGTTCACGTCCTTCCTCTACCTGCGCGAGATGGGCGTGGACTACATCAAGATCGACGGCTCCTTCATCCGCAACGTGCGCGAGAGCAAGAACGACCAGCTCTTCGTGCGGGCCATCCGCGACGTGGCCGCGGGCATGGGCATCCAGACCATCGCCGAGTTCGTGGAGGCGGATGGTTCGATGGAATTCCTGCGCGAATACGGCGTGGATTACGCCCAGGGCTACCTCATCGGCCGGCCCGCGCCGGAACTCCTGCCGGCGACATAACGGTCGGCATTGCTCGCAGCACGACACAGCCCGTAGGAACGGCTGTACATCACGATAGGAGCGGAAAGGAACGAATACGGAATGGATCAGACAGTGCTTTCACCGGAAGAAGTAAAGAAGCGGATCGATCAGGACGAGATCCAATTCATCTTCGATCTCAGGAACGCGGAGGAGTTTGCGGGATGGCGCATCGACGGGAAGACCGAGATCGAGAGCCTCAACATCCCGCAGCCGGACTTTGTGGGCGAGGAAAACAAATACCTGGACCGATTCCCGAAGGATCGGACGATCCTGACGGTCTGCGCCCACGGGGACTCGTCGCAGTACAGCGCCGAACTCTTACGCGAAAGGGGCTTCACGGCCCTGTCCCTCGCGGGCGGCATGGACGCCTGGAGTGAATATTACGAGACGCGGCAGGTGCAGGCAAGCCCTGCGGTCTACCAGATCTCGCGCCCGGCACGGGGCTGCATGACGCACCTCCTTGCGTCCGGAACCGAGGCGGTGGTGATCGACGCCGTGCGGCACGTGGACCGGATCCTGGACCTGGCGGACTCGCTCTCCCTCCGGATCGTCCATGTCCTCGATACCCACCTCCAGGCGGACCACATCTCGGGAGGACGGGAGATCGCCCGCAGGACCGGCGCCGCCTATCATATGCACGCAGCCGATGCCGAGGGCGCTTCCTTTTCTTACACCCCCCTGCAGGACGGCGCAGTCCTCCGGTTCGGGACGAGCGCGCTCACGATCCTGCACTCGCCGGGGCATACGCCCGGCAGCACCTCCTTCCTGCTGGACGGCGAGGTCCTGTTCACCGGGGACACGATCATGAAGACCAGTATCGGCAGGCCGGACCTGGGCGGCATGGCCGACGACTGGGCGAAGCTCCTCTCTGACACCCTGTTCACGCGCTTCGCGCGTCTTGCCGATACGGTCGCCATTCTCCCGTCCCATGCGTCGTCCCTGCGGGAACAGGACGCCGAGGGGATCGTCCGGACCACGCTGGGGCAGGCGCGCCGCGATGGGGAGCTCTACCAGCGCCGTGACTTTTCCCAGTTCCTGGCATACATCAAGGCAAACCTCCTGGAAAATCCCGAGCGCTATCAGGACATCCGGAAGGTGAACCTGGGGCTCCTGGACCCGGACGAGGCGAAGCGCAAGGAGCTGGAGATCGGCAAGAACCTCTGCGGGATGGCGGGCAAGCACTAGCGCGAGAAGGGCGGGTGAGGGCGCCATGTTGGAGCGGGAAGACCTGAAGAAACGGCTGACGTGGCTGGTGAATCTCCGATGGATCGGGATCATCGGCGTACTTGTGACCACCCATGTGGTGCGCGAGGTCGCCCTGATGACCTTCTCGCTCATCCCCGTGTACGGGATCCTCGGGCTCGCGGCTGCCTGCAACGGCTTTTACCGATGGCGCCTGCAGTTCCCCGCGGAGAACCTGAAACGCCAGGCGAACATCCAGGTCATCATGGACCAGGTGATCCTTGCGCTGGCGGTCTATTTTTCGGGCGGCTGCGACAGTCCCTTCATCTATTTTTTCATCTTCCACGTGGTGATCAGCGGCATCATCCTGCCCGGACGGTACGCCTTCTTCTTCGGGGCGACCGCCGTGGCATTTCCGATGCTGGTGCTGTGGCTGACCCATCTCGGCATCCTGCCCCATTACGGCATCTTCCAACAGGAGCCGCTGCTCTTCAGCAACATGACGGTGATCGCTTCGTACGGCCTCGCCTTCATCGCCACGATCTTCCTGACCGCCTATTTCGTGACCTACCTGAGCAAACGGTTGTACGAGAAGAACGAGGAGGTCCTGCGGCTCTATACGCTCTCGGAGCGGCTTCGTTCGTCCATCCGGCTGCGGGAAGTGATCGAGATCATCGAGCGGGAGCTCCGCGGGTTTACGGGCGCGACCCGGAGCGCGTATCTGCCGCTCAACAAGGACCGGCGGACCCTCTCGCTCAAGGTCGGCGACGAGGAGCTCCAGATCCCGCTGATCGACAAGAACAGCTTCACCGAATCGGTGCTCAAGGGCGTCGCCATGATGGTGGACGAACGGATCGTCGCGTCGGACTACGAGACCAAGGCGCTCCGGCTGCTCGGCAGCCAGCGGTGCATGATCCTGCCGGTCATGGCGGCTACGCTCCAACCCTGCCATGAATACTTCCAGTGCTCCGATACCGAGTGCGCGGCCTTCGGAAACCCGGGAGGGCGGTGCTGGCTCGTGTCCGGCAGCCACTGCAAGGGCGCGATCTACGCAAGCTACCTCGACAAGCTGACGGCCTGTCTCTCCTGCGAGCTGTTCACCCCCGTGGGCGCCTACGCCCTGAGCATTCCGCGCGAGTATTTCCCGCTCGCCAACGTCGACATGGATGCGTCCATGCGGCTCCTGGATGCGGCGGGGCTCGCGGTCTCGAACGCCCTCCTGTACGAGAAGACGATGCAGATGTCGAAGACCGACGGGCTTACGGGCCTCAAGAACCACCGCGAGTTCAAGGAGCTGTTCAAGGCCGAGGCCCTGCGGGCGAAGCGCTACAGCGGCAGATTTACCCTGATGATGCTTGACGTCGATCACTTCAAGAAGTACAACGATACGAACGGTCACCCCCAGGGCGACGTGCTGCTCAAGAAGCTGGCGGAGCTGATCCGGGACAATCTGAAGGATACGGACGTGGTCGCCCGGTATGGCGGCGAGGAGTTTGCCATCCTGTTGCTCGAGACCCCGAAGGACCAGGGGATCCTGATCGCCGAGCGGCTGCGCGGCATGATCGACTGGTGCAAGTTCCCGAAGGAGGATACCCAGCCGAACGGCAAGGTGACGGTCAGCATCGGCGTCAGCGGCTTCCCCGACGACGGCGACAAGGCCGACGAGGTCCTGCAGGCGGCGGACGACGCGTTGTACCGGGCGAAGCGCGAAGGGCGAAACCGGGTGGCCGCGGCGGGGGATGACGGGCCGTGACGGACGGCGGGCCGCACCGGGCGCCCCGGTGCGGAAAAGAACGGCGATGAACAGCATCTTGATCGCAGAAGACGACGGACATTTTCGGCGCGTTCTCGCGGACACGCTCGCGGACCAGGGATGGCGTGTCGCGGAAACGGACAGCGGCGAGCAGGCGCTCGAACTGCTTGCCCGGGACGAGTACGACGTCCTGCTGCTCGACCTCAACATGCCGCGCCTGGGCGGCATGGACGTTCTCCGAAAGGTGAAGGGGGGGGGGAGCGCCGTCGAGGTCGTCATCCTGACGGGCAACGCGGACGTGGGCACGGCCGTGGAGGCGATGAAACTGGGGGCCTCCGACTATCTCGTCAAACCCTTCAAGATGGAAGAACTCGGCATCGTGGTGACAAAGGCCGGGGAGAAGAAGCGGCTCCTCGCGGAGAACCTGCTGCTCAAGACACAGATCCGCAAACAGTATGACGCGGGCTCCATCGTCACGCGGTCGTCGTTGATGCACGATCTTCTCCTGACCGCGACGCGGTTCGCCGCCTCGTCCTTTCCGGTCCTGATCTCCGGCGAGAGCGGCGTCGGCAAGGAGCTCATCGCCCGGGCGATCCACGACGCCTCGCTCCGCGCGGACGGCCCGTTCGTCCCGCTCAACTGCGGCGCCATCCCCGAGACGATGATCGAGAGCGAGCTTTTCGGGCACGAGGCGGGGGCCTTCACGGGCGCCCAGGCCCGGAAGCCCGGGCTCATGGATATCGCCCATACGGGCACGCTGTTCCTGGATGAGATCGGCGAGCTGCCGCTGGCGCTCCAGGTCAAGCTGCTGCGGGTGATCGAGACGGGGACGTTCTTCCGGCTCGGGGGGACCCGGGAGGGGCGGGTGGAGGTGAAATTCGTGGCAGCCACGAACAAGGACCTCAAGCAGGAGACGGAACGCGGCGGCTTCCGCTCCGACCTGTTTTACCGCATCAGCGCACTGACGCTCCACGTCCCGCCGCTGCGCGAACGGACCGAGGACATCCCGCTGCTCGTGGAGCACATTATCCGGAGCACCCCCGCATTCCGGAACCGCCGATTCAGCGATGCCGCGGCGACCGAGCTGGCGGCCTATCCCTGGCCCGGCAACGTGCGCGAGCTGCAGAACGTGGTGCACCGGATCTTGCTGCTCGTGCCCGGGGAGGTGATCGGTCCGGAGGATCTGCCTCCGGACCTGACGGCCCGACGGAGAACAGGCGGCACCCGCCTTGCGGACGTTGAACGCGAACATATCCTGCGCGTGCTGAAGGAAACCGGCGGCCAGCGGGGAAAGACCGCGGAGCTCCTGGGCATCTCGCCCAAGACGCTGTATAACAAACTGACCCAGTACGGGCTCTCGGCATGAAAATAGACACGAAGATAACGCTCTGGACCATCGCCGTCATCGTGGCCATTTCGCTCGTCTCGGGGGCAGTCAGCCTCCGCTTCCATTTCCTGCAGGAGGAGGAGGGTTTCAAGGACATGGGCGCCACCATCGGGCCGATCGTCGAGGAGAGCATCGAGCACTCCATGGTCACCCGCGACGACGAACTGATGCGGCAGACCCTTGACCGGATATCGGGCATCGCGCCCATCCAGGCGATCTGGCTTTTGGACAGCAAGGGCGAGGTCCGCTCGTCCTCCCTTCGGCAGAGCGTGGGGAAGCAGCTCCCCGGGAGCCGCCTCCAGTGCGATGCCTGCCACCGCAACGGGACGCAGGGACGGTATCTCAATGGGGAGAGCCGGTATCGCTGGATGCAACCCCTGCGCAACAAGCCGGCTTGCTATCGATGCCATCCGGCAAGCCAGCGCCACAACGGGTTCTTCGTGATCGATTTTTCGACCGAACGGGCGCGGGCGATCCTGTGGCGGGAGGTCCGCAACGAGATGCTGAGCTTTGTGCCCTCGCTCGCGATCGTCGGGTTCGTTATGCTGTTCCTGATCCGGCATCTCGTGATCCAGCGGCTGAATATCGTGAGCGACGTATTCAAGCGCTTCGCCACGGGAGACACCGGCGTGCGCATCCCGCACGTGGGCCGGGACGAGCTGGCGCTTCTGGGAGACGGATTCAACTCGATGGCGGAGACCCTCTCCGGCTCGCAGCAAGAGCTCAAGCAATACGCCGACGAACTCCTTTCACTCGCTGTCTCCTCCAACGTGGTCACGGCCATCCCGCGGATGGAGAACGTCTACGAGGCGGTCTGCAATATTGCGGTGCGGGAACTGGGCGTGAGGATGGCCTGGATCGGCGCGGTGCGCGACGGAGACCTCGTCGTCACGCCGCTGGCGCAGTCCGGCCTCGATAGCGGCTACCTGCAGAAGATAACGATCACCGCCGACGATTCGCCCACCGGCCAGGGGCCGACCGGGACCGCGATCCGCACCAAGACCCCCCAGGTCATGAACGACGCGGAACGCGATCCGCGGTTCGCGGCCTGGAGGGACGAAGCGGTCCTGCGGGAGTTCCGGTCGTCCATGGCGCTTCCGCTCCTGGACGACGAGGGCGGCGTCATGGCAATATTGAACCTCTACAGCGAGGAGCCGGGATTCTTCACGCGCAAGCGGGTGCGGATCTTCGTCGTCTTCGGCAACCAGGTGGCCGCGGCCATCGAGAACCGCGGCCTGATCGAGCACCTGGAGCAGCGCAACGCGGAGATCGCGGAGCAGATGCGTCTGGTCTCCCGGTCCCAGAAGGAGTGGCAGCTCACCTTCGACAGCATCACGGACCTCATCTCGATCCACGACCGGGAGTACCGCGTCATCAAGGCAAACCGGGCCTTCCTGACGTTCTTCGGCCTCTCACGGGAAGAGATCGAGAGCCGGAAGTGTTTCGAGATATTCCACTGCACGCAGGAACCCATTCCGGCCTGCCCGCACGCGCTTTCGATGCGGGAAAACCGGGTCGTGACCCAGGAGGTGCAGGAACCCCGTCTGGACAAGACGTTCCTGGTTTCCGTTTTTCCCTACTTCGGATCGGACGGCGCCTATTTCGGCTCGGTCCACATCGCGCGGGACATCACGGAGATCAAGGAAAAGGAGATGCGGCTGATCATGAGCGAGCGCCTGGCGAGCCTGGGCCAGATGGCGTCGGGCATCGCCCACGAGATCAATAACCCCCTCGCCTCCATTGCGGGTTGCGCCGAAGGGCTGCAGCTCAAGCTCCGGAGGAACAAGTTCGACGCGGCGTTGTTCGAGGAATACCTGGGCATCATCCAGGAGGAGACGCGCCGCTGCAAGAACATCACGACCGGGATGCTGTCCTTCGTGCGCAAGACGGCCTATGAGAAGAAGGACCTGCAGATCAACGACGTCCTGGACAAGACCGTGGAGGTCATCGGCTTCCAGGGCAGGCTGGCGAACGTGGAAATTGTACGACGGTACGATCCCGACCTCCCTCGCTACTGGGGAAGCGACGGGGAGCTGCGGCAGGTCTTCCTCGCGCTGATCACGAACAGCCTCGACGCCATGCAGGACGCAGGCAGACTCACGCTCGGCACGGGGCGGGAGGGCGACGCCATCGTCGTGACGATCGCGGACACGGGGCCGGGGATCCCGCCCGAGCACCGGAGCCGCATCTTCGATCCCTTTTTCACGACCAAGTCCGATTCCGGAGGCACGGGGCTGGGACTTTCCATCGCCCACAAGATCATCGCCAACCACAACGGGGTCCTGGAGGTCGATTCCGCCGAAGACGGAGGGGCGCTGTTCCGCATCACCCTGCCGTCGGCTCCCTCCCCGGAGCGGGGGCGGGAGAGCGCATAAAAAAAGGCGCGCCCCGGGGGGCGCGCCTTGCCGTTTCCACCTGGTCCGTTACCAGCCGATCTTCAGCGACACCATCTGCCGCTTGTCCTTGTCCTGTCCCGCGTACGCCCCGATCTGTTCCGTATACATGACATACGAGACCGTAACGATCAGGACCCGCACGTCTAATCCCACGGTGGGCGAGTTCTCGTACATCCCGGCGCGGACGGCGAGTTCGAAGGGAAGCACGTCGAAGAGCTGGAGCTCCGCGCCGTACCGCAGCCGCTTCGCCATGTCCTTGTCCTGGCTGTAGTTGTCCAGCACGTCGATGTAGTCCGCGGCCACGATCAGGTTGCGGAACCAGGTGTCGGGATTGATCGCCACGCCCAGGTTGACCGTCTGGGGGAT
>JBJKRX010000110.1:0-3473 GCA_046704425.1 Nitrospirota bacterium
TGCCGAGCCGGGCGCTCGCTGCGGCGTGGGCCGCCTGTTGCGTGCCCCAGAGCGCGGCCTGTTGCGCGGACCCGGCCTCGTACCCCAGGAAATCACTGGTCAGGGGCCGGGCCGGTGCAGCAGGACCAGCCCCGCTGATCGCGCGCACATAGACCCGGCTGGACGCGCCGGAAGCCCCGTGGATGCTCACGTACACCGCCGCATTCACCGCGTTCGCCTTTGCCTCGCGGGCGTCGAGCGACAGCGTCTTGTCCCGTGTGCGGGTCAGGACCACGGTGATCTGCTGGTCCTGGGCCAGGTCCTTTTGGACCGCCTGCGCGATCGCCAGGTCCGCCGATTTCTCGACGCCCTGCGCGGTCACGATGCCCGTGTCCTTGCCGCCGTGGCCGGGATCGAGCACGACCACGGTCCGTTGCACGCCGGGCGTTGCTGCGGGCAATGCGGCCGCGGTTTGGCGCGTGATGTCGATCACGATGCGGTCCGGTCCCCGGAGCGTGAAGTCCTTCACCCCGCCGGCCGCGGGTGCGAGCCGGATAACGAGGACGTTCTTCCCCGCCTCGGTGTGCGTCTCCAGCCCGGCAACGACCGCGTCGTTGACCGTCGGCAGCGGCACTGCGAGCGCAAGCGGCCCGTCCACGGACCGCAGGGTGATGCTTCGCCCGTCCGGCGACCGGGAGAGCGCGTAGGGCGCCGCGGTCTCGAGTTCGAACACGACGCGGGTAAAGAGTGCGTAGGTGGAGAACCGGACGGTCCGGATGATGATGCCCGGCCCGTCCGCACCGGCGGCCGCGGGCGCGAGCAAACAGAGGGCGCAGAGGGCGATGATGGCAGGAAGCCGTTTCATCGAGCGGGCATACTAACACAACGGCACCGTGAGTGCAACTCTTCCGGCCCCGCGCGCCGGTTGCAATCCCCGGTGCGCCATGGTAAGGTAGACGCGCATGAACGCGCTCTCCCTCTTCGGCGAAACAGGTCTGATCGGCCGCGCGATGGGCACGGCCTACGAGCTGCGCACCGAACAGATCGCCATGGCCGAGGCGGTCCGGGAGGCGCTCGAACGCGAGACGCATTTGATCGCCGAGGCGGGCACGGGCGTGGGCAAGAGCCTCGCCTACCTCGTGCCGCTCATCCTCTGGGCGCGCGCCGGGAACCGCCGCGCCGTGGTGGCGACCTACACGAAGGCCCTCCAGCAGCAGCTCGTGGACAAGGACCTCCCGTTCCTCAGGAATGTGCTCGGCGACTTCCGCTACGCCCTCTGCGTTGGCGGCGAGAACTACCTCTGTCTGCGCCGGTTCGACGCCCTGCGCATGGGGAACCTCTACGAGCAGCAGGAGATCGAGCCCCTGAACCGGCTCTTCGCGTGGTCCGTGGTCACGCGCACCGGGCTCCGGGGCGAGTTGGAGAGCGAGCCCCCGGCAAGCCTCTGGGCCAAGGCCTGCCGCCAGACGGACCTCTGCTTCGGCAGGTCCTGTTCCTACTATAAAGAATGCTTCTACCAGAAGGCCAAGGTGGTCGAGCAGCAGGCCCGGATCCTCGTGGCGAACCACCACCTCTTCTTCGCGGACATGGCCGCTGCCAACAATGTCCTGCCCTCCTTCCAGGCCGTGGTCTTCGACGAGGCGCACCAGGTCGAGGACGTGGCCACGGACTACCTGGGCGTGGAGGTCTCGAACTTCTCGGTCAAGTACCTCTGCGACTCGCTCCTCTCGCAGCGGACGCGCAAGGGGCTCCTCACACGGCTCATTGCCCAGACCGCCGAGCTCCCGGCCCTGCGCGGGAGCGTGGACGGGCTCCGGGTCGTTGCGGACAACTTCTTTCTGAACCTCCAGCCCCTGCTCGCCAAAGATCCCGTCCGGCGCATCCGGCGCAAAGACATCGTCCCCGACATCCTGAGCGAGCCGCTCCTGGAGCTGCGCGACGCCCTCCTCGCCCTTCCGGTCGAGACGCAGGAGGAGGAACTGGAGGTCAAGGCCTTTGCCAACCGCGCCCAGGCCCAGGCCGCCGCGGTCCGCATGAACCTGAACCAGACCGAGGAGGGGTTCGTGTACTGGGCCGAGCGCGAGAACCAGCGCTGCCGGCTCGTCGCCTCGCCCGTGGACGTGTCCGCAACCCTGCGCGAGGAGCTGTTCGGCCGGACCGGGACCGTGGTCCTCACCTCGGCAACGCTCTCGGCCGGCGGGTCCTTCGACTATCTCAAGGGCCGGCTGGGTCTCGACGCGCCGCAGGAGATCCTGCTCGACTCGCCTTTCGATTTCGCAAACCGGGTCCTGCTCTATATCGCGCCGGGCCTGGATGATCCGCAGGCCCCGGGCTACCAGGAGCGGTTCGACGCCGAGCTCGCCAGGGTCCTGTCCGTCACCCGCGGCAGGACCCTGGTGCTCTTCACCAGTTACGGCCAGCTCCGCCAGAGCGCCGAGACCCTGCGGCAGACGATGCCGGACCTCGCGTTCCTCTGCCAGGGAGAGATGCCCGCCTACCGCCTGGTGGAGCGTTTGAAGGCGTCCCCGCAGAGCGTGCTCATGGGCACGGCCTCGTTCTGGCAGGGCATCGACGTACCGGGAGACGCGCTCCAGTGCGTGGTGATCGCCAAGCTCCCCTTTGCCGTTCCCGACGAGCCGATCGTGGAAGCGCGCATGGAGCGGCTCCGGAACCCCTTCCGGGAATACCAGGTGCCGCAGGCCACCCTCCTGTTCCGCCAGGGGTTCGGCAGACTGATCCGGACCGCAACGGACCAGGGAGCGGTGGCGGTGCTCGACTCGCGTATCGCCACGAAGAGTTACGGCAAATCCTTCCTCAAATCGATACCGGCCTGCAAGATCACGGACGACCGCCAGGAGTTTCGCGCCTTTTTCGACAAGGTGCGGAACGTTGCTGTTCAGACAACCGCAGATTGCTGATTTTCTTTCTCCCCGCCGAGGGAACGGCCGACAACCCGAAAAGGCTTGTCACGCGTGCCGGCCCATTCGCAGACCCGAGAGTTGTCCCCGGATTTTTCTCAATCCTGCAAAAGGCATTGATCCCGGACCGCCCTGATAACAACGGGTTGCCTTCTGGCACGGCTGATGCAACATCCCAGGTAGAACGGAACGAAAGGAGGACCGAACAATGAAGACCACGACTGATAAAGCAAGAAAAGGCGCATACGCAGGCACGGGCGCAGGATTGGTGCTCTTCGCCCTCTTCGGGCTTCTGCCGGGCAGCTTCGTGGGAGGCGCTGCCGGCGTCACCATCGCAGGTTGGCTCTTCGGCCTCCCGCTCGATCCGGGGATCCTGTCCCGGGCAATCGTCCTGGCAGGCATGCTCACGGGCGTCCTGGTCGCCGGCATCACGATCGACACCGCAACCACGACGATCGGCTGGCTCGTCGGCAAGGCGCTGGATGCGGTCGCACACGTACCGGAAGAGACGGCGGTCAAAGAGATCAACTGACGAGTATCAATGGATCCGAACCAACGTAAACGAAGAAAATATGA
>JBJKRX010000111.1:0-49061 GCA_046704425.1 Nitrospirota bacterium
AGGCAGCAGGGATCCTGGAGCGCGCCCTGAGCGCAAACCGGCTGCAGTGGGCCTGCCTCGCCCACCTCTCCGAACAGAACAACAATCCGAGCGTTGCCCTCAAGACCCATCGCCGCGTGCTGCCCGAGCGCTTTCCCCTGCACGTGGCGGACCGGTACCAAGTCTCGGAGGTCTTCTCGGTCGCCTGAAAGACGTTCTTCACTTCTTCCGCAACGCCAGCACAAGCCAGACCAAGAACACCCCGCCGATGCCCGCAGCCCATGCACTTTCCCGGAGAAGCCCATGGATCCGGAGCAGGCTTGCTGCCGTGCCGGCCGTGATTGTCAGGAAGGTGATGAGAAGCGCCCTGCCGATCCGGGCGATGGCGCGCAGCTCGGTCACGATGTCCTGCGACGTGATCTCGATGCGCGTCTCACCGCGCCGCGTGGTCACCAGGAAGTCGGTCAAAAGCCGCGGCAGTCCCGCGATGGTGCGGGCCGTGGCAGCGACCTGCTTGATCGCCGTGCGTGCGCTCCCGATCTCGTGCCGGATGAACCGGCGCGCAAAGGGCGCGGCGATCTCGATGATATTGGTGTCCGGGTCGAGCCGGGAGCCGAGACCGTTCAGCATGCCGATCACCCTGCCGAAGAGGATGAAGTCGTTCGGGATCTGGATCGAAGGGCTGAGCTGCACGGCCTCCCGGATGTCGCGGCCGATCTCGTCGATGTCCATGGCGCGGAACTGGCTCGCCGAGAGATCGCGGTAGCGCAGCAAGATGCGCTCCACGAACCGGACCAGGGGCCGGATGTCCTTGGTGAGCGGGATGAAGTCCATGTCCACAAGCGCGCGCACCAGGTCCAGGGCGTCGCGATCCACCACGGCCGTGAAGGCCCTGCGGAGGCCTTCGCGGCGCGGCGCCGAGATGCGATCCACCATGCCGAAGTCCACGAGGATGATCTCCGGACCGGGCCGCACGAAGATGTTGCCCGGGTGCGGGTCCCCGTGGAACAGGCCGTCGCTGAAGAACATCTGGGCATAGGCCTCGGCCAGGATGCGGGCCGCTTCCTTCCGGTCGATCCCGGCCCGGTCGATCTCGTCGAAGTCCGTGATCTTGATCCCCTCGAGATATTCGAGGGTCAGGACCTTGGTCGTGGTAAAGGGCCAGTACACGATCGGGATCCGGATGCGCGGGTTCTTCGCGAAGTTGCGCGCGAAGGTCTCGGCGTTCCTGCCCTCCTGGATGTAGTCCAGCTCCTCGGCGACGATGCGGGAGAACTCGGAGAAGACCACGTCCAGGTTGATCCGGCGGTAGAGCACGCGCATGATCCGCACCACGAGCCGGAGCATCCGGATGTCCGCCGCGATCACGTCCTCGATGCCCGGGTACTGGACCTTGACCACGATGCAGTCGCCGTCGCGCAGGCAGGCCTTGTGCACCTGGCCGAGCGAGGCCGAGGCGATGGGCGTCTCGTCGAAGGAGGAGAAGGTCTCCTCCATCGGCCCGAGCTCGTCGGTCACGCGCCTTTGGATGTCCGCGAAGGGCGCGGGCGGCACCTGGTCCTGCAGCTTCGCGAGCTCGCCGGTGTACTCTTCGGGAAGGATGTCCACGCGGGAGGAGAGGAACTGGCCGATCTTGATCAGGACGCCGCGCATGGCGACCATGCGCTCGCGCAGCAGACGGGCGTTCGCGGCATGAAGCCGCTTCAGCCGCTCCCGTTTGCGCTCGGGTGCGGCGAAGAGGTTCCGGAGGGTAAGGAACCGGTAGCTCAGGAGCACGCGCAGGAAGAGGAGGACGCCCTGAATGATGCGGCCGCGATAGCGGAAAAAGGACATGCCAGATTATACCAAAACGGCGTGAACGCGTACAGAGGAGCCGCCTATCTGTTCACGGACCGCATGCCTTCTTCGGGATAGCGCGTCCCTGCCGCCGCGCCCTTGGGCGCCGCCTCGGCGATGCGCCGCAGGTCGTCCGGGGAAAGTTTGATCGAGAGTGACGCGAGATTTTCTTCCAGCCGCTGTCGATTCTTCGTGCCCGGGATCGGGATGATGTCCGTGCCCTGGGCCAGGAGCCAGGCGAGGGCGAGCTGCGCGCTGGTGCAGCGCTTCTCGTTCGCGATGGCGGAGAGCTTTTCGACGAGCCGCGCGTTCTGCACGAAGTTCCGCTCCTGAAAGCGCGGCATGTGCCTGCGGTAGTCGTCTGCGGGAACGTCCTCCGGCTTGCGGTACTTGCCGGTCAGAAACCCGCGGCCGAGCGGGGCATAGGCAACGAGCGCCATGCCGAGCTCGCGGCAGGCGGCGATGAGGCCGTCCTCCGGGTCCCTCGTCCAGAGGCTGTACTCGGTCTGGAGCATGGCGAGCGGGTGCACGGCTGCGGCCTTGCGGAGCGTCGCAGGACCGGCCTCGGACAGGCCGATGAAACGAAGCTTCCCTTCTTTGACGAGCTCGCCCAGCGTGCCGACCGTGTCCTCGATCGGCACCTGCGGGTCCACGCGGGAGGGATAGTAGAGATCGAGATGATCGACACGCAGGCGCTGCAGGCTGTAGGTCAGGAAGTTGCGGATCGCCGCTGGCCGGCTGTCGAACCCCAGGAACCTGCCGTCGTGGTTCCGCATGCCCCCGAACTTGACGGAGATGAAGACCTGGTCGCGCGGCACCTCCCGGATCGCCTCGCGGATCAGCTCTTCGTTGTGCCCGCTGCCGTAGAAGTCCCCGGTATCGAGAAGATTAACGCCCAGCTCGATCGCGCGCCGGATCGTAGCGATGCTCTCCGCGTCGTTCTGCTTTCTTCCACTATAGAAATCCGACATCCCCATGCAGCCCAGTCCCAAGGCGGACACCTGGGGGCCATTCTTGCCCAAGGTACGGTGTTCCATCGATCTCTTTCCTCCTCTGCCATTCTGCACATCGGCCCCAAGAAATCAGCCCAGCTCGCTCTTTCGTTACACTCTAGCACGCAGAAAATACGGCTGGTGCTCGATAGCGCATCGCGAACCGGGACACTGCCAACGACACCGTACCGATTCGACGCCAACTCCATCGCCGCACAACGATCGGTTCGGTGCGCCTTCTAGCGTGCGTTCCCGGTGTTGACGATCCCCTGCCACCAGAACGCATTCGCGTAACGCTCCGGATCCACTCGCTCGCCGATCTGTGGTGTGACGATCCGCACCTGCTCCTGTTCCGCTGCGCGGACAAAACGCTCGATCGGCTCGTGCCAGCTGTGGAGGCCGAGGTCGAAGGTCCCCCAGTGGATCGGGACGAGCGTCTTGACCCCGAGCGTTCTGGCTGCGGCGACTGCCTGCTCGGGCGTCAGGTGGACATCCGGCCAGCTCTCGTTATAGGCGGCGATCTTGATGAAGCCCAGGGTAAAGGGGCCGTAACGTTCTCCGATTCCCCGGAACTGCGCGGTCATGCCCGTGTCGCCGCTGTGATAGATCCTCCCGCTCTTCGCGATCACCGCCCAGGAGCACCAAAGCGTCCTGTTCCGGTCGAAGCATCCGCGGCCGGAGAAGTGGCGCGCGGGCACGGCAACAATGGTCAGGCCGTCCAGGACCTGCTCGTCCCACCAGGCATGCTCGCTGATCTTGTCCGCGGGCACGCCCCAGTCCTTGAGCAGAGCGCCCAGGCCCTGCGGGACATGAAAGGACGCGGTTCTGCCTGCGATCGCCCTGATCGCGTCTTTGTCCAAATGATCGTAATGATCATGGGAGATAAGCACCGCGTCCAGCAACGGGAGGTCCTGCAGCGCAAGGGGTGCGGGATGGAAGCGTTTCGGCCCCATCCAGGAGAACGGGGAGGCCCGCTCCGAAAAGACCGGGTCGAAGAGCAGACGTTTGCCATCCAGCTCCAGAAACACGCTCGAATGGCCGAGCCAGATAAAGCGAGGCGCGACGGACGCAGGACCCTGTACCGCGTCCCTGGCCGATACGATCGGGAGCGGTCGTCGCGGCACGCGCTCCGGGCCGTGCGAAAAGAGAAACCGGAGAAAGGTCTTTCCGGCAGTTCCCGGCTTCATCACGGTCGTGGGCTCGCTGTTCACGAACACGCCGTTCTGATCGTCCTCTTTCTGCATAACATCACTGAATGGCTATACGAAGATCCCGATCACCGCGCCGGTCATGCAGGTGGCGAGGGTGCCGGCAACGAGGGCCTTCATCCCGAGCCCCACGATCTCGGAACGGCGGCTCGGCGCCAGGCTGCCGAGCCCGCCGATCAGGATCCCGAGACTGCCGAAGTTCGCGAAGCTCGACAGGGCGTAGGTCATGATCAAGCGGCTGCGAGCGTCGAGCGCAGCCGCGGGGAGCTTCGTCAGATCGAGGAACGCGAGGAGCTCGTTCAGGATCGTCTTGGTGCCCATGAGCGCGCCCGCGACCGGTGCCTGGGACCAGGGGATGCCGAAGAGCCAGACCACGGGCGCCATGATCCAGCCGAGCAGCCGCTCGAGTGTGAGCGGCTTACCCGCCACGGCGGGCAGGAGTCCCATGACCGCGTCCGCCAGATGCACAAGCGCCACCATCACCACGAGCAGGGCGATGATGTTCAGGAGGAGATGTAGGCCGTCCATGGTCCCCTTGACCACGGCGTCCATGGAGCCCGATGCGGTCTCGATCGGCGCGAGGCCCCCCGCGGTCGCGGGCCCGGTCTCGGGAACCATGACCTGGGCGATCGTGATCGCCGCGGCAACGTGGATGAACGAGGCGGTCAGGATGTGGCCGAGCGGATCCGGCACGACGCCGTGCAGGATCGTGGCGTAGAGCACCATCACCGTTCCGGCGATGCAGGCCATGCCCACGGTCATGAGCGCGAAGAGCTCGCTCCGCGTCATGTCCTTCAAATAGGGCTTGATCACGAGCGGGGCCTCCACCATGCCGAGAAAGATCGTGGTCGAGGCGCCCAGGCCGAGGGCGCCGCCGATGCCGAGCGTCTTCCGAAGCAGGTAGGAGAATCCCCGCACCAGGAGCGGCAGTACCCGCCAGTGAAAGAGGAGCGCGGACAGGGCTCCGATCACGAGCACCAGCGGCAGGGCCTGGAAGGCAAGGATGAAGTTTGCGCCTGGGTCCTTCAAAAGAAAGGGCGGGGTCCCGCCGCCCAGATAGCCGAACACAAAGGACGTGCCTGCCTGGGTTGCGTCCTGCAGGGCGAGCACGAACCGGTTCAGCACGAGGAAGAACTTTTGGAAGAGCGGAATGAACAAGAGGATCGCGGCAACGCAGAGCTGCACGCCCACGCCCGCAAGCACGACGCGGAACCGGACGCCGCGCCGGTCCTCGCTCAGCGCCCAGGCAAGGGCCACGAATACGCAGAGACCGAGCACACCCTGAAAATGCATCTGATGTCCCTTCACCGATCCGAGAGAATAGACCGGACTGTACCATACTTTTTCCCCGTGATCAACGCCCATTTCCGGAGCTGCTTCTTTTCGATTGACCCGCTGCAATGCCGGGTATAGAATGATGCCGCCATGATACGCTTCTTCCGACAGAGCGGAGCGATCCGGCTCCTGCGGTCATGTACCTCCCGCCTGGGGTACGCTCTCCCGCGGGTCGCAAGCGCGATCGTCGCGTCCGTTGTCCTGGCGGGCGCTGCGGCACCGCCCCCCATGCTCCCGATCACGCACGGCAGGCGGGACCAGCGCGTGCTCTGCCTCACCTTCGACGCCTGCCCCACCTCGCTTAAGGACGAGTACAACAAAGAGGTGATCGACATCCTGCTGCGGGACAAGGTCCCGGCAACCCTCTTCCTGAGCGGCCGGTGGGTCGAGAAGAACCAGCAGGCGGTCCGGTTCCTCGCCGCCCATCCCCAGTTCGAGCTGGCGAACCACAGCTTCTACCATCCCCATCTGTTACAGAAAAACGATGCCCGGGTCCTGCGCGAACTGCGGCGGACCCAGCACCTCATCCGGCGCCTGACCGGCAAGACCCCGCGCTTCTTCCGCGCGCCCTTCGGCGAGGTGGACAGCCGCATCGTCAGACTCGCGGCCTCGCTGGGGCTCACGACCATCGAGTACGACCTCCCCTCGGGCGATCCGGACCCCAACCTCTCGCCGCAGCGGATCGCCCGGTGGGTACTGCGCATGGCACGGGGCGGGAGCATCATCGTCTTTCATGTGAACCGTCGGGGCGTGCACACGGCCGAGGCTCTGCCCCTCGTCATCGCGGGTCTGCGCAAGGAAGGCTATCGTTTTGCGACCGTGGGAGAGCTGCTGCAGGAAGGGGACGTCGGTTACCTGGACGAGCCAACAGGTACGGATGCCTATTCGCAGCCGCCCCCCCCGGCTGCGAAGCCGTGAAAAAGATCACGATCATCTCGGACGCCACCGGCCAGAGCGGCCTGCACATCCTGCGCGCCGCCCTGGTCCAGTTCCAGCAGGCCCGCACCAAGATCGCCGTCTACCACGACATCGACTCCCGCGCCGCGCTCAAGAAGATCCTGGACCAAGCCAAGACCGAGAACGCCCTCGTCGCCTACACCTTCGTCCGAAAGCAGATGCGGGACTACGCGAGCGAGTACTGCCGCAAGAACGGCCTGTATCACCACGACGTCCTGGGACCGCTCATCAACAATCTTGCGACGGTGCTGCGCAAGGAGCCGCTCGAAACCCCGACCCTGCTCCGCAAGGTGGACGCGCGGTACTTCCGGCGCATCGATGCCATCGAGTTCGCCATCGCGCACGACGACGGCAGGGGCGTGGACGGACTCGCCGAGGCGGACATCGTCATCATCGGCCTGTCGCGCACGTCCAAAACGCCGACCTCCTTCTTCCTGGCCCAGGAGGGATACAAGGTGGCGAACGTGCCGATCGTCCCGGATATCCCGCTGCCCCCGGAGCTGCTCGAGATCGACCCGCACAAGATCATCTGCCTCATCATCGATCCCGCGGTGCTCCAGAAGGTGCGCATGGCGCGCCGGAAGCGGTCGGTACTCGAGCCCGGGTACAGCGATGCGAAGAAGATCTTCGCCGAGGTGGAGTTCGTTCGGGACCTGGTGCGGAAGCACCGGGCCTGGAAGGTCGTAGACACGACGAACAAGTCCATCGAGGAGACCGCCTGGGAGATCATCCACCACGTGTTCGGCGACGGGCACGACGAGTATACCGAGCCGGGTCCGCGGGACTGAGCGCGGAACGAAAAAGGGCCGCCGGCAGAGTGCCGGTGGCCCGTGGGATACAAAACCGCAGTGACGGGCAAGCCCGCGCTAACCGAGGCTGGCCCGGTAGGTATCGAGCCAGCGGATGTGGCTCTTCTCCTCTTCGATGATCTCGTCGACGACCTTCTTCTCCTTCACGAGCGTCCGGAGCTCCATGAAGTAGAGCAGCGTCTCCTTCTCGAACCCCAGGGCGAATTTGACCGCCTCCTTCGTCGACCGGATGTAGTCCAGGGTGGGCAGCGACTTCTGCCTGCCGAGAAAGAACTCCGACTCGATGAAGGCCCGCATATAGTTCGAGACCTCTTCCCACTCCACCGGCTCCGTGCCCTGCTGGTCGACCGTGTCCTTCAGCTTCGTGAAGACCCGCTCGTGCACCTGCTCCTTCATTGCGAGCGTGGTGAAGAGCTTCTCGAGCCCCTCGTCCCCCTTGAACTTCGCCGCCATGCCCGTGTAGAAGGCGTACCCGAGCTTCTCCGTCTGGATCGCCATCTCGAGGATCTCATCAATGGAATACTTATTCATTCCGGTCTCCTTGTCTGATACGGAATCACGCGGCCGCTCGGGGCGCCGTTCGTTCGGACGACGAAATAATAGCGTGGATTGCCGGGGGTGTCAACCGATTTCTCGCCGCATCGCGTCGTCCGTCCGCATCCTGCGAAAAACGCCTTTTTCGTCCTTTTTCCCTATGGTAATATACGTCATGTTCTGCGAGGACACCATCTGCGCGGTTGCGACGCCGCCGGGTGAGTCGGGCATCGGCATCATCCGGGTGAGCGGAAAGGAGGCGATCGCGATCGCGGCCGGGATCTTCGAGCCCCGCGACGGCACGAGCCTCAAGGACGCGCCGACCCATACGCTCTGCTACGGCCGCGTGCGCGATCCCGCGAACCGCGAGATCGTGGACGAGGCCCTGGCGAGCGTGATGCGCGCGCCCCGAAGCTATACCCGCGAGGACGTGGTGGAGCTCAACTGCCACGGCGGGGTCCAGCCGCTTCGGCGCACCCTGGCGCTCCTGATCGCCGCAGGCGCCCGCCAGGCCGGGCCCGGAGAATTCACGAAACGCGCCTTCCTGAACGGCAGGATCGACCTTGCCCAGGCAGAGGCCGTGATGGACGTGATCCGGGCGAAGACCGACGCGTCGCTCCGGGCTGCGAACGAACAGCTCCAGGGCGGACTTTCTCAGGCCGTCGGTGCGTTGCGCGAGCAACTGCTTTCGCTCGTTGCCGCGGTCGAGGCCGGGATCGACTTTCCCGACGAGGAGCTCGAGATCCCGGGCAACGCCCCGCTCTCTCAGGAGGTCGAGGGCGTTCTGGCTGGCACGACGCGTCTCCTTGCGGGCTTCGTAAGCGGCAGGATCCTGCGCGAAGGGTTCCGGATTGCCATCGTCGGCAGGCCGAACGTGGGCAAGTCCTCGCTCCTGAACGCGCTTTTGCTGCGCGACCGCGCGATCGTGACCGACCTGCCCGGAACCACGCGCGACGTGATCGAGGACTATCTGCACATCGACGGCATAGTGCTCCGCATCCTGGACACCGCGGGCATCCGGCATTCCGAGGATATCGCCGAAAAGGAGGGCGTGCGCAGGAGCCTCGCGGCGGCAGCCGACGCGGACCTTGTGCTCGTGGTCCTGGACCAGTCGCAACCGCTCCTGCCGGAAGACCTCCGGGTCCTCGCGAAGCTCGAGGGCAGCCGGGCCATCGCGGTCCTGAACAAGAGCGATCTGCCGTTGCTGCTCGATACGCCGGAATGGCCGGCCTCCCGCGTCGCGATCTCTTGCCGCACCGGCGCAGGACTCGACGAGCTCCGCGCTGCGATCGCCGGTTTTGTCCACCAGGGCCTCGGCCCGCAGGAGCATGCCTGGGCCGTGAACGAGCGCCACGCGCAGGCCCTGGAGCAGACAGCGGCAAGCCTGCGCCGCGCACGGGCGGCGATCACGGAACAGATGCCGCAGGAATGCATCGCCCTGGACCTGCGGGAGGCGCTCGACGGGCTGGGCCGGATCATCGGCGCGGTCTACACGGACGACATCCTCGACCGCATCTTCAGCGAGTTCTGCATCGGGAAATAATACTATGTCTTTCCGGAAATCCTACGATGTCATCGTGATCGGCGCGGGCCACGCGGGCTGCGAGGCAGCCCTGGCCTCGGCGCGCCTGGGCTGCTCCACGCTCCTGTTGACCATGAACCTGGACACCATCGCGGTCATGTCCTGCAATCCGGCCATCGGCGGGTTGGCCAAGGGCCACTTGGTAAAAGAGATCGACGCCCTGGGCGGCGAGATGGCGCGGATCATCGACCGCACGGGCATCCAGTTCCGCGTCCTGAACCGGAGCAAGGGACCGGCCGTGCGGGGCACGCGCGCCCAGGCGGACAAACAGCGGTACCGCATGGCCATGAAGGAATCGATCGAAACACAGGAGCGTCTGGACGTGAAGCAGGGAGTGGTAGAACAGCTGCTTGTGGAGGACAGCCGCATCGCAGGGGTCCGTACGAATATCGGGGTGCAGTACGAGGCCCCTGGGGTGATCGTGACCACCGGCACCTTTCTGCAGGGCCTGATCCACATCGGCCTCGTCCATTACCAGGCAGGAAGGGCCGGGGAGTTCGCATCGCTCGGACTGTCGGACAATCTGCGCGAACTCGGCTTCGAACTCGGCAGGCTCAAGACCGGAACGCCTGCCCGGCTGAACGGCAGGACCATTGATTTTAAGAATCTGAAGGTGCAATACGGCGATGAACCGCCACCATTCTTCTCCAGCAGGGAAAAAGAACATCCTCTCCCACAATTGCCGTGTTTTCTTACCTATACGAGCACAGGTACGCACGAAATCATAAGAAATAACCTTGGCTCATCCCCCTTATACGCGGGAATAATCAAAGGCGTCGGGCCTCGGTACTGCCCGTCTATCGAAGACAAGGTGATGCGCTTTCCTGACCGCGACCGGCACCAGGTCTTCCTCGAGCCCGAGGGACTGGATACGGAGGAGTACTACGCCAACGGCATCTCCACGAGCCTGCCTTATGAAGTCCAGACCGAGCTGTACCGCACCATCCCCGGCCTGGAAGAAGCGGAGATCATGCGGCCCGCCTATGCCATCGAGTACGATTTTGCACCGCCGTGCCAGATCGACCATACCCTCGAGACCAAGCGCGTGAGCGGCCTCTTCTTTGCCGGACAGATCAACGGCACCTCGGGATACGAAGAGGCGGCTGCCCAGGGTCTCATGGCCGGGATCAACGCAGCCCGCAAGGTCCAAAAGCAGGAACCCCTCGTCCTCCCCCGGTCCGCGGCCTATATCGGGGTCTTGATCGACGACCTCGTGACGCGCGGGACGAGCGAACCCTACCGCATGTTCACCTCGCGGGCCGAGTACCGGCTGCTCCTGCGCGAGGACAACGCCGATCTCCGTCTCTGCGAGATTGGGAGAACGATCGGCCTCCTGTCGGACGACGCTTTTCGGATGTATCAAGAGAAGCAAAAGGCCTGCGCCGCGGAGCTTGCACGGGTCAGGAAGACCTGGATTCGTCCTTCCCCCGAGGCGAACCAGGTGCTCCGGGAACGCGGATCTGCCGAGCTCGGCGGCGAGGTATCGCTCGAACAGCTGCTCAAGCGGCCCGAGCTTTCCTACGCCGATGTTGCTGCGATCAGTCCTCCCCCCGAACAAATATCGGCCGATGCTGCGGATCAGGTCGCGATCCAGATAAAATACGACGGCTACATCCGGCGGCAGGAGCAGCAGGTCGAGCGCTTCCGCGGACTGGAAGAGCGGGACCTGCCGCGTGACATGGATTACGACAACATCACGGGTCTCGGGAACGAAGTGAGGCAGAAGCTGAACACCGTACGGCCCGCCACCATCGGCCAGGCGGCCCGCATCCCGGGCATGACCCCCGCGGCCCTCTCGCTGCTTCTGGTGGCGCTCGAAAAACGGAAGCGCGGGAGGGCATGACCACGTGACGCTCGATGAGCTGCTCAGACAGGGAGCCGCAGAGTTCGGCATCGCCCTCTCGGTCGGCCAGCGGGAGGCCCTGTTCCTGCTGGCCGCGGAACTCCGGAAGTGGAACCGCAGGATCAACCTGACCGCGATCCGCGACGACCGGGACGTAGTGATCAAGCATTTCCTCGATTCGCTCGCCTTTCTCCGAGGGTTTGCACCAGCACCGGGTCTGCGGCTCCTCGACATGGGCTCCGGAGCAGGCTTCCCCGGGCTGGTGCTCAAGATCGCCCGTCCGGAGATCAACCTGACCCTGGTCGAGTCCGTCAAGAAGAAAGCGGCATTCCTCAGGCATGCGGCAAGGATGCTTCGCCTGGAAACAACTGCGGTCCAAGACAGGCGGACCGAAGAGCTGTCTGACTATCACGGGACCTGCGATGTGGTCACTGCACGCGCATTCGCAGACATGACGCAGGCGATCCAGCTTGGGGCGCCCTTTCTGAAGCCGGCCGGACGCCTGATCTTGAGCCGGGGGCCGGAGGAGCAGCTTGAGGAGCAGAAGCTGGCCGGGCTCGCACTCGATCCTGACCAACGGATCGAGCTTACCCTGCCCTTCTCCGAATACCGACGGGTGATCTGGGTTTTCAAGAGGCATTGAGCCATGTTCCACGTGGAACAATGCGCAGGGGACATTGCATGACCGAGGGCGCACTCATCATACCGCCGGAATGGCGGGAGACAGGAGAGGAGATCTGCGGACAGGGAGGGCCGGTCATGGTCATCGGCGCCCCGGGATCCGGCAAGACGACCTTCTGTCTCTATCTGACCGGTCTGATCTGCCGCAAGGCCGGCAAGACGACCTGGATCGATGCCGATCCCGGCCAGCCCTTCTTCGGACCGCCGGCCGCTCTCTCGCTCACAACCTTCTCGGGCGCCGCGGACCTCATGAAGCGCCGCGCCCCGCAGCACCTCTTCTTCATCGGGAACACCTCACCGGTCGGCCGCCTGCTCGAGATGATCGCGGGATTACAAAAATTATTCTCTCGCTGCCGCTCCCATGCACCCGATCTGGTCCTGATCAATACCAGCGGATTGGTAAGCGGCGGGGCCGCCCGGGACCTCATGTTCCATGAGTGCGATATCGTCTCCCCCCGCTTCCTTATCGCGCTCCAGAAAACGAACGAGGTCGAACATCTCCTGGCGCCCCACGCGCACCGGGCCGACCTTTTGATCAGGCGGTTGCCGGTTGCGCCCGATGCGCGTCCGTCCTCCGTTGAGGCGAGGCGCGCGGCGCGGGAGCGACGGTTCAAGGAATACTTCCGCGGCGCCGACTTCCAGGAGATCGCGCTCTCCGACGTGGGGGTGCACGGACCCGGCCTCGGCACGGGCGAACGGCTCGGGTTTCGGGACCTCAACAGCCTTTCGCGGATCCTGCAGGCGATCGTCGTGTACGCGGAACTCTCCGCGGACCGACTCTTCCTTTTGGTCGAGGGCGAGTACGCAAGCGAGGAATTGTATACGGCCAAGGAACAGTACGGCGTGCGGGAAGTCATGGTCATGAAGCGATCCGAGCTGGACCACCTGCTGGTGGGCCTGAACGACGAGCGGAATCTCTGTCTCGGTCTCGGGATCCTGCGCAGCATTGACCTCCGGGAGCTTTCCCTCCGGGTCATCACGCCCCTGCGCGACGTTGCTGCCGTGCGCCACCTTGCCCTTGGCTCCATGCGCGTCAGTCCGGCAGGCGGAGAATTGGGCCACGTGTAGCCGCCCCGCACGCCGAATCCCCTCCTCCCGGTGTTCCACGTGGAACATCCTCTCCCCTTGCCCCGGTTCTTCCTCCTTTCTCTGTTTTCCCTTCCTTTTACCTGCCTCCTATGGTAAAGTGGTCCGGTTCCGAACCGGTCCATGGAGGGATTCTGGCAGGTATGGGCAGGATCATCGCGATTGCAAACCAGAAGGGCGGCGTGGGCAAGACCACGACTACCGTGAACATCGCCGCCTCGCTCGCCGCAGCGGAAAAGAAGGTGCTGCTCGTCGATGCCGACCCCCAGGGAAACTCCACCAGCGGGATGGGGATCGACCGCACCGCGCTCACCGGCAGCACCTATGATCTCTTCACCGGTCGGAAAGGACTCGCGGAGATCAAGCAGAGCACGCACTTCCCGTGGCTCGACGTGATCCCGGCAAAGATCGACCTCGTCGGCGTCGAGATCGAGCTTATCCAGACCATTGCCCGCGAGCGGGTCCTCAAAAAGGCGCTCTCCCCCTTCCAGAACGACTACGAATACATCCTGATCGACTGCCCGCCGTCCCTCGGCCTCCTGACCGTGAATGCCCTGACCGCCGCGGACGGAGTGATCATCCCGGTGCAGTGCGAGTACTATGCCCTCGAAGGGCTCTCGGCGCTCATGAACACCATCAAGCTGATCAAACAGGACCTGAATCCCGGGCTCGCCATCGAAGGCGTGCTCCTCACCATGTACGACAGCAGGAACAACCTTGCCGAACAGGTGGCCCAGGAGGTGCGTTCCCATTTCGGGGACAAGGTCTACACCACCGTCATCCACCGGAACGTGGCGCTCTCCGAAGCGCCGAGCCACGGGAAACCGGTGTTGCTCTACGACATTCGCTCGCGCGGCGCGCAGAGCTACCTGGAGCTCGCAAAGGAGGTCCTGAGCAATGCAAAAGCAGGCGCTCGGTAAGGGGCTCGGCGCGCTCATCCCCGATCTTGCGGGTCTGGACGACAAGGAGAAGAAGGCCCTCGGCATCATGGAGCTTGCGCTCGACCGGATCGCGCCGAACGAGTACCAGCCGCGCAAGACCTTCGACGATGCGAAGCTCAAGGAGCTGGCCGCGTCGATCAAGGAACAGGGCGTGATCCAGCCCGTGATCGTGCACCGTTCGGGAGACGGCTTTCGGCTCATCGCCGGCGAGCGCCGGTGGCGCGCCTCGCGGCTCGCGGGGCTCAAGACGATCCCGGCGATCGTCAAGGAGGCGAGCCAGCGCGCCCTGCTCGAGATGGCGCTGATCGAGAACATCCAGCGGGAAGACCTGAACCCCCTCGAGGCGGCGGAGGCCTATAAGCGGCTCCAGGACGAGTTCAAGCTGACCCAGGAAGACCTGGCCAAGCGGGTCGGCAAGGAGCGCTCGACGGTCACGAATTTCCTGCGCATCCTGCACCTGCCCCGGGAGGTGAAGCTGGAACTGGCTGCAGGCGGCCTCAGCATGGGCCATGCCAAGGCCCTGCTCTCCCTGGAACGCGCCCGGGATCAGATTCAGACCGCGGCCGCGATCGTGAAAAAGGGGCTGTCGGTCCGCGAGGCGGAGACGCTTGCCGCGCGACTGAAAAGGCCGCCGAAAGAGCGAAAGGCGAGCCGGAGCGTCGCGATCACGTCGGTCGAGGAGCGCCTCCGGAAATCCCTCGGCACCAAGGTCTGCATTACGGAGAAAGCAACGGGCGGCAGGATCGCGATCGACTATTACTCCGACGAGGAGCTGGACCGCATCCTGGAGAAGATCGGCTAGACGCCGCGCAGTACGGCGTCTCGACGCAGGCGAACGCAAATCACGAGGAGGTTGGATCGATGTTGAAAAAGGGTACAGACGCGGCAGGCCAGGCTGAGATCACCGCATTCCTGGGCAAAGGGACGGAGTTCAAAGGGGTCTTCAGTTTCGAAGGCACGATCCGCGTGGACGGCAAGATCGAAGGCGAGATCATATCGAAAAATACGCTGATCGCGGGGGACGGTGCCTTTCTGCAAGGCGAGATCACCGTGGGTACGCTCATCTCGAGCGGCAAGATCGTCGGCAACGTGACCGCAAGTGAGAAGGTGCACCTCCTCCCGCCCGCGAACATCCAGGGCAACATCAAGACTCCCAAGCTCGTGATCGAGGACGGCGTCGTTTTCGACGGAAAGAGCGAGATGGCGGGCGAGAAGAAGGCCTCGGAGCAGAAGGTCCTTCCGCTCGCAGAGCAGAAAAAATAACGCAGCCCTTTGCTCCCGTCGGGAGCATTATGGGTTCTCTCCTGCAGGAGCCGGTATTTCCCGATCGCGGGATTGCACTGCGCGGGGCCGTACGAGGCCCGTGTGCAACCCTGCCCTCGGGATGCCGAATTACGATCGCCCGAGAAAACAGCGAGATGATCCTCTCTCATTTCTTCCGCAAGCCGGCACTCTCCGCCTATCAGAACGCGGCCCTTCTCTCCAGAGCTCGCGAGGACGCATCTCCCACTATTACGTCAATAGAGAACGAATACTGCTTTACCGTGGCATCAACTGCCGAATTATCACCATCAGAATCCCACTTGCTTCGTTGGCTCCTTGCTGAGACCTTCGAACCGGAGCTGTTCTCCGACAGGACCTTCCTCTCCCCGCGCGCTAAGCAGCACGTCCTATTCGAGGTGGGCCCCCGCATGAACTTCACCACCGCCTGGTCCACGAACGCGGTATCGGTCTGCCACGCCTGCGGCCTTACGACGGTCACCCGGATCGAGCGGTCGCGCCGGTTCCTGCTCGCGCTGGACAAGAACGCGGCCCTGAGCGACGCGCAGCAGAATGCCTTTCTCTCCCTCGTCCACGACCGCATGACCGAGTGTCCCTATCCCGGTCCGCTCACGACCTTCGCGACCGGCATCGCTCCCGAACCGGTCGCGATCGTGCCGCTCTGCGAGGAAGGCAGGCCCGCCCTGGAGCGGATCAACCGCGCAATGGGGCTGGGGCTCGACGATTGGGACCTTGACTATTACACGAACCTCTTCGTACGGGACATCAAGCGCAATCCCACGAACGTGGAATGCTTCGACCTCTCGCAATCCAACAGCGAGCATTCGCGCCACTGGTTCTTCCGGGGCAAACTGATCATCGACGGTCGGGAAGTTCCCGAGACGCTGCTGCAGATCGTGAAGGCGCCTTACGGGATGAATCCCAATAACAGCATCATCGCCTTCAGCGACAATTCGAGCGCCATCGCGGGATACGACGTCACCACCATCGTTCCGTCACGGGCCAACGCACCGTCACCCTTCCATCTGACCAAGCGGAAATACCATCTCATCTTCACTGCCGAGACCCACAACTTTCCCTCGGGCGTCGCTCCCTTTCCGGGAGCCGAGACCGGGACCGGCGGCCGTATTCGCGACGTGCAGGCAACCGGCACGGGCGGCCTCGTGATCGCGGGCACGGCCGCCTACTGCGTGGGCAACCTCCGCATCCCCGGGTACGCGCTTCCCTGGGAGGACCCCTCCTTTGTCTATCCGCAGAACCTCGCCTCCCCGCTCACGATCGAGGTCGAGGCCAGCAACGGCGCCTCGGACTACGGGAACAAGTTCGGCGAGCCCGTGATCCAGGGCTTCACCCGCTCCTTCGGCCTCCGTCTCGCCGACGGCGAGCGACGGGAGTGGATCAAGCCGATCATGTTCTCCGGCGGCATCGGCCAGATGGACTCGCGTCACGTACGCAAGGCCGAACCGGCACCGGGCATGCTCGTGGTGAAGGTCGGCGGTCCGGCCTACCGGATCGGGATGGGCGGCGGGGCCGCATCGTCCATGATCCAAGGCGAGAACATCGCAGAGCTCGACTTCAACGCGGTCCAGCGCGGCGACGCCGAGATGGAGCAGAAACTGAACCGGGTGATCCGCGCCTGCGTGGAGCTCGGAGAGCGGAACCCGATCAAGAGCATCCACGACCAGGGCGCCGGCGGCAACTGCAACGTGGTCAAGGAGATCGTGTACCCGGCAGGCGCGCGGATCGACATCCGGCAGGTCCCGGTGGGCGATGAAACGCTCTCGGTCCTCGAGATCTGGGGGGCGGAGTACCAGGAACAGAACGCGCTCCTCCTTGCACCCGAGGACGAGGTCCTGTTCCGGTCGCTCTGTGCGCGCGAGAAGGTGCCCATGGCCGTGATCGGTACGGTGACGGGTGACGGCTCTATCGTCCTGTTCGACGAACGCGACCAGTCCTTGCCGGAGAACCTGGAGCTTGCCAAGGTGCTCGGCGACATGCCACAGAAGGTCTTCCGCCTCGACCGGAAGGATGTGCGGCTCGCTCCGCTCGAACTTCCCAAAGAGTTGACGGTGCGGCAGGCCCTCGACCGGGTGCTCCGGCTTCTGTCCGTCGGCTCCAAACGCTTCCTCACCAACAAGGTCGACCGGTCGGTGACCGGTCTCGTCGCGCGTCAGCAATGCGCCGGTCCGCTGCAGCTCACCGTCTCCGACGTTGCGGTGATCGCCCAGTCGCACTTCGGCCTGACCGGCTCCGCCATCGCCGTCGGCGAGCAGCCGATCAAAGAACTGCTCGACCCTGCGGCCATGGCCAGGATGAGCGTGGGCGAGGCGCTGACGAACATCGTCTGGGCCAAAGTGAGCGGTCTCAGCGACATCCGCTGCTCCGCGAACTGGATGTGGGCCCCGAAGCTCCCCGGCGCGGGTGCGCGCCTCTATGACGCCGCCGTCGCGATGCGCGACGTCATGTACTCCTTCGGCATTGCCGTTGACGGCGGTAAGGATTCCCTGTCCATGGCCGCCAAGGTCACGGACCGAACGGGTGCGACGGAAACGGTCAAGTCGCCCGGCACGCTCGTCATCTCCGCCTATGTCGCCTGCCCGGACATCACCAAGACCGTCACCCCCGATATCAAAGCCCCCGGAAAAAGCAGGCTGCTTTTCATCGACCTGGGATCCGGCCAGAACCGGCTCGGCGGCTCGGCGCTTGCCCAGGTCTACGGCCAAGTGGGCGACACCTCCCCGGATCTCAACGACCCCACGCTCCTCCGCCGCTCATTCAAGGCCGTACAACGCCTCCTCGACGAGGAGCTCATCCTGGCAGGCCACGATCGCTCCGACGGCGGTCTGATCACGGCGCTCCTGGAGATGGCCTTCGCCGGGAACTGCGGCCTCGATTGCTCGCTGGATCACCGGAAGGCCGACAATGCCCTGGCGCTTCTCTTTGCCGAGGAGTTGGGTTTGGTGATCGAATATCTGCCCGAGCACGAAGCCGCTATCCTCTCGCAGCTCGATGAAGCCGTGGTGCCATACCAGATCATCGGAAACACGACGACGGAGAAGCAGATCGTTGTATCCTTCCTCGCCCCGGATGATTCCCGCCGCACGGTCCTCTCCGAGGATATGCGCGTACTGCGCGACCTCTGGGAAGAAACGAGCCACCGGCTTGATCTCCTGCAGCGCAATCCCGACGCCATCCGGGAGGAGCGGAAGAACAGCTATGATCGGAAAGGGCCGACCTTCGTGATCCCCTTTACCCCCGCGCCGACGGCGGACGCAGACCTGTGCCGGTCCGACAAACCCGCTGTGGCCGTCCTTCGCGAGGAGGGCAGCAACGGAGACCGGGAGATGGCATCCGCCTTTTCGCTGGCCGGTTTCGAACCCTGGGACGTAACGGTCACGGACCTCCTTACCGGCAGGATCACCCTCGACCGGTTCCGCGGCGTGGTCTTCGTCGGCGGCTTCAGCTACGCCGATGTGCTCGATTCCGCCAAGGGCTGGGCCGCCTCCATCCGGTTCAATGCGTCGGTGTGGGAACAGTTCGAACGCTTCTATCACCGTCCCGACACCTTCAGCCTCGGGGTCTGCAACGGCTGCCAGCTCATGGCGTTCTTGGGGTGGGTGCCCTGGCGCGGGATCGCCGACGCGCTGCAGCCGCGCTTTATCCAGAACCGCTCCGGCAGGTTCGAGTCGCGCTTTGCCACGGTGAAGATACTCCCCAGTCCGGCGATCATGCTCGCAGGCATGGAGAATGCCGTTCTCGGGATCTGGGTTGCCCACGGAGAAGGCCGGATCCACTTCCCGGACAATACCATCTTCACCGAGTGCGAATACGGCCTTGCGCCCGTTCGCTTCGCGGACGACGACGCGAACATAACCGAATCCTACCCCTTCAATCCCAACGGATCACCCGCCGGCATCGCGGGTCTCTGCTCGCCCGACGGTCGTCACCTCGCCATGATGCCGCACCCCGAACGCGTGGTGCTGCCTTGGCAGTGGGGCTGGCTGCCGGAAGAACTGAAGCGCTCCCTTGCCGTCTCTCCCTGGCTTCGCATGTTTCAAAACGCCCGCACCTGGTGCGAGAAGGACGGTTAAGCGCATACGCATCGCTCTCCGACGGCCCGCCGATCTGTTTCTGCCTACCCTGAAACTTCTTTTTTCTTGACAAGTCCTCCCTGTCTGATTATATTTTTTTTAAACAAAGGATGTTTCCGTGTGAGTGCTCTCCTCTCTGAAAGAGAAGTTCTGCATGCCTGTCGGGTCCTTTTCGGACCGGAACCCGATATCTCCCGCGGCTTTCTCTTTTATCTCCAGCCCAGCGGAGCCAAATCAGCGTATCGGAAGCAGGCCAAAGAAAACCATCCTGACCGCTATTACACCCAGGACAGTTCCGTACAAGCCCATCAATCCGAACAGTTTCGCGCCATACTCGCAGCATACGAAACCCTTACACGCTTTTTCAAGGAGCGCGAAGGCGGTCTGTGGGTCCCGGACGCCTCCCCGCGACCTACCCGTCCGCGCCGTCCTTCCGGATTCCAGCACCGCCAGGAAACAGCGGCCGATCGCACGGAGCGGGGCGCCGGCGGCACGCACTTCTTCTACCATGGCACGGTACCCCTGCGGGTCCTGGAACTCGGCAGGTATCTGTACTATTCGGGGAGCATATCCTATTGGTCGCTTATCGAAGCATTGACCTGGCAACGCAAGCAACGTCCCGTGATCGGTAACGTTGCTGCGCGGTGGGGTTGGTTGAAGCCGGAGACGATCGATCTGATCGTCGCTTCACGGTTGGTTTCAGGCCGCTTCGGCGAAAAAGCCGTGGGCCTCGGGTTTCTCTCGTCCTTCCAAGTGCGCACGCTGTTGTACTATCAGCGAACGCTCCAAGAACGGATCGGAAAATATTTTATCGACCACGGTATTCTCAGCCCTGTGCACCTCGAGCAGCTCGTTCGCAAGATGCATGAGCATAATGCTGCGGTCCTTGCCGGTCGAAAGTGCAACGCCCGGAACAGCACCACCAGCTCCTGCTGACGGCGCTCAATCAAGTCCGACGGCGAAACTCCCGGAAAATCCCTGGTCCCCGAACTCGCGTTCCGCCCGTTCCGCTGCGCTCTCGGACGAATACTTCCCTGCATAAACGCGGTAGTAGACATCACCGTTCACATTCGTCCTGCGCACATCACTGAATCCATAGCGTCGTTTCATCGTCGACGAGAGACGGCTGGCATTTGCATATTCCCGGAACGAACCGATCTGCACGGTATAGACGCCACTGTCGTAGCTCGCAGGTTGGCGATATCCACCTCCCGGTTCTCGATATCCCATGGCCTCGATCCGCACCGGCGCCGTACCCGCCACATCCACGCCGAGACGTTTCGCCGCAGCATAGGAAAGATCGATGATCCTCCCCTTTACGAAGGGCCCCCGGTCATTGACGCGTACGATCGCCGTCCGGTGGTTTCGCAGGTTCGTGACCTTCACATACACGCCGAGCGGCAGCGTCTTATGTGCCGCCGTCATGGCGTTCATGTTATAGATCTCCCCGTTGCTTGTCCTCTTTCCATGAAAGTCCTTTCCATACCAGCTGGCGATCCCGGTCTGGACAAATCCCTCCTCGTTCGCAATAGGTTCATAGCGCTTACCGTTCACGGTATAGGGCCGCTGGGTCGCCGGTATCATTTCTCCGGTCCCTGCGGGACCATGATAGTACCGCGGCGTAGCGCATGCCGAAAGCATCAATGCCGTGATCATCAGTGCGCAGAACGCAGATCGTTTCGTCACCCGTACGCTCCTCTTGCGGTGTCCCGTCGCACGATTGACCGCGCTGAGGCACCGGGATTCGTGGTATAGTGAACAGAAAGCGCGGCGCGCAGGTCCCGCCTGCCCGCCGGAGGGAGGCGCGGCATGATCAAACATGTGGTTCTCTGGAAACTGCGTGATTTCGCGGAAGGGTCGACCAAGGAGGAGAATGCAAAAAAAATAAAACACGAATTGGAGTCACTCAAGGGGAAAATTACTTGTATCGGGGCACTGGAAGTCGGTATCAACAGCATGCCGTCTGAGGCCTCCTATGACGTGGCGCTCTATGCCTCCTTTGCTACGAAGCAGGACCTGGACCAGTATCTTGCGCATCCGGAACATCAAATGATAGCGCAACTGATCGCGAAGGTTCGGGAAGACCGGGTCGTGGTCGATTACCAAACCGACTGAACACCTCCTGTCTTCTGCCCATGCAACGAGCCGTTCAATGCTCGGATACTCAACGGCCCCGCCGGATCGGTCTTTAGCGTTTCGGTACAATATCGCACTCAAGAGGTGTTGTCAAGTAGTCCACCACGGTGACTTTCTCGTTGCGCCGCTCTGCGGTATCGGGTACAGTGCTGCTCGTGGTGCAGGATTTCCTGCTGGTCCAGCATTTGTTCCGGCGGACTTACCCCAATTTTGCGGCATGTGCGCACGTTGATAAGGAGAAGGAGGATTTAGCGACAATGGAGATTCGTATCAGTTTTCCAGGTGGGAAAAAAGTGAATGCCGAGGTGAACGGCATGGTCATCCCTACGGACCAACCGATAGCACAGGGGGGAGACGGCACGGCACCGAGCCCGTACGTCCTCTTTCTCGCGTCACTCGGTACCTGCGCGGGGATCTATGTGCTGAGTTTCTGCCGCGAGCGCGGCATTCCGACGGAGGGCGTGTCACTCGCCCAACGACTTATCTACGCGACGGACGCCGATGGTAAGTCCGTGCTCGATGCAATCGCCATCGATATTATCGTACCGCCCGAGTTTCCCGAAAAATACCACAAGGCGCTGATCAAGGTGGCGGACCAGTGCGCAGTGAAAAAAACCATCATGCATCCCCCGCAGTTCAAGATCACAACCGTCGTACGGTAGGATTTCCACCTGTTATGAAGCGGCAGGTGCCGGCCCGCCCTTCACCCCGATGACCTTACGCACATAGAGCTGCTGGCCGATCGAAAGGACATTGGAAAGGGTAATATAGAGCAGCAACCCTGCCGGGAGCCATGCGAAAAGAAAGATCATAACCACGTTCATGATGATCATGATCTGCTGCTGCTTCGGCTCGATGGTGGCCGAGGTGATCTTCATCGTAAAGATCATGCTCACGCCCATGAGGATCGGCAGGATATAGTAGGGATCGTATACCGAGAGGTCCTTGATCCAGAACGAAATGAACGGCATCTGCCGAAGCTCGATGGAAACCGACAGCACGTTGTAGAGGGCGATGAAGAACGGAAGCTGCAACGCCATAGGCAGGCAGCCCCCCAAGGGATTCACCTTGTGCTCCTTATAAAGCCGCATCATCTCTTCGTTCAGCTTTTTCGGGTCCTTCTTGTACTTCTCACGTACCGCTGCGAGCTGCGGCTGTATCCGTTTCATCTCCTCCATGGCGACTGCGCTTTTCAGGGAGGGATAGAACATGATGCCCCGGACGACGATCGTGAGCAGGATGATCGCAACGCCGTAGTTCCAGGTAATGGCGTAAAACTTCGTCAGCAGCCAGAACATGGGCTTTGCCAGGATGCTGAACCACCCATAGTCGATCATCTTGTCCAGGCCGTGCCCCTCGGCCTTCAGGATCGAGACGCGCTTCGGCCCGGCATAGAGCGTGAAGTCGGTCGTCGTCGCTCCGACGCCCTTTACGGCAATCGCCGACGACAGCAGGTCCCCGATATCCTTCGGTGCCGCCGTCGTACGGGCCGTGACCACGCCCTCCCGTTCCGCGATGAGCGTCGCCGTAAAATATTTGTCCTCCTGGCCGAACCAATTCACCATTCCAGCGTACTGGAGGTCGTTCTTTATCTTGGGCAGCTTTTCCATGGACGTCTTCCCGTCCATCATGGTGATAAGGCCCACGCGGCCGCTCGCGTCGTGACTCACCTTGTCGGCAAGACCGAAATCAGTGCCGAGCGCGAGGCTATAGCCGTCGAATCCGGCGGTCGTGATCGCGATATCGACGCGGTAATCGTCGTTATGGAAGGTCAAGCGCTTCTCGATGCGGATTCCCCCGGGTCCCCGGTAGGTCAAGACGAGCGTTTCCGTCGGATCCTTCGCGTTCAACCGGATCGTGTCATGGTCCGCGCGATAGTCGACCGCGGCGAGTGATGCCAAACCGGGGTTTTTCGGCACCAGGGTGAGCGGGTCCACCATTGCGGAAGGATCTACCTCGTCCGGATCGTAGCGAGGAACGAGCTGTACATTGCCGAGCACCTTTTTCCGCACCACCGGCTTTGCCTGACCCGTTATCCGCTTGTAGAGCGCAATGATGCCCACCGGCGTCGTGTCCGCCTCACGATAGTGTTTGAGCTCCCAGTGTGTAATGACGCCGCCGGCGGTGTTCACCTCCGCCTTGACAAGGTCCGTATCGATCTCGATCGTCTTCCCAACCGCCTTGGTGATCGGCTGTGCGACCGGGAGCGAGGGTGTCGCTTTCGGCTGCGCGACCGGTTTCGCGACCGGCGTCGTGTGTTCTGAAACGGGAGCTGCCCCCGGCGCGTTCTTCGGCGGTACGGGAGCAAAGAAACGCACATAGACCAGGAAAACAACGAGGGAGAGAGATAAGGCCAGGATGAATCTGCGTGTTTCCATGCATCCTCCGGGAGCTAGGGAACCGGGTCGTATCCGCCCGGATGAAAGGGATGGCACTTCAGGATCCGGAAGAGCGAGAGCCGGACCGCTACGAAAAAACCCTTCGTTTCGAATGCTTCCTGTGCATACGCGGAGCAGGTCGGGCTAAAGCGGCATGCGCGGGGAAGAAACGGCGAGACGTACCGTCGATAGAAGCGAATCAATACAAGGGCAATGCGTTTCACGTTGGGCTGCCTTCTGATTTCCTACGGCGAAGGATCGTTCGCGCAAGCACCCCCTCTACGGACTTCTTGACCCGGCTGAAATCCGCACTGCTGAGTTCCCGCCTCGCAACGAACACCAGATCGTAGCCCTTTTCCTCGGATGTCAGTGCCTGCATCACGCAGTTGCGGATACGCCGCCGCAACCGGTTTCTTCCGGTGGCCTTCGCCAGTTTTCTTCCGACGGAGATGCCCACCCGAAAGTGACCGATGTCGTTTCCGGTATAAAAAAGCGAAAGACCGTCATAGGACAGTCTTTTTCCCTGCATTGCCGCTACAAATTCTCTGTTTACTCTCAGCCGTTCGTTCTTGCGGTACGCGTACCCCACCCCCGTTATACCGACAGACGCTTCCGACCCTTTGCCCTGCGCCGGTTGATGACCTCACGTCCATTCGCCGTGCTCATTCGCGAACGGAATCCCTGGGACCGCTTCTGCTTCAGCTTGCTCTTCTGTGCTGTTGTTTCCGACATCGTCGTGCTCCTTCTTTCGCGCGTAATGAATAGGCGGATATTATAAGGCAAAACGCTAGTATGTCAAGGGAAAAAGGGCTGTTCTGCGCCACCGTCCTGTGGCGCAAACTTTGACTTTTACCGGAGCGTCTGGTACAGTACCGCATCCTGAGTGGCTATCCGGTGTTCACGCGGGGAGATGCAGTATTGCCCCGTCCCGGCATTGAGGTTTTTATGCAAACCGATCCCCTGAATGCGATTCTCCTGCTTGGCCCTACGGGTTCTGGGAAAAGCCCCTTAGGAGACCAGATCGCCTCTCGGGGATTTCACGGAAGCCGATGCCTTCATCTTGACTTCGGCTGCGAATTGCGCTCCCTTGCTGCAGGATGTCATGCGGATTCCTTTTCTTCAGCTGAACGGGATTTCATCATCGACGTTCTGGAGCGCGGTATTCTTCTGGAGAACGAGCACTTCCCCCTTGCAAAAAAGATAATCCGTCTCTTTTTAGAACGTTCCGGTTTTCTGTCCGACGATACGCTTGTCTTAAACGGCCTCCCCCGTCATGTCGGTCAGGCAAATGATCTCTGCGCAGTTGCCGCCGTCCATACCGTGATTGTGCTCGATTGTTCCGCCGCCACGGTATTTCGGAGAATTCGTGAAAATACCGGCGGAGACCGATCCGGCAGGGAAGACGATGAAATAAAACTGATTGAAAAAAAACTCGCTCTCTACGCCGCGCGAACAACCCCGTTGATCGAATATTACGGTCTGCAGGGGAGCCGCATCTGCCACATTCCTATCGATGAAAAAACGTCTGCCCATTCCGCGTATCTTCAGCTGACCGCGTTCTCCGCTTCCGGTTGCTGATTCGTTATCCCTGTTCGCTCCTGCGCTCCCATCCCCCCGGTCAGAGTCCCGCGACCTGCTGCACCTCCCTGGTCAGGGTACGTGCACGAAAATTATGCCCATGGTTGCCCTTCGGCTTTTGACGAAATGCGATTTTTATGGTAACGTTACGGTGAGATACCGGTCAAGTACAGGAGGGAGCGATGGACACCTTGTTCTTATTGCTAAGTATTCTTTCGATCCTCGTCATGTTCTATGCCTTGTTCTCTACTTTTCGTCTTCGGAAAAAAGTTCCGGGAGGCAAGGTGAAATCCACCTTGAACGTATTGACGGAACTCATCGTTCTGTTCTCTGCCAGCTACCTGACGACCCCATTTTTTAATCTGCTGTCGCCGGAAATCAAGGATCTACTCGTCGGTGTTATATTTCTGGCTGGCGCCGTGTTCGTCGTCATCGTGATCAAACTATTTTACAATATCGTTGAGGATCTTGGTTTATGAGTACCGTCCCCCAAGAACACATCGATCAGATGCGCACGATCATCAAGGACGTCTTGGGTTCGGCGGCCAGCGAGGTGTTCCTGCAACGGCTCGATCGGATAATCAATGACTGGGCATCCGGTGCGATCAGCGCCGCTCTTGCCTGTGAAAAGGTTCAAAAATTGGTGGCCCTTTTCATTGATGAGCAAAAGGCCCGAGAGATCGGTTTTCGCTGTGCACCGATCGTCATGAAAGAATCAACGCCCTCGCACGGATAATGGAGATGCCGCATCCGCTTATCGCCCCTTCCCGCCCGTTATCCACCAGTCTCCTTTATCGCTGAACCACCACAGAGATGAGTCCGTATCCACGATGGTCTGCGCCAGACGCTTCGCCGGTTCCGTCTGCAGTCGCTTCAAGGAAAATTCCAACCACTCGTCCGCATACTTGTTTCCCAGGTCCTTATATTCTTTCAGCGCCAGGATCATCTCCAATTGGTCGGCATCCCGCGCGAGCTGCGCTTCTTCCGTGGTTCCTTCATTGAATTCCCTCACCAGATCCCTCAGTTCCGATCCAAAGGGTACGGTCGCGGCGAGATCGCCGATCGCGCGCATTTCGTCCGCCCGTACGTACTTTTTATTCACATAATTCAGATCCCCGGTCCGTGCTTCGGGTAAATCATGGAACAGGCATAACTTCAACAACCGCTCTCCGTTGATCTGGGGAGCCATCGCGCCGAGCGCATAACCGATACAGGCGGTCCGAAAAATATGCTCCGCAACCGACTCCGCCCCGGATCCCAAGAATTGAAAACCCGATCGTGGCGTCCTCTTCAGCATGCCCGTTTCAAAGAGAAAATTTGCGATATCTTTCATGATCGTGTGTGTCCATCTACATCAGCAACCAGCAGTTTTTTCCGATCCTGCTAGAACGTCAATCCTTGCCTCTGCATCAGCAGTTCTCCGAGATAGGACCCCGGCTTGATCTCTGCATTCTTGATCAGTTCCGCCCCTTCCAGTCCATAGGGCTTAACGCACGACGCACAAACATAAAACCGGCAGCCGAAATCCTCGATCAAGCTCTTCATCAGTTCTGCAACCGGTGAAAAACTCTTTTGCCACACGACCGATTCGGCAAAACCGTTGCGTGCCAGGTGCACCCCTTCATTCATCAGGAAAAAATCGATCTTCGCATCGAATGCCGCCATGTTCGTTGCCAGCTGCAATGCGCCGGCAGAACGTTCGATGGCGTCATAGGAATGGGTCAAAATAAAGATAAACTCTTTGTTTTCCATGGTGATTCCTCCCGTATCTCTTCCCAAAGAGCACCACTCTGTCGGCATCTGTCCACACGGCGAGAGACAGAAGACCTTACTACAAGACAGAATAATATAAAACTAGCAGTCGTAGTAGTAAGGGGTGTGTATATGTTGGCATCCGCGAAAAGCAAAGAATAAAGCACGGGAAAAGAACCGTCACAACCCGTGCAGGCGGCAGTTGACAGGTGCGGAAGCAGCTGTTGAGACGTCGGGTCGCGTGGTTCTCCACAAGTTGTTGTGGAGCTGCCAACAGGACCCTGTGATCAACCGGGCGGCCAATGGAAGCGACGACCGGAGAGCAGATGGAGGTGGACGTGAAAAACGGTCTGGCCCGCCCCCGCCCCGTTATTGATCACCAGGCGGTATCCCGATGCATCAAGTCCGCGCGCTTTTGCGATGGTTTTTGCCGTAAAAAAAAGACGTCCCACCAGGTCCTCGTCCGCCGCGCCCATATCCTGGATGCTCGCAAGATGCCGCCGCGGAACGATCAGCAGGTGCACCGGCGCTTGCGGGTTCGCATCCTCAAAGGCAACTACGGCGTCATCTTCGTGCACGATCCTTGCTGGGATGCGTTTGTCCAGGATCGCACAGAAGATGCACTTGGGATCGGAATTCATGAGCGCGCTTCGCCCGCTGCCGACGAGAAACTCCGGTAGAAGCAGCTCCGCTCACCCGTATGACAGGCAGGCCCGGTCTGCTCCACCTTCACGAGCAACGTGTCCTGATCACAGTCGTACAGGATCTCCCGTACGCGTTGAACGTGTCCGGAAGTTTCTCCTTTTTTCCAGAGCTTTTTACGCGAACGGCTCCAGAAACACGTATAGCCGCTCTGCACCGTGATCTGCAGGGACTCCGCGTTCATGTACGCGACCATGAGGACCTCGTTATTCTGGCAGTCCTGGATCACGGCCGGGATCAGACCGCGATCGTCATATTTGAGATTATCGGGTATATGCATGTGTTTTTGTATCACACTTCAGGAAAAATGTCCAGCAGCGAACGTCGCCGCGAGAAAGAAAAAACCGGTCCGAACAACGGGACCGGTTCTCGAGTTGCGTTGCAAAGTGCCTCCTGTCATCAGATGAACAGATTGATCTGCGCTTCCGAAGCGGCATCCATCCACATGGCCGCGCCGCCGAATTCAACACCATCGATGACATCCGACTGTTTCACACCCATCACGTCCATCGTCATCTGACAGGCGATCAGTTTCACTCCGCTCTCCTTGGCGATATCGAGCAGCTGACCGACGGTGGCTACACCATGTTTCTTGAACATGGACTTCATCATTGCCGAAGCCATGGCCTCCATGCCCGGCAGCGAACCCACGAGCGTCGGAATCGGAACGGGCATCGGCATCGCGGGGTTGCCGATGGGCGATACCCGCAGTTTGTCCGCATATCCCTTTTTCACGATGTCCAGCCCGTAAAAAGTAAAAAAGATCGTAACATCATAATCCATGGCTGCCGCAGTCGTTGCCAGGATCAGCGGCGGATATGCCATGTCGAGCGACCCCTTTGATGCGATAATCGTCATCTTATTGTTCGGCATCTCTGATCTCCCCCCTTACGCTGTCTTTTTGATGTAAAAGGTGAACGTCCCCGATCCTTCTTCCTGCTGAATGATCTCGTTGCCGGTCCTCTTCGCCCAAGACGCCATATCGTTCTTGGACCCCGGATCCGTCGTCTCCACCTTCAACACCTGGTCTTTGGACAGCGTCTCTACCGCTTTCTTCGTTTTCAGGATAGGAAGCGGGCAACTCAAACCCTTTGCATCGAGAACCTGATCTACCTTGATATCCGCCGACATCGCACGTCACCTCCTGTAGTTTCGTCGATTCTTTCAGTATACCCCGTTCCGCACCGCATGGCGCGGCCCATGGAAACACCCGTTTTACTTTACCGGCATATAGTTGCGAAGTCAAGCAATTTTTTAATTCGCTGACCCATGGCTCGCCCCGGTGCCGGGAGCCGCACGGCCGCTCGCGACACCGCCGGGAAAAACATCTTGCCAGATTCCGGACGTTCTGGTATAGTCGATTCTCCAGTAGCAGTATCCTGTCCAGTTTCTTTCTGCTCGCGCCAATTCTTCCCGACGATGGAGAGCACACGCGTAGCGAACTAACTCGGAAAAGCCACGGCATATCGCGGCCCTGCTTGCAACAGCGCAGTGCGCCGTGTGAAAAATCATTGTTTCTGCTTTTAGTTACCCTTAGCGGACCGCGGGGCATGATTCACGGATGCAATTTTTTCATTCTTTCCTGGGTGAGGGCGTCGTGATATGTCAGTGCTGCTTCTTTGGTTGCAGAATATAAAAATGGCATATCTTGATATTTGCAAGATATATGCTCGGCAGGTTTTTCTTAGGATATAAAAATATCTGATTTTTAGGGTTCAAAATAGAGACCTGGGGCATGGGCAAAACAATATAACACCAAGAAATTAAAAAAAAATTTGCATTATCAACACCTGTGGATAAGCTTGTTTGTAACCAGGGCGAAAATTCCTCAATTTTCCGGGGTTCACCATGGATCAGGACAGGGTCTGGGAAGAAATATTACTGCTCATAGAAAACCGCATGTCGAAACAGGGGTTTGATACCTGGTTCAGCCACTCGAAGCTTTCCTCCATCGACGGCAATCGCATGATCATCGAGGTGCCGAGCAAATTTCATCGTGATTGGATCCGGGAGCATCACTGGTCCACGCTGACCGACGTCATCCGCGAGGTCACGAAACGCCCGGGTCTCGAGATCGACTTCTACGTCCCTCCCCAACAACCGAAAAAAACGTTGCCCCCGGTTCGGGAAGAAAAGAAAGAAGGCCGCGAAGAGAAGATCGGTCTGTTCGAAAAAAAATACACCTTCAAGACCTTCGTCATCGGCCCGAGCAATCAATTCGCCCACGCAGCCGCCAAAGCGGTGGCGGACGCGCCGGGTTCGGCCTACAACCCCCTGTTCATCTACAGCGGCGTCGGTCTCGGCAAGACCCACTTGGTGGACGCGATCGGCCATCATATCCAGGGAAAATCGCCGCGCACTCGTGTCGCCTACCTCTCGTCCGAACAATTCACGAACGAGCTTATCAACCGCATGAGCCATCAGCGCATGGAGGATTTTCGCCAGAAGTATCGGAACATGGATGTCCTTCTGATCGACGACATCCAGTTCATCGCCGGCAAGGAGCGCACGCAGGAGGAGTTCTTTCATACCTTCAACGCCCTCTATGAATCGCAGAAACAGATCGTGCTCACGAGCGACCGTCAGCCCAAGGAGATCCCCGACATCGAAGAGCGGCTCCGCTCGCGGTTCGAGTCCGGCCTCATTTCTGACATCCAGCCGCCGGACCTGGAGACGCGCATTGCGATTCTGAAAAAGAAGGCGGAATTCTGGAGCATTCGCCTGCCTGACGATGTCGCGGAATTCCTCGCCTCCATGATGAAGAACAACATTCGGGAGCTCGAAGGCGGCCTGGTGAAGCTCGGTGCCGTGTCCTCGCTTACGAACACGGAGATCACCCAGGAGCTTGCCAAGAACGAGCTGCGCTACCTGATCGACAACAGGGAAAAGCCGATCACCGGCGAGCTTGTGCAGAAGGCCGTGGCCGAATTCTTCGGGGTAAAGATTGCCGATCTCAAGTCCAAACGGCGCACCAAGGCCGTCGTGCTGCCGCGCCAGGTGGCGATGTACCTCTGTCGGATGCTTGCCAGCGCATCGCTTCCGGAAATCGGCGGTTTCTTCGGTGGAAAGGACCACAGTACGGTGATCCATGCCTGCAAAGTGATCGAGGAAAAGAAGGAAAAAGACGCCGATCTGCGTGCGAAAATCGAGCTGTTGATTAGGCAGCTAAGGCGATGATTTTTAAGGACAATAATAGATAAATAGTTGTTGCTATTTCGCGGGGTTTCTGCTACTATTTCCGGATTCGGCTGTACACGGGAGGCCTCCAGAGATGAAGCTCACGATCAAGAAAGAGGAAATCCTGAAGGGGCTGCAGAGGATCCAGGGCGTGGTGGAAAAGAAGAATACCATGCCGATCCTCGCCAATATGCTCCTGACCGCGAAAAAAGACGGAGTCGAGATCGTTGCGACCGATCTCGAGATCGGCCTGCGCGGACGGTACGCAGCCGAGGTCGCTCAGCCGGGTGCGGTCGCCGTGTCCGCCAAGAAGATGTATGAGATCGTGCGGGAGCTGCCGTCCGAGGAGGTCGAGCTGACGGTCGAAGAGAACAACTGGGTGCGGATCCTGTCCGGCCACTCCCAGTTCAAACTCGTGGGACTTCCGCCCGACGAGTATCCGGCCCTCCCCGACGTCGCCGAAGACGGCATGATCGCCATCGATGGAGACCTGCTTAAGACGATGATCCGCAAAACGCTCTACTCCGTCGGCGAGAACGATGCGCGCTACGTTCTGAACGGCCTCTTCGTCCAGATGACGCCGGCCAAGGGGGGGCTGAGCCTTCGCATGGTCGGGACCGACGGGCACCGCCTGTCCATGATCGACCGCGTCATCGAGACGAAGAATCAGAAGGAGGAAAGCGTCATCATCCCCCGGAAGGCGATGATGGAACTCAGGCGGTTGCTCGAAGAAGACGCGCCGCAGACCGGGCTCCAGATAGGGTTCAGTAAGAACCACGCCCTCTTCAAGCGCGACGATCTTGTGATGGTCTCGAAGCTCATCGACGGTAACTATCCGAACTATCAACAGGTCGTGCCGGCGAAGAGCACGAAGCAGATCGCGGTCTCCAAGGACCTCTTGCTCCACGCGGTCAAACGCGTTTCGATCCTGTCCAAGGAAAAGACGAATGCCGTCAAACTGCAGCTTGACAAGGATCTGCTCACGCTCTCCACGAACAATCCCGAGGTGGGAGAGGCGAGCGAGGAGCTGGCGGTGGACTATGCTGGCGAGGCGATCGCCATCGGCTTCAATTCCCGCTACCTGCAGGACGTCCTGTCCTCCATGGACCAGGAGACGATCGGGCTCGCCCTGAACGATCCCCTGAGCCCTTGTCTGGTGACCGAAGCGGGCGACGAGCACTATAAATGCGTGGTGATGCCGATGCGGGTGTAGCGGCACGACCGCATGACCGCCGTCGGCGAACCGCAGGCAGAACCAAGAAGTGCACGGAGAGTCATGAGGGATTGATCCGATCCGGAACGATCCCTCGTTTTACGAGGAGCGGATGGAATATACCGCAGACAGCATACGGGTCCTCGAAGGCCTCGAGGCGGTCCGGAAGCGGCCGGCCATGTATATCGGCAGCACGGGCAGCGCCGGGTTGCACCACCTGGTCTACGAACTCGTGGACAACAGCGTGGATGAGGCCCTTGCGGGGTTCTGCAAGAACATCGAGGTCGTGATCCACGTGGACAACAGCATTACCGTGGTCGACGACGGCCGCGGCATACCCACGGCCATGCACCGCGAACAGAAGCGCTCGGCCGCGGAGGTCGCGCTCACGGTGCTGCATGCCGGCGGGAAGTTCGACGGCGAGGTGTACAAGGTCTCAGGGGGTCTGCACGGCGTGGGCGTCTCGGTCGTGAACGCCCTGTCGGAGTGGCTCGAGCTCGAGATCAAGCAGAACGGCCAGGTGTTCCAGCAGCGGTACGAGCGCGGCGCACCCCAGGCGCCGCTCGCCGTGAGCGGTACGACCACGGCCACGGGCACCAAGATCACCTTCAAACCCGACTTCCAGATCTTCGAGGACCGGGAGTACAGCTTCGATGTGCTCTCGCAGCGCCTCCGGGAGCTCTCCTTCCTGAACCGGGGACTCAAGATCACCATCCAGGACGAGCGGTCCGGCAAGAAGCAGACCTTCCTGTACGAGGGCGGGATCACCTCCTTCATCGAACACCTGAACAAGAACAAGGTCGTGCTCCATCCGTCTCCGATCGAGCTGACGCGGGAGCGGGAGGGCCTCTTCGTTGAGATCGCCCTCCAGTACAACGATACCTACGTGGAGCAGGTCTTCACCTTTGCGAACAATATCAACACCCAGGAGGGCGGCACGCACCTGGCCGGCTTCAAGTCCGCGCTCACCCGGACCCTGAACGCCTATGCCGTCTCGAGCGGGCTCCTCAAAAACGCGGACGAGGCGCTCTCGGGCGAGGACGTCCGCGAGGGATTGACCGCGGTGGTGAGCGTCCGGATAACGAATCCGCAGTTCGAGGGCCAGACCAAGACCAAGCTCGGCAACAGCGAGGTCAAGGGCATCGTCGAGGCGATGGTAAACGAGACGCTCGGTGCCTACCTGGAGGAGAACCCCGTCATCGCCCGCCGCATCGCCGAGAAGGCCCTGAACGCGTCGCGCGCCCGCGAGGCCGCCCGCCGAGCCCGTGAGCTGACCCGGCGCAAGGGCGTGCTCGATTCCACGTCCCTTCCCGGCAAGCTCGCCGACTGTCAGGAGAAGGACCCGGCCCTGTCCGAGCTCTTCATCGTGGAGGGAGATTCGGCCGGCGGTTCGGCCAAGCAGGGGCGGGACCGGAAGAACCAGGCCATCCTGCCGCTGAAGGGTAAGATCCTGAACGTCGAGAAGGCCCGCTTCGACAAGATGCTCTCGAGCGACGAGATCAAGGTGCTGATCACCGCCATGGGCACGAGCGTCGGTCCCGAGGAGTTCGACATCGCGAAGCTGCGCTACCACAAGATCATCATCATGACCGACGCCGACGTGGACGGCGCCCATATCCGGACCCTTCTGCTCACCTTCTTTTTCCGCCAGATGCCCCAGGTCATCGAGCGGGGCTATCTGTACATCGCCCAGCCGCCGCTCTACAAGATCAAGCGCGGTAAGACCGAGCGTTATATCAAGGACGACTCGCACATGGAGGACTTCCTGCTCGATCTCGCAGCCGAGGACATCGAGCTCTTTTCCCCCGAGCAGGACGCGTGGCTGACGGGCGATCGTCTGACCGCAACGCTCAAGAAGCTCGTGCAGTTCGAGAAGAACCTGGACACCTTCCGGCGGAAGCGGATTGACACCCTGGCGTTGCGCGCCGTGCTGCAGGATCGTACGATCGACAAGGCGACCTTCAAGGACGAGGAGAAGGTGAAGTCCCTGGCCGCCTTCCTGGAAGAGTCGGTCAGGAAAGAGCGGCCCAAGACCGTGATCGATTGGGCGATCGACAAGGACGAGGAGCACGGGGCCTACCGGCTCCGGTTCGACAGCACCTGGGACGGCATCCACTCGAGCATCCTGTTCGACGAGAACTTCGTCACCGCGCCGGAGTTCCGCGAGCTTCAGAGCCGCTCCCCCGCGGTCCTCGGGCTCGACGGTCCCGTCTATCGCATCCGCGAGAAGGGCGACGAGCGGGAGTTCGCGGACACGGGCGCACTGGTGCAATACGTGCTCGACCTGGCCAAGAAGGGCCTCTCGATCCAGCGGTACAAGGGGTTGGGCGAGATGAACCCCCACCAGCTCTGGGAAACGACCATGACGCCCGAGAAGCGCACCCTCCTGCAGGTGTCTATCGAGGACTCGATCAAGGCCGACGAGATCTTCACGATCCTGATGGGAGACGCCGTGGAACCGCGCCGGGCCTTTATCCAGCGCCACGCGCTTGAGGTCCGGAATCTGGATATCTAGGCATCCCGCCGCCGAAGGAACGAACGCAGAACCCCATGGAAACCCCGGAACAGAAAACCCTGGTCAACATCGAACAGGAGATGAAGACCGCCTACCTCGACTACTCCATGAGTGTGATCGTGGGGCGGGCCCTGCCGGACGTGCGTGACGGACTGAAGCCGGTCCACCGTCGGATCCTCTACGCCATGTTCCGCGAGGGACTCCTGCACAACCGCAAGTACTCCAAGTGCGCGGGCGTGGTCGGCGAGGTGCTCAAGAAGTACCATCCCCACGGCGACAGCGCGGTCTACGACACCCTGGTGCGCATGGCGCAGGACTTCAATATGCGCTATCTTCTCGTGGACGGCCAGGGGAACTTCGGGTCCGTGGACGGCGATTCTGCCGCCGCCTACCGGTACACCGAGGCGCGGCTCACGAAGCTCGCCGAAGAGCTTCTGGCGGACATCGACAAGGAGACGGTGGACTTCGTACCGAACTTCGACGAGACCACCGTCGAGCCCGCGGTGCTGCCCACGAAGGTTCCGAACCTGCTCATCAACGGGTCCGCCGGGATCGCGGTCGGCATGGCGACGAACGTGCCGCCGCACAACCTGGGCGAGGTGGTGGACGGGCTCGTGCTCCTGATCGACAACCCCGAGGCCGCGGTGGCGGATTTAATGTCGGTGATCAAGGGGCCCGATTTTCCGACCGCGGGGTTCATCCACGGGTACGAAGGCATCCGGCAGGCCTATACCACGGGCCGCGGGATCATCCAGATGCGCGCCCGGGCCGTGATCGAGGAGATGCGCAGCGACCGCGAGTGCATCATCGTGTCCGAGCTGCCCTACCAGGTGAACAAGCGCCGCCTCCTCGAGCGCGTGGCGGAGCTGGTTCAGGAGAAGAAGATCACGGGGATCTCCGAGATCCGCGACGAGACCGACCGGCAGGGCATGCGCATCGTGATCGAGCTCAAGAAGGGCGAGATCGCGAACGTGGTCCTGAACCAGCTCTACAAGCATACGGACCTGCAGGCCACCTTCGGGGTGATCATGCTGGCCTTGGTGAACAACCAGCCCCGCATTCTGAACCTCCGCAGACTCCTTTCCCATTTCCTGCAGCACCGGCGCGAGGTGGTGATCCGCCGGACCAAGTACGATCTCCGCAAGGCTGAGGAGCGCGCGCACATCCTCCAGGGCCTCAAGATCGCGATCGAGAACATCGACGCCGTGATCGCGCTGATCAAGGCCGCCGCGAGCCCCGAGGAGGCGCGAACGGGCCTCATGGGCACCTACGGCCTCTCTGAGGTCCAGGCGCAGGCGATCCTGGAGATGCGGCTCCAGCGGCTCACCGGCCTCGAGCGGGACAAGATCGTCGCAGAGTACGAGGAGACCCTCCGAGAGATCGCACGGCTCACCGAGATCCTGGGGTCCCCAACGCTCGTGATGCAGATCATCCGGGACGAGCTTCTCGCCCTCAAGGCGGAGTACGGGGACCCGCGCCGGACCGAGATCACGGCCGAGACCACGGAGATCGGCATCGAGGACCTGATCAAGGACGAGGAGATGGTGATCACCATCTCGAATGCGGGATACATCAAGCGCAACCCGCTCACCCTCTATCGAGCCCAGCGGCGGGGGGGGAAGGGCAAGATCGGCATGGAGATTCGGCAGGAGGACTTCGTCCGCCGCCTCTTCATGGCCACCATGCACAGCTATATCCTCTTCTTCACGAACAAAGGGCGCGTGTACTGGCTCAAGGTCCATCAGCTCCCCGAGGCCGGAAGGCAGGCCAAGGGCAAGGCGATCGTGAACCTCCTCCAGATCGGGCAGGACGAGCGCGTCACGGCCGCGCTGCCGGTGCGGGAGTTCACGCCGGATCATTTCATCCTGATGGCCACGAAGCAGGGGATCATCAAGAAGACCGCGCTCGAGGCCTACAGCCATCCCCGGCCCTCGGGCATCATCGCCGTCACGCTGGAGGAAGGGGACGAGCTGATCGCCGCCGAGGTGACCGACGGTTCCCGCGACGTGTTCCTCGGCACCCGCGACGGCCTCTCGATCCGGTTCAACGAGTCCGATGTGCGCGAGATCGGCAGGACCGGCAAGGGGGTCATCGGTGTGCGACTGGATGCCGGGAACGAGGTGGTCGGCATGGAGATCGTCCGGGACGATGCCACGGTCCTGACCGTGACCGAACAGGGGTACGGCAAGCGGAGTCAGCTCGACGACTACCGCAGTCAGTCCCGCGGCGGCAAGGGGATCATCACCATCAAGATCACGGAGAAGAACGGCAGGGTCGTCGGCATGGCCCAGGTGTCCGAAGACGACGAGATCATCCTGATCACCAAGGACGGGAAGATCCTCCGGACGCGCGCCCGGGACATCTCGGTCCAGGGACGGAACACCCAGGGCGTGCGGCTGCTCGAGACCGAGGAGAACGACCGGGTCGTGAGTCTCGCCAAGGTGGTGGAGCGGGACGACGAAAAGGATGTCCCCCTTGAAAAGGACGGTGTCGAACCGAAGGCGGACACCGGCGGCGCGGTCCCGGCACCATGAAAAAGCTGCTGGCCATCGTTCTGCTTCTTGCGACCTGCACGAGCTGCTCGCTCTTCGACCATCGAGCGGACAACGCCTATGCAGCCGCCATGAAGCGGTGGAACGCAGGAGACTATCCCGCGGCGGTCCGGATGTACCTGGAGCTCGTCCGGGAGTATCCGGACAGCTCCCGCGCGGACGAGGCGCTGTACTGGGCCGGGGTGACCCAGTTCCTGTACCTGGGCGAGACCGATAAGGCGCTCCGGACCCTGCGGCTCCTGCTCCGGACCTACCCGGACAGCAACCGGGCGGCGCACGCCCAGTGGTACATCGCCCAGATCTATGATCTCGGGAACAGCGACTGCGCGAGCGCGATCCCTGAGTATCGCAAGGCGGCGGCCTATTCGAACCGCGAGGTGCGCGAGAAGAGCCTTTACGGTCTCGCCGACTGCCTGTCCCGCGTGAACAAGGTCGGCGAGGCGCTGACGACCTGGCAGCAGGAGGTGACCGAGTTCCCGCGCGGCCAGCAGACCCCTCTCGCGTACTTCCGCATGGGAACGGCCGCGTTCGCCACGGGCGCCATCAACCGGTCCGAAACCTGCTACCGGAAGGCGATCGCCCTCAATCCGGACCCGTCGTTCGCCGTGAAGGCCAAGTTCGCTCTCGCCGAGACGCTCGAGTTCGACGGCCAATTGGAGGAGGCGCTCGCCCTGTATCAGGAGATCGCCCCGGCATACTCGGATCCCGACGTAATCCAGATCAAGATCAAGGCGATCCGGAACCGTATGATCAAGAAAAGATATTGACAAGGTATGAGGAGAATGCTAGTTTAAATGCTCGATTTTCGCGTCGTCAGAGAGCAAGGCCCCGCAGTCGTCGCAGCGCTTGCGCGCCGCGGCCTGCACATCGATCTCACGGAATTTCTCGCGCTGGACGCGCGGCGGCGCGCAGCCCAGCAGGAGATCGATATCCTGCGCCGCCAGCGGAACGAAGCGTCCGAGGAGATCGGTCGGATCAAGAAGGCCGGCGGCGCGGCCGATGACCAGGTCGCGGCCATGCGTGCGGTCGGCGATGCGATCGCCGCACGCGAGGCCGAGGCGCGCGAGACGGAAGAGGCGCAGCGGAACTATCTCCTGACGCTTCCCAACCTGCCGCACGCCTCAGTGCCGGACGGCAAGGACGAGAACGACAACGCGGAGATCCGGCGCTGGTCACCGGAAGGCGGCGACCCGCCGGTCCTGCCCTTTGCGCCGAAGCCGCACTGGGATCTCGCCGAGTATCTGGGCATCATCGATTTCGACCGGGCCGCCAAGATCACGGGGGCTCGCTTCGCCCTGTACCAAGGGGCGGGGGCACGGCTCGAGCGGGCGCTCATCAACTTCATGCTCGACCTGCACACCGGCGATCACGGCTATTGCGAGGTCCTGCCGCCGTTCCTGGTGAACGGGGCGAGCATGACGGTCACAGGCCAGCTGCCCAAGTTCGAGGAAGAGCTGTTCAAGGTAGAGAACGGGACGTACTATCTGATCCCCACTGCCGAGGTGCCGGTGACGAACATTCACCGGGACGAGGTCCTGCCCGAAGAGAACCTTCCGCTGCGCTATACGGCATACACGCCCTGCTTCCGGCGCGAAGCGGGATCCTATGGCAAGGACACGCGCGGTCTCATCCGGCAGCACCAGTTCAACAAGGTGGAGCTCGTTGCCTTCACGCGGCCCGAGGATTCGTACGCGGAACACGAGCGACTTACCCGGAACGCCGAGGAGGTCCTGCGGCGGCTCGGCCTTCCGTACCGCGTCGTCGCCTTGTGCGCCGGCGATCTCGGTTTTTCCGCGGCCAAGACCTACGACCTCGAGGTGTGGCTGCCCGGGCAAGAGCGGTACCGCGAGATCTCGTCGTGCTCCAATTTCGAGGACTTCCAGGCGCGGCGCGGCAACATCCGCTGGAAGCCGAAGAGTTCGAAAAAGACCGAGCTGGTGCATACGCTGAACGGTTCGGGACTGGCCGTCGGCAGGACGGTCGTGGCCATCCTCGAGAACTTTCAGCAGCCCGACGGTACGGTGGTGATCCCGGAGGTGCTGCGGCGGTATATGGGCGGCGTGGAGAGGATAACAAAAGAATAGTTCAGGGTTCCTTGAGTACGGAGTTCAGAAGAAACAGGAAAAACGCTTAGTCGCTGTATACGCTGATCATTGAACGTTGTTCTGCAGTCAACGGAGAGATGGCCGAGCGGTTTAAGGCGGCGGTCTTGAAAACCGTTGAGCGAAAGCTCCGGGGGTTCGAATCCCTCTCTCTCCGCCATTTCGCTGATGGTGCACGAGAGACGAGGGATACATCGTGTTGCAACATGGGGAGAGGTGGCCGAGAGGCTGAAGGCAGCTGCCTGCTAAGCAGTTGTGGGGGAAACTCCACCCCGGGTTCGAATCCCGGCCTCTCCGCCAGTTTCCGGGCCCGCATATCCCGCACGGCATCGCACGCATCACATCCGAGGAGGACCACATCCTATGGGGAAGAAGCTTCTTGCCGTTATCGTCGCACTGGTCTGTGTCGTCGCTTTCTCCGCCTGTACCAAGAACGAGGAGCGGGCCCATTCGTCGATGCCCTTGGGGCATCCCGGGACGGAAGCGGGCATGCAGGCGCAGGACTCGGCGGGTCTGCCGAAGGTCGAGCGGAAGCTCGTGCTGTCGAAGGAGGTCCGGGCCCGCTGGAAGGCAGTGCGGATCACGATCCAGGACAAAGACAGTCTCAAGACGAAAGAATATACGATTGCCGTCGGCTCCGCGCAGAAGGTGCCGCGGACCGATCTCACGATCAAGGTCATTGCCTTCGTGCCCGATTTCAAGATGAACGATACGGAAATCATCTCACGATCGAACCAGCCGAACAATCCGGCAGCTCAGATCGTCATCGATGAGCCGGGTAAGCCGCAGTGGAAGGGATGGCTGTTCGGGCTGTATCCCGGCGCGCATTCGTATCAGAACCCGAAGATCACGATCACCCTGGGCGGCGGCGTCTCCCGATAACCGTCGCACCGGGTCGTTGCCCGCTCTGCGCCCATAGCTCAGCTGGATAGAGCGACGGACTACGAATCCGTAGGCCAGAGGTTCGAATCCTCTTGGGCGCACCATTTTTCTGCAGCCGGAGAACGGAGGGGCAACAGCGATGCACGACCGCACCGTACCGTCGGATGAAACCTTCATGCACCTCGCCCTGGACGAGGCCGCCAAGGCCGCGGCAACCGGCGAGACCCCGATCGGCGCGGTGCTCGTCGTGGGGGGGGAGGTCGTCACGGCGGCGCACAATATGCGCGAGACCTGGCAGGATCCTGCGGCCCATGCGGAGTTGCTCGCGGTGCGCGAGGCGGCGGCACGGCTGGGCAGGTGGCGGTTGCAGGGTGCGACCCTTTACGTTACCTTGGAACCCTGTCTCATGTGCGCCGGCGCGCTCGTGCTCGCACGGATCGACCGGCTGGTCTATGGTTGTCGGGACCCGAAGGCAGGGGCCCTCGGATCGGTGTACGATGTGGTCCGTGACGGTCGGTTGAACCATCAGTACCGCATAACGTCCGGCGTGCTTGAGGAAGATTGCCGAGCCATACTGCAGGGGTTTTTTCAGCAGGTGCGGCAGAAGCAGACAGACAAGACATCGTGAACCGGAGAGGTGGCCGAGCTGGCTGAAGGCGGCAGACTCGAAATCTGTTGTGGGGGAAACTCCACCGGGGGTTCAAATCCCTCCCTGTCCGCCATTACAAAAAAATAGTTCGCAGGCATACGTCACAACCGGAGAGGTGGCCGAGCGGCTGAAGGCGCACGCTTGGAAAGCGTGTTTAGGGAAACCTAACTCGGGTTCGAATCCCGGCCTCTCCGCCAGATATGCAGTAACGATTCGGAACGATCGAAATGCGCTCATGAGCCCGGGTCCTGCGCAACCGCGGTCCCGTGAACCCCGTCAGGTCCGGAAGGAAGCAGCGGTAAGCGGGTTCCGGGTGTGCCGCAGGGGTGCCCGGGCTGATGAGCTTTTTCTTTTCCCGTACCGTCGCCGGCAGGTCCCTCCCCGGCGCCGATCCCCCGAGGGCGCGATGAGCTATCAGGTCCTGGCAAGAAAGTGGCGGCCCCAGGTGTTCGAGGATGTGGCGGGCCAGGGGCACATCACGCGGACGCTCCAGAACGCCGTTGCGTCGGGCAGGCTGGCCCATGCCTTCCTCTTTTCCGGTCCGCGCGGGGTCGGCAAGACCACGACAGCGCGCATCCTTGCCAAGGCGCTCAACTGCGCCGAAGGCCCCACGCCGCACCCCTGCGGCACCTGCGACTCCTGCCGCGAGACCGCGGCCGGAACGGCCGTGGACGTCATCGAGATCGACGGCGCGTCGAACCGCGGCATCGAGAACATCCGGGAACTGCGCGAGACGGTGAAATACGCGCCCGTGGGCGGTAAGTACAAGGTCTACGTGATCGATGAGGTGCACATGCTCACGAACGAGGCCTTCAACGCCCTCTTGAAGACCCTTGAAGAGCCGCCGCCGCACGTCATCTTCATCTTCGCCACGACCGAGCCCCAGAAGATTCCCGCCACCATTCATTCCCGCTGCCAGCACTACGGATTCAAGCGCGTATCCCCACACGAGATCATAGAGCGCCTGCAGACGATCGCCGCGGCGGAGGGCATCGCCGTGACCGCCGAGGGGTTGGCCATGATCGCGCGGGCCGCCGAGGGGAGCATGCGCGACTCTCAGAGCCTGCTGGACCAGGCAGTCTCGTACAGCGGCAAGACGATCACCGACGAGGACCTCCAGGCGATCCTCGGCATCGTGGGCCAGGAGCGGCTGGCGCGCTTCACCGCCCTGCTGCTTGCGCATGACGCCGCCGGCCTGCTGCGGGAAGTGGACGACCTGCTGGAGCAGGGACAGGACATGCGCCAGTTCCTTTCCGGGGAGATCGAGCATCTGCGGAACCTTCTGGTCGTGAACGCTGCCGCTGAACCGGGCCGGATCATCGAGCTGCCCGCGTCCGCTATCGAGGCGTTGCAGAATCAGGCGAAGGCGGCGGATGCCGACCGATTGCTGCTTCTCTTCGACAGCTTATCGCGTACCTACGAGGACCTGCGGCGGTCACCACACCAGCGCTTTACGCTCGAGATCGGCCTGCTCAAGGCCTGCCGTCTCGGTCCGCTCGCGCCGCTCTCCGAGGTGCTGGGAGGGATCCGGGAGCTGGAGGCGCGTCTCGGTTCTCCGCAGTCCGGCGTCGCCTCCGCGCCGCCGCAGGGTGTGCGCGAGCCGGCCGCGTCCTACCGCGCGGCAGCGCCTTCCGCAGAGACGCCGCAGGGCACGGGGAGTCTCTGGACCCGCGTGCTCGCTGCCGTGAAGGCGAAAAAGCCGGGGCTCGCCTCGGCGCTCAGTCAGAGCCGCATCCTCGAACAAGAGGACCAGGCTCTCGTGATCGGCGTTGCAGGAAGCAGGTTTCAGGTGGACCTCGTCGAGAAACGGGAAAACCGCGCCCTGATCGAAGAGGCGATCGCGGATGCCGCGAACAAGCGGCTGACCCTTACGATCCGGCCGCTCGGCGATGCCCCGCCCGCATCGGCAAAGGGGACAGGGGCACGGAAAACCCGTCCCGTCGATCCGGACCCCGCGCTGCGCGACGTATTGAGCGTCTTCCCGCAGGGTGAGGTCGTGGACCACGAGGCGCCGGAGGAATAAGGAGAGCGGCCCTGCGGACCATTTGTTTTTTTTATAAAACCATAAGCGCCTTGTTTTTTCTTGCAAAGCCCTGCCTGTTCTTTTAAAATACCTTTCTCATTCCAAAAAAACCGCAGCAGAGCAGGTACCCGTTATGTCTAAAAACATGATCAGCAATCTGATGAAGCAGGCCCAGCAGATGCAGGAGCGGGTGAAAAAGCTCCAGGAAGAGGCAGGCAGCAAGACCGTGGAGGCGTCTGCAGGCGGCGGCATGGTCTCGGTGGTCGCGAACGGTCGGCAGGAAGTGCTCTCCCTCACGATCGACCCGTCGGTCGTCGATCCGCAGGACATTGAAATGCTGCAGGACCTCGTGGTGGCAGCAGTGAACGAAGCGCTCAGAAAGTCACAAGACCTTATGAAAGAGGAGATGGCCAAGCTGAGCGCGGGCATGGGCCTGCCGCCGGGGCTGTTTTAGCAATACGCGTTCCGGGTGGCGGTACGGGAAGGGCGCCCGAGCGGCGCAGATGCGGTTTGCATGGACCAGGGTGACGTAGCCGGCAAGGGTGCGGTCCCGCGGGGATCACAGGCTCCGGCGGCACGAGAGCGAAAGCGGGAGCGGGCGGGAGAACAGGACACCCGCATCTCGGGCAAGGCTCTCGGCCGCATGGTCGATGCTTTCATGCGGCTTCCCGGCATCGGCCGCAAGAGCGCGGAACGGCTGGCCTTCGCCGTGCTCGCCATGCCGCAGGACGATGCCGAGCAATTTGCGCGGGCCGTCGTGGACCTCAAGAACAGCAGCCGCTACTGCTCGATCTGCAACAATATCACCGAGGATGAGGTCTGCACCATCTGCCGGGACGTCCGTCGCGACGGGTCGGTGCTTTGTATCGTCGAGGAGCCGAGCAATATCCTGGCGCTTGAAAAGACCGGCGCCTTCCGGGGCAGGTATCACGCCCTGCGCGGCGCCATCTCCCCGCTCGACGGCGTGGGGCCCGAGGATCTCCGGATCGAGGGGCTTCTGGACCGGCTCCGGGGAGGCGAGGTGCGGGAGGTCGTCCTGGCGACGAACCCCACGGTGAAGGGCGAGACCACGGCCCTCTATCTCGCCGGGATCATCAAACCCCTCGGCATCGGCGTCACGCGCATCGCCTACGGACTCCCGGTGGGCGGGGACCTCGAATACGCCGACGAGAACACGATCCAGCGGGCGCTCGAAGGCCGGCGGGAAATGTAGCTGTACAGCAAATCCGAAATGCGAAGCACGAAACATCAGAGAATACTCTCTTCGGTTATTATCGTTATATTACCGTTATGGGTTTAGAATTTTGGACGTAGTCGTCGAAGTTATCCATGGAGGTTCATATGGCTGAGATGATCGAGATCAGATGGCACGGACGGGGCGGACAGGGCACGGTGACCGCCGCGAAGGTGCTTGCCGACGCCTGCCTCTCGGGCGGCCGGCAGGTGCAGGCCTTCCCGGAATACGGCCCCGAGCGCGCGGGTGCGCCGCTCCGCGCCTACAACCGGATCAGCGAGAAGACGCTGCGCATGCACTGTCCGGTGCTGAATCCCGGCGTGGTCGCCGTGGTGGACGCCTCGCTCCTCGACGCGATCAACGTGGCCGAGGGGGCGAAGGACGACGCGGTATTCATTATCAATACAAGCAAGGACCCGAAGGAGGTTCGGAACAAGCTGCAGGCAAAGCCCTCCCAGAAGGTCTTCACGATCGATGCGACCAAGATCGCCATCGAGAACATCGGTCGGCCCCTGCCGAACGCGCCGATGCTCGGCGCCCTGAACAAGGCCACCGGCATCGTGGCCATGGACGTGCTGCTCGAGGACGTGCGCGGGAGCTTCGGCAAGAAGTTCGCCCAGAAGATCATCGACGGGAATCTCGTCGCGGTCAAACGCGGGTACGAGGAGGTAAAGCAGGGATGAAACCGATGAACTGGAAAGAGCTGCCCCATGCCGGCGCGGTGCTCAAGGCCGGCAATGCACAGGAGTACAAAACGGGCTCCTGGCGTTCCTTCCGGCCGCGCTGGGTGGAAGAGAACTGCATCCAGTGCCTGTTCTGCTGGGTCTACTGCCCGGATTCCGCCGTCATGGTCAAGGACGAGAAGATGACCGGTTTCGACTACGATCACTGCAAGGGCTGCGGCGTCTGCGCCATGGAGTGCCCGGGCAAGAAGGGCAACAAGGCCATCGTCATGGAAGAGGAGGGCAAATAACATGGCAGGCACGACGACCAAGACCGTGGCGGTGACCGGCAACCAGGCCGTTGCCGAGGCGCTTCGCCAGTTGAATCCCGATGTGATGCCGGCCTACCCGATCACGCCGTCCACCGGCGTCATGGAATCCTTCACCAAGTTCGTGTCCGACGGCAAGGTGGATACCGAGATGATCCTGGTGGAGAGCGAGCACAGCGCCATGAGCGCCTGCATCGGCGCGTCCGCGGCCGGCGGCCGCGTGGCCACGGCGACGAGCTCGCAGGGCATGGCCCTCATGTGGGAGATGCTGCACATCGCCTCGGGCTACCGGCTGCCGATCCTGGTGGCGCTGGTGAACCGGGCCCTTTCCGCGCCGCTCAATATCCACGGCGACCATTCCGACGGCATGGGCATGCGCGACTGCTCCTGGATCCAGCTCTTCTGCGAGAACGCCCAGGAAGCCTACGACAACGCCATCATGGCCTACCGGATCGCCGAGCACAAGGACGTGCGGCTTCCGATCGCGGTCAATCTGGACGGGTTCATCATCAGCCATTCCATCGAGAGCATGCAGTATCTGACCGATGCGGACGTGAAGGCCTTCGTAGGCGAGTATCTTGCCATGAATCCGCTCCTGGACATCGACAACCCCAAGAGCATCGGCGCCCTGGTGCTGCCGGACTACTATATGGAGCACAAGCGCGCCCAGCATGAGGCCATGCTGCATGTGAAGCAGGTGGTGCAGGACGTGTCCGCCGAGTACGGCAAGCTCTCGGGCCGCACCTACGGCCTCTTTGAGACCTACCGGCTCGAGGACGCCGAGGTCGTGCTCGTGGCGCTCAACTCCGCGGCCGGCACGATCAAGGACGAGGTCGACCGGTACCGCGACAAGGGCGTCAAGGCAGGGCTCCTGAAGCCCCGGCTCTTCCGACCCTTTCCCTACGAGGAAGTGGGTGCCGCGCTCAAGGACGCCAAGGCCGTCTGCGTCATGGACCGGGCGGACTCCTACGGCGGCTTTGGCCCGCTCTTCATGGAGATCGCCTCTGCACTCTACCCGCACCGGGGTCCGCACCTGATCAATAAGATCTACGGCCTGGGCGGCAGGGACCTCATGCCGCTCGACGTGGACCAGGTGATCGAGGAGACCGCGGAGGTCGCGAAGACCGGCACGGTCAAGATGGCGAAAGAGTACATTACGGTCCGAAATTAACCCCAGCTCACCGCAGAGGAAAAGCGAGGAGAGAAAATATGAGCGCGACCCAGGAAAAACCCCTTACGTTAAAATCCTTGACCCATAAGGAAGAGCTGCTTACGGGCGGCCACCGCCTCTGCTCCGGCTGCGGCGCGCCGACCGTCGTGCGTCAGGTCCTGATGGCCGTTGACGAGCCGGTAGTGATCGCGAACGCCACGGGCTGCCTTGAGGTTTCGACCTGCCTTTTCCCCTATACGGCCTGGAAGGTGCCGTGGATGCACAGCGCCTTCGAGAACGCGGCTGCCACGGCCGCGGGGATCGAGACCATGTACCGGGCGCTCCGGAAAAAGGGCAAGATCAGCAAGACCATGAAATTCATCGCCTTTGGCGGTGACGGCGGCACCTACGATATCGGGTTTCAGGCCCTCTCCGGCGCCATGGAGCGCGGCCACCAGCTCCTGTATATCTGTTACGACAACGGCGCGTACATGAACACGGGCATCCAGCGCTCGAGCGCCACCCCCTTTGCCGCGGACACGACCACCCAACCCGTGGGTTCCAAGATCCCGGGCAAGACCACTCGCCGGAAGGACCTGACGCGGATCATGGCAGCGCACAACGTGGCCTATGCGGCCCAGGCCTCGCCGCACAACTGGAAAGATCTCGTGACCAAGGTGAAGAAGGCCCTGGCCACGAACGGTCCTGCGTATATGGGGATCATGTCGCCCTGCAACCGCGGCTGGCGCTCTCAGACGAACGACTCGATCCTGCTCTCCCGACTGGCAGTGGAGACGTGCTTCTGGCCGCTCTACGAAGTGGCCGGCGGGAAGTGGACGATCAACTACGACCCCAAGGACAAGAAGAAGCCGATCACCGACTGGCTCAAACCCCAGGGCCGGTTCAAACACCTCTTCGCACCGGGGAACGAGGGACTGATCGAGTCGTTCCAAAAGCAGGTGGACGAGGACTGGGAAAGCCTGCAGAAGCTGCAGGCCATGTCCAAGGCATAACGGCCTGCACCGAGAAAAGGCAATGGGAGGAGCCGGGGAGCAGCGCCCCCGGCTTTTTCCGTGGCGGAAACCGCCAAAAAAAGCTTGAATTTAAACGGGTAGTATGGTTTAATTACTCGACTGCACGACGCGACCGGCTGTATACTTCGAGCAAGGAGACGCACTCATGCTGGGTTCCGACTTGGTGATGTACGAGGAAGAGTTCAAACAGATTGACGCGGAGCTGCAGCGTCTCCTGCAGCAGGCCAACGCCAAGGTCGTGTTTCTGGTGGACAAGAACGGCCAGCTTATCGCGGCGACGGGAGAGACCGAAGATCTGGACACGACCTCACTCGCGTCGCTCACGGCGGGCAATATCGCGGCCACGGGCGGCATGGCCAAGCTCTTGGGAGAAAAGGAGTTTTCCATCCTTTTCCACGAAGGCCAGCGGGACAACATCCACATCTCCATCATCGGGCAGCGGGTGATCCTGGTCGTGATCTTCGATCAGCGCTCGTCCTTGGGGCTCGTCCGGCTCCGGGTCAAGAAAAGCGCCGAGGTGCTGGGCGCCATCTTCAATCAACTCCTGCAGAAAGTCGAATCCGACAAGGGCGCGGGCAAGAGCGCCGACTCCCCCTTCGCGGAAATCACCGACGAAGACATCGATAAGCTCTTTGGTTAGGCCGACCAGGGCTATCCCCTAGGAGGAGAGGAACTACCGACCCATGTCCTTTATCAACTACTCGTCGAGAGAGATCAACTGCAAGATCGTTTTTTACGGCCCCGGTCTCTGCGGCAAGACGACGAACCTCCAGTATATCTATAAGAAGACCAACCCCGACAGCAAAGGGAAGATGATCTCGCTCGCCACCGAGACGGAGCGCACGCTCTTCTTCGACTTTCTCCCCCTCGCCCTCGGCGAGATCCGCGGCTTCAAGACCCGCTTCCACCTCTACACCGTCCCCGGCCAGGTCTTCTACGACGCGAGCCGCAAGCTGATCCTTAAGGGCGTGGACGGCGTCGTATTCGTCGCGGACTCCCAGGTCGAGCGCATGGAAGCGAACATCGAGAGCGTGGAGAACCTCCGTACCAATCTCACCGAGCAGGGATACGATCTCGACAAGATCCCCTATGTGATCCAGTACAACAAGCGCGATCTGCCGAACGTCGTTCAGGTGGATGAAATGAAGAAGGTCCTGAACCCAAAGGGCGTGCCCGACTTCGAGGCCGCTGCCGTGGAGGGCACCGGGGTCTTCGATACCCTGAAGGCAATCGCCAAGCTCGTCATCATGGAGTTGAAGAGGGGCCAGGAAGGCGGCTGAGACGGGCCCGGGTCCCCGGCCTCGCCAGGACAGAACCCGTTGACAGGCCGGATAAGATATGGTATGAATACCAGCCTGATTTTCTGATTGATTTCCCCATTCCCGGATAGCTCAGTCGGTAGAGCGGGTGGCTGTTAACCACCATGTCGCAGGTTCGAGTCCTGCTCCGGGAGCCACCATAAAAGGCCTGATTCTATTGATGAGAATCAGGCCTATTCATTTCGATCTGCGACACTCACAAAACATCGCTCAAAACCTTCTTTAAACACCTTCTAAGAATCCAGGAAACCGTCTCGTACCTGCCATTTCTCCTAACAACTGTCCAATATTCCCCTCATCATGAACCGCTAGAGAGGGCGGGTAGGTAAGAAAATGATAAAAAAAATGAAATTTATGGCGATTACACCTGTCCATAACTCATTGTAATCACGAGAAACTAGTAGCATGCCGTGTATATCGTATGACTTGTCGGTTAAAGTCCGACCGTGGGTGTTCGGCAGTTCACCCACGTAGCGTCAGGGAGGCGAGCGGCGAAAACCAGAGAGCTAAGATCCCTGA
>JBJKRX010000112.1:0-9172 GCA_046704425.1 Nitrospirota bacterium
TATGATGCTGCCGCTGCCCATGATCACCATACCCGGGCCAGGTTCATTCTTCATCCTGCGCACCTCGGCAACGGGATCGCTTGACACCAACCGGGTATTGACCCAATCGACCTTCTTGAGGGTCCGGGAAAAGACGACCTTCGCCATTTCGTTCATCCCCTTTGCCACGATCGGCATCTGCTGCATCGCCGCCGGCGTCGGCCACCAGCTTGCCATGAGCTCGTAGGTCTTTCTCCCGAACACGGCCTCGCCCTTGCCCGTTGCGTTCCCGGACACGAATTCCATCCACTCGGGGTCCTGGTTGTGCGCCCAGCTCATGTCCCCTTTCGCGTCGGTGAAGAACCCATCGACGGATATCTGGTTAAAAACGACCAATCTGCGCATAGTCTCATCCTCCCGCTTCTCGATGCCGTCGATCTGCTATGCGAACGATCCGGTCTTGAGGGCGCCCGCAGGTCGATACACGGCCATAATGATTCCCGTGCTTGCGGTGCGTGAATCGACCAGCCTGAGCGAGCGCGGCATTGCGCCGCTCGCGAAGAGCCGCTTGCCAATCCCGAGCACGACCGGGAAGATAAAAAGCCGGTATTCGTCGATGAGATCGTTCTGGATAAGCGTCTGCAAAAGGCCGGCGCTTCCGTGGACCTGCAGCTCGCGGCTGAACCGCTTCTTCAGCTCCGGGACTTCCTTCACCACATCCCGGACAAGGGTGGAATCGTGCCAGGAAAAGGCGTCCCGGGTGCGCGACGCCACGAACTTCGGGAGCGAATTGAGCCTTGAGGCGACCGGGTCCTTCGGGTCCGTGACCTTCGGCCAATAGGAGGAAAAGATATCGTAGGTCCCGCGGCCGAGCAGGAAGGCATCGGCCTTATCGAAGATCTCGACGATGGCCTTGCCCATGTCATCATCGGCGAGGGGGAAGACCCAACCGCCGTGCGGAAACCCTCCGCTCCTGTCCTCTTCAGGCCCTCCCGGCGCCTGCATCACGCCGTCGAGAGAGACAAATGTCGTGATCGTGAGTTCGGCCATATCGTGCTCCTTACTTCCCGCGATAGGCAGCCCGAAGCTTCGCGATGTCGATCTTCTTCATCTTGAGCATCGCTTGGGTCACCCGGGCCGCCTTGGCCGGGTCGCGGGCGTTCGTCAATTTGGACAGGATCGCGGGCGTGACCTGCCAGGACACCCCGAACCGGTCCTTAAGCCAGCCGCACTGCCCTTTTTCGCCGCCCCGGGAGAGCGCGTTCCAGAAGTGATCGACCTCCTTCTGGGTCGTGCAGTTCACAACGAACGAGATGGCCTCGTTGATCTTCCGGAAAGGGCCGGCGGCCATGAGGGTGAACTCCTGCCCTGCCAGATCGACGGCCACCACCTCGACCGTGCCCGACGGCGTGTTTTTGATCGTCCTTACATCCTTTATCTTCGACCCTTTCCCGAAGACCTTGACATAGAAACGGGCCGCTTCTTTCGCTCCTTTTTCGAACCAGATGAATGGGGTTATCTTTTGCATGACGGTCTCCTTCATTAGCGCGGACACGGGGTATCTGTCTGGTTGCGAGCTTTCTCCAGCTAAGAAAAGTATACTCCCCAACCTGGTAACAAGCCAGGCCAGAACCAGGAACCGCCAAGACGCAAAGGTCGCGAAGGAGGCAAAATCAGCAGGCTGTTATTACGATGGAATGGGCAGGCTTCTTGATGGGCTTTTGGGAGAATCGGAATCGGTCGCGTATCGGGGACCGTCCCCTGCCGACGCAAAGAATCGGGCAGCCCGTTCCCGCACCTCTTCCACGCTTTCGCAGGTCCTGACTACCATGGCAAGATGGTGGCCGAAGGGATAGTTCTTGGTGAAATAGGGGGTGAACTGCTTGAGCCTGCCCAGCCAATGTTCCGGCCGGAAAGACTGCGTGAGCAGGTCGATGAACTCTTCATAGAGGGCAGGCAAGGACACGACCGGGGCCGGACAGGGACTTCCGTATACGCGCCGGGCGATCTCGGCAAAAAGCCATGGCCTGGTCACCGCACCGCGGCCGAGCATGAGCCCGTCGGCGCCGGAGATGCGCAGGCATTTTTCCGCATCCTCCACGGAAAAGATCCCGCCGTTCGCGATAAGAGGGATGCGGATGCGTTCCTTGACCGCTGCCAGGCATTCCCAGCGCGGTCTCCGGTCCAGAGGCTCCTGCTTGAGCCGGGCGTGGATCGTGAGCATATCGACGCCTTCGTCTTCGAGCATGGTGCAGAAGGACAGTAACTTCCCCTCATCCAATTCGCTGCCGATCCTGATCTTGGCGGAAAGTGGCAGCGTCGTGAGTCGCCTCGCCTCTGCCACCATGGCGCGTACCTCCTCGGGCCGCTCCATGAGGGTGATGCCTGCGCCGAACTTCCGGACAGCCGGGGCCGGGCAGCCCATATTCAGGTCGATGGCGTCGGGCGCCAGCTTGTGCAGTGCCTCGATGGCCGGCGCCAGCTCCTGGATGGTGGAGAACAGGAGTTGATAGGACAGCGGCCTTTCCGCGGCAGTCCTGATGAGATACGGCGAGACCGTGGGGCTTTCCGTGGGCAGCCTCTTTGCCGAAAGCATCTCCGTGGAAAACAGGCCGACCGCGCCGAAGCCAGCCACGATCCTCCGAAAGGGGCTGTGGGTCAGCCCCTCCATGGGGGCAAGAAGCAGGGGCGGATCGATCCGGAGATCGCGGACATCTATACAGGGGTGGACCGTCTGCATTTCTGCTGTCTCCCGCCTAGCAAATGCCGAGCGTCCGCTCGACAAGCTCGGTCAATGCGGTGACCATTGCAAGGGCTGCATGGCGGTCGAGAGCTGTTTCCGCAGGAATGTCTTCATAGCGGAAGAGCGTGCCGTAGGAGGTCAGGAGGTCGAGATCGGCAAGCGAAGAGGGAAGTGAGAGGCCGGCGTCGGCCAGGAGATCCATCAGCAGGCGCAAGTTGTGCGTACGGGGGAAATTGACGCTCTTTTCCGACAGAAGCGCCTTGAGGAGTTTTTCCGCCGCCTGCTGTGCATGGAATCCGAAAATTTCATCGCTGATGCGCTCCGAGGAGACTATCTCGGAAAGGAGTGTCGAATCGGCAGACGCCTTTTTCAAAAAGAGCAGCGCCTGCTCATGCTGCTTCATACAACACCTTTCCTTCACTGCTCGCCGCAAAATAGACGTTCCCCGGCGTGGCGGCCCAGTAATCGAACATATCCTGACTCACGACCAGCAGGTCTATCGCCAGGCGAAGCGGGCTGAGGATCCGGTTCAGGCGCGTAATTTCCGCTACCCGATCCGTGACGGCGGCCTCCACCACCAGCAAATCGATGTCGCTTTCGCCGCGACCTTCTCCCCTGCCGTATGAGCCGAAGAGAATGATCTTTCTCGGCTGCGCGGCTTCTCGAAGCAGAGCAATCGCTTTTTCAATTTTGGAATGGTCGATCATGGTCTTTCCGTTGCAAAGGACAAAACAATGATTTCGTGCTTAACGATGGCTGCGCATCGTGTAACACAGTAGCATATTTCTTCCGGCTGTTCAAGCATTTCGTGGCCTTTCTCGCGATATCGGGTCAAGGCAACCGGATCGAATCGACTTTTCCGGCTTCAAGACGGTCCGCGTCGGCGTTATAATAGGCGCGGAGATTTCGTTCATGGTCTTTTCCTATTACCAGAAGCTCTCGGCTGCTGCCAAGCGCGTATACCGCAGAAGCGACGAGATCCATTCCGTGGCCCTGCCGCAAGGCGAGGACCTGCAGCCCTTCATCCCGCGGCTGGCCAAGGCACTGGAAGCGGAGGACCGGGTTGCGGTGGAGACGCTCTGCAGGGACCTGGCCATGGGGATCACGACGCGGCTCCGGGTGCCGCCGCTTCGCATCAAGGTGCTGGCGGTGCGGCCCTCGGCAAACTGGGGCGAGCTGCACGGCCTGTACGAAGGCCCGTCGGGACGGGCCTCGGCGATCATCACCCTCTGGATGCGCACGGCCAAGCAGAAGCGCGTGGTCGCCTTCAAGGCCTTCCTGCGCACGCTCCTCCACGAGATCGGCCACCACCTGGATTTCGAGCTCTACAAACTGCCCGACTCCTTCCATACGGAGGGATTTTACAAACGCGCGTCCAGCCTCTTTCATCAGCTCGTACCGGATATACCACCAGATAAAAAAGAAAAACCTCATTAGCCACGTAAGGCACAGAAGGCACAAAATAATAGACTTACGAGAACCCTTAGCTCGTATCTACCGCTGAGGCGCCGAGACGCTGAGAAAAAACTTCGGGGTTAAGGGTTTCTCTGCGACCTCTGAGCCTCTGCGGTTAATTCGTGTTTCATTCTTTCGCTCCGATTTACTTTGTGAATTTTGTGCCTTCTGTGGCCAACTCCTGTCTTAAGAGGTCTATGCCTTCTTCAGCATCTCCTTCACCCGCTTGAGCCGATAGAAAGACTCCCGCTCGCGCTCGCCCAGATACTGGGCGATGCCGCGGATGGAGCTCTTGAGCCCGGGCAGGACCAGCTCTTCCAGCACCTTGATCCTGCGCGTGGTGCGCAGGATCTCCTCGCCCAGGCGCTTGAGCTTGCACTCGTACTCGGCGATGTGCAGCATGTTCTCGAAGAGCTTCTCGAACAGGAGGGCCCCTTCTTCCAGGTGCGGGGTGGACGCGCGCTCGTCGTACCCGCGCTCGTCGGGCTTGCGCACGGGCGCGTCGTGGAACCGCAGGTCCTGGTACTTGAGCCCCCAGACGCTCTGCTCGATCACGTCGATCCGGAAGTCCCGCTCCGTTGCCGCGACCACGGACTCGACCACGGGCAGGCCCTCGCGGCCCTTGGTCAGGGCCAGCTCGCGCAGGGCCTTGCCGTAGGCCTGCCGGATGTCCTCGCGGGACCGGAGGAACGGCAGGGTCGCGGCAAGGAATTCCTTGATGAGCGCCTGCTTGCGCGCCTTCAGGATCCCGATGCTGTTTACCACGGACCGGGACTTGTCCTTGAGCAGAAGCAGGTTCGTGCGCGTCGGGTGGATCATCAGACTACCTCACGGAAGTTCAAGCGAGAACGTCCGCATCAGCTCGATCCCCGCATCCAGCGTCTCCCCCACGGTACGGCGTTTGCCTCCCTGGCCCACGAACTCGCGCTCGAACTGGTCCGCGAAGTCCAGCATCAAGACGTCCCCCTTGGTCATGCCGTCCCTGCCAACGATCGCCTCGAGCCGCCGCAGGTCCCTGCCTTTGGCATAGTAGGCGTAGAGCTTGTTCGCCGTCTTGCGGTGGTCCGCCCGGGTGCGCCCCTCTCCGATCCCCTTCTGCATGAGCCGCGACAGGCTCGGCAGAACGTCCACCGGCGGGAACACGCCCTTCTGCTGGAGCTCCCGGGTCAGCACGATCTGGCCTTCGGTGATATAGCCCGTGAGGTCCGGGATAGGATGGGTGATGTCGTCCTCGGGCATGGTCACCACGGGCAGCATGGTGACCGAGCCTTCCTTGCCGTGGATCCTGCCCGCGCGTTCGTAGAGGGACGCCAGGTCCGAGTACATGTACCCGGGATAGCCGCGCCTGCCCGGCAGCTCCTCGCGGGCCGTGGAGATCTCGCGCAGGGCGTCGCAGTAGTTCGTCATGTCCGTGATGATCACGAGCACGTCCATGCCCTTCTCGAAGGCCAGGTACTCGGCCACGGTCAGGGCGAACCGCGGGGCGAGCAGCCGTTCCATGACCGGCTCGTCCGCGATGTTCACGAAGGCCACGTAGCCGGTCTTCATCTCGTCGAGCACGTCCATATAAAACGAATACTCGTGAAAGGTGAGCCCGAGCGCGGCGAAGACCACGAGGAAGCTCTTTGCGGGGTCCGCGAGCCGCGCGTTCCGGAGGATGGCGGCCACCACCTCCTTGGACGGCAGGCCCGCGCAGGAGAAGATCGGAAGTTTCTGGCCGCGCACCAGCGTGTTCAGGCCGTCGATGGTCGAGAAGCCCGTCTCGATGAAGTCCTCGGGCCGGGCGCGCGCAGCGGGATTGATCGGCGCGCCCGTGACCGGCATCCGCTTCTCGGGGATGAAGAGCGGGGCCCCGTCCTTGGGCGCGAAGGAGCCGTTGAAGATCCTGCCGATGATGGCGGGCGAGAGCGGCGCGGTCTTGACCTCGTCCGCGAAGGACACGGTCGTGCGCTCCACGTCAAGACCCTGGGTCGGGCCGTAGACCTCGATCAGGACCGTGTCGCCCTCGATCTCGAGCACCTCGGCCGCCAGGTCCCTCCCGTCGGGTGTATGCACCGTGACCACCTCGCCGATCCGCGCGCTCTGCACGTTCCGCACGAACAGGAGCGGCCCCGCCACGGTGGACACGGTGCGATAGATGTGTTCGGAATAGCGCATAGTCTCTACTTCATCGCCTCTTCCAGCGCGATCCCCTGCTTCAGCTTCTCTTCCGCCCGTTCATGGGCGTCCAGGATCTCCTTGATCACGGCCACGGTCTTTTGGGGCGGGGAGAAGGCCTCGTCGCCGTAGGCGTTCTGCTGCAGGAACACGGTCCGAATGCGCTCGGCCATGCGCATGAGCAGCCGGTCCGCATCCTGGAGCCCCTCGATCCCCACGATCTCGGCCACCTCGCGCAAGGACTCCTCCTGCTGCAGCATCCTGCGGCAGCGACGCAGCAGGTCCTCCCATTCCGCGGACACCTGCTTCCGGTAATGCTCCGCGGCATGATCGGCATAGAGCGAATAGCTCTGGAACCAGTTGATGGCGGGAAAGTGCCTGCGCTGCGCCAGTGACGTGTCGAGCATCAGGAAGGCGCCCGTGGTCCGGAGGCAGGCCTGGGTCACGGGCTCGGTGAAATCGCCGCCCGGAGGCGACACGGACAGGATCATGCTGAGCGACCCGGTCCTGCCCGAGAGCGTCTCGACCACGCCCGCGCGCTCCATGAACGCGGACAGGCGCGAGGCGAGGTACGTGGGATAGCCCTCCTCGCCCGGCATCTCTTCGAGGGACGCCGAGATCTCGCGCAGGGCCTCGGCCCAGCGCGAGAGGCTGTCCGCGAGGAAGAGCACATGGTAGCCCATGTCGCGGTAGTACTCGGCCATGGTCACGGCCGTGTAGATCGAAGCCTCGCGCGCGGCCACGGGCATGTTCGAAGTGTTGACCACGAGGAGCGTCCGCTCCCGCAGGGCCCTCTTGCTCCAGGGGTCCTGCAGCTCTGCGAACTCGCCGATCATGTCGGCCATCTCGTTGCCGCGCTCGCCGCACCCCACATAGACCACGATGTCCACGTCCGCGTACTTGGCCACGGACTGTTCGAGGATGGTCTTGCCCGTGCCGAAGCCGCCCGGGATGATGGCCGTGCCGCCCCGCGCCAGGGGGAAGAGAAAATCGATGCTGCGCTGGCCTGTAATGAGCGGCTCCCGGGGCGGGAGCTTCTTCCGGAAGGGCCGCGCGATCCGCACCGGCCACTCGTGGCATCCCGGGATCTCGCGTCCCTCGGCATAGTCCCCCAGGGGCTCGTCGAGGCTGAAGGTGCCGTCCAGGACGCGCTCCACCCTGCCCCCTGCCTCGGGGCTCGCCATGATGGAGTGGGTGAAAGGACCTTCCTGCACGGTCCCGAGGACCCCGCCCGGCCGCACCTCATTGCCGCGCGTAACGTCGGGCCTGAATTTCCACCGCCGCTGGTAGTCCAGGGCGTAGAACTCCCGGCCGCCCGTAATGAAGGGTCCCATCTCTTCGCGCAGCCGCTCCAGGGGGCGCTGGAGCCCGTCGAACATGCCGCCCAGGAGCCCGGGCCCCAAGCGCACCGTGAGCGGCATGCCCACGCCCCTGACCGGCTCTCCGGCAGCCAAACCGCGCGTGTCCTCGTAGACCTGCACGATCGACCGGTCCTGCTCGATCCGGACCACCTCGCCGGTCAGCATGGCGTGGCCCACGTACACGCGCTCGTAGAGCTTGAGCCCTTTGAGGTCCACGCTTACCGTGGGGCCCGATATGCCGAGTATCCTTCCGCCCATGCAATCACCGATTTCACACGTTCAGCCGCACGTGGTACCCGATGGCGCGCCGGATCAGGCGCGCCGCGTAGTCCTCGGCCTCGGGCGGCGGCTTCTCGGGCGAAGGCAGCACGAGCAGCACTCCGTGCCACCCCTGTTCGAGCTCGCGGACCCGGTCCTCGGTCACGATCGCGAGCAGCCGCTCGTCCAGCACGACGAGGCCAGCCGCAGGATCGGCCATGGTCTTTTTGAGAATCTCCTCGGCGTTCGCTTCCCCGGCAACCACCTGCTGGACCCCGGCCAGACCGAACCCATATTCGCCGTCCTGGGGCGTAAGAAAGACGATCTTCTTCCCGAGACCTTCACTGTTCATTGCACCAGCTCCGCCTGCACCTCGTTGCGGTCAAGATCCCGCGTCCGGGCGAGCACGCCCAGGTTCATGGCCTCGATGGAGCAGCGCCAGAGATAATCGAGGATCGGCCCGGTCCCGAAGGGCCCCCTTCCCGCCTTGCGGAGGAGCCGGGTCATGCCGCTGTACAGGGCGACCTCCACGACCGCGGGTTCGGGCCGGTCCGGCCGAACTTTGAAACGCTCCTGCACCAGGGCAAGGGCCCTTGCCCGGTCGTCGGCGCGGGCGCAGTCCCGGAGCCGCCTGACCGGCACGAGGCCCTGCGGCAAAAATCGCGGCACCACAGCGGTATCGCGCCTGAGCTCCCGGAACAGGGTGAGCAGGTTCCGTGCGTCGATCATGCCTTGAAAGTAGAGACGAAGCAGCGGGTCTTGGCAGCTCCGGACGAACTCCTCCAGACAGATCTCGACCAGGTGCTCTTCCAACTGCCGGAGTCCTTTGTCCGCGAGCACGGCAGCCAGGTCCGTAAAACGCGGGGACAGCAGCGTAAAAAAGCGCTGCACCACCGCGGCTGCGGCAGGCAGGTCCGGGCTTTTGACCAGTGCCGCGCGGAACCGGTCCGCAAGCAGGCTGTAGCGAAGCAGCAGGTCTCCGCCTGCCGCCTCCTTTAGCTTCACGCGCCTCAGGCAGACGACCACGGTCCTGAGCTCGGCGTACAGGAAATAGGGGCCGAAGAGGTCCCGCTGCGCGGCATTCATCTGTCTATACAGCCAGGCGTGCTCGCGCAGCAGGCCTTCCCAGGCGGCCTCGAGCGGCAGGCCCCGGGAGAGGTGGGACGTTGCAGCGAGAGGATCGAACAAGAGGGGCCGCCAATCGCGGATCAGGAAGGAT
>JBJKRX010000113.1:0-3314 GCA_046704425.1 Nitrospirota bacterium
TCGTCACGACCGTGGGCCAGGTCAGACCGTTCGTAGATGAGATTATCGTCGTCGACGATGCCAGTACGGACCGTACCGCCGAACTGGCGAGGCGGCACGGAGCAAAGGTCGTCATCCAATCACGCAACCGCGGCTATATTGCGGCGATCAAGCGCGGCTTCACAGAGGCCTCCGGCGATATCGTCATTATCATCGACGCAGACGGCGAGTTCTCGGCGCAAGACATCCCCCGGTTGGCAGAGCCGATCGAAAAAGGGCAGGCAGACATGGTGCAGGGCCGCCGGAACTTCGTTCCGAGACGATCGGAGCGTGTGCTCACCTGGTTGGCCCAAAGAAAGGCGGAGGTCGGCGACTCCGGGACGGGATTGCGCGCCATCCGGACCGACCTTGCGCGCACCTTGGAGATCAAGGGGGTCTGCATCTGCGGCGTTCTTGCGCTGGAGGTCGCTGCAAAGGGAGGGGTCATCGCAGAAAGGGCTATTGTGTTGCAAGAGACGACCAAGGCGCGAAAAGCGGCATGGTTCCATGCCCTGCAGTTGGTTTATCTCCTGCCGTGGCTTTTCAGGAAAATACGGTGATCTGAATGGTGAAAGACTAAACCTCGAACACTATTGCTTCCTGCGCTGAGAACTTGCATATTCTCTTGATCGTTAGGTCATAACGGAATTACCACTGCTATGCCTCTCCATTCATTCTTCCGGTCGAAGAATTGGCACCGGGCGCTTGCGGCGTGTCTGCTGCTCGCCTGTATGGGTTGCAGCACGATCATCACGCGGCTCACGGGGCCGGACTGGCGTCCGCCGGACCCTCCGCTGCCGAGGATCTACAGCGGCACCCTGTTCAACTTCCAGTGTCTCTTCAAGCCCGCGATGCGCGACACGCAGGGCCTGGGAGTGCTCTGCCTCGTCGACGTCCCGTTCAGCCTCGTTGCCGATACCGTGATGCTGCCGTTCTCGATCTACGGCCAGATCAGGTACGGCGACTACGCCTCGGAAAAGCCGGCGCCGAAGAAGACAAATGTTCCGATACCAGGGGCGCCCGCCGGGCACCCGGCAGGAGGCTCGTCGTGAAGGGAATCCTTGCAACGCTTCTTTTTTCCGCGCTTGCGACCGCGGGGAATGCCGGTGTTCTCGGCCGGCCGGTTGATTACACGCAGGGAACTGCCGACCTGGAAGGCTACCTGGCCTATGACGATGCGATCAAGGGCAGGCGTCCCGGCGTGCTCGTCGTGCACGAGTGGTGGGGCGTCAATGCCTATGCAAAGAGCCGGGTCGACCAGCTGGCCCGGCTCGGCTATGTCGCCTTGGCCGCGGACATCTACGGAAAGGGCATTCGTGCCGCGACCCGCGAAGAGGCCATGGCGCTCGCCCGGCAGTATCGGGCGGGGAACGACCGGACCCTGCTGCGGGCGCGTGCCGTTGCCGGACTCGAGACGCTGCGGAGGCATCCCCTGGTCGATCCGAAACGCATCGCCGCGATCGGCTATTGCTTCGGCGGGACGACGGTGCTGGAGCTTGCCCGGAGCGGGGCGGACCTTGCCGGCGTGGTCAGTTTCCACGGCGGCCTCGACACCCCGAACCCCGACGATGCGAAAAACATCAAAAGCAAGGTCCTCGTGCTGACCGGGGCCGATGACCCGCATGTGCCGCCGGCGCAGATCAACGGCTTCATGGAGGAGATGCGGAACGCGGGAGTCGACTGGTACCTGATCTCCTATAGCGATGCGGTCCATGCCTTCACGAACCCGGCGAGCGGAACAGACAAGACGACCGGCGTCGCCTATAATGAAAAGGCCGAGCGACGGTCGTGGGTGGCGATGAACGATTTCTTTGCCGAGATCTTCGGCGAGAACCGGTGAGGCCCGTCTTTGTCAGGGGAGCATGAGGATGCACGGAAAAACTGCTCCCCCGGATAATTACCGCTGAGCCGAATACACCCCTCGCTCTTCCGATTCCGATCTTGCTATACTCTTCCTATGCATTGGCCGCCGGACGAGAAGACCCTCCGCAGGATATTCGCCGTGAGCGTCGTCCTGAAGGGGCTGCATGCCCTGGCCGAGCTCGTCGGCGGAATTGCGGTGCTCGTGGTCAGCCCGGGGTTCATCGTAAAGCTGGCTGCAGCCCTCACCGCCGGCGAACTGGCCGAAGATCCGCATGACTTCTTTGCCAACCGGCTCATCCGCGCTGCCGGGCGGTTCTCCGTGCCGTTCCAGCACGTGGCCGCCTTCTATCTGATAAGCCACGGTCTCGTGATCGGATTTCTGGTGATCGGCCTTCTCAGGAAAAAACGCTGGTCCTACCCGGCAGCCATAGCCGTCCTCAGCCTGTTCATCGCCTACCAGCTCTATCAGTTCGGCCTGGACGGCTCGTGGTGGCTCCTGGGCGTGACCATCCTCGACCTCTGCGTGGTGCTTCTGACCGTGCATGAATACCGCTCTAGGAAACAAGTCACGGATTGACTCGTTCCGCAGCAGAGTTTATAATCGAAGCGATGCTGGCGCAGCCGGAAGGCAGCCCCTGCCGGATCGCCGGCCTGTGATAGGGTAATCGACGGAAACGACATCGCGGGAACGCGGGTCGGAGGAGGCGTTCATGGCAAAGGTCGTCATCCTTCTTGCCGAGGGGTTCGAGGAAGTAGAGGCCGTGGCGATCATCGACGTCTTGCGCAGGGCCGAGATCGAGACCGTGATCGCGGGTCTGCACGCCGGTCCCGTCGCGAGCGCGCGCAAGGTCCGGGTCGTCCCGGACAGCACGATCGATGCGGTGCAGGCCGACGCCTTCGACATGCTGGTGCTGCCCGGCGGACAGCCGGGCGCGGACAACCTGAACGCGGACCCGCGCGTAAAGGCGCTCATCCGGGACTTCGCGGCCAAGGGAAAGATCACGGCCGCGATCTGCGCGGCGCCCTATGTGCTCGCGAACGCCGGGGTGCTCGAGGGAAAGCGCGTGACCTCGTATCCCTCGTACCGCAACCGGCTGGGCGGAGCCCGCTACGAGGAGCGGACCGTGGTGAGCGACGGCCCGGTCCTGACGAGCAGGGGCGCGGGCACGGCGCTCAACTTCGGGCTGGCGCTCGTGGAGCGGCTGGCGGGCGCGGACAAGGCGCGGGTCATCAAAGAGGCGATGCTGATCACCTATGATTGAGTTGAGATTGGATTTGGCCGCACGGAACGCAAAGGTCGCAAAGAAAAGCGTGAAAAGAACTGCTCAGCCGCAGAACGCACATAACGCACAAAAAAAAATCAACGTAGTGGGATGGTAAAACGGCTCACCCGTCGGCTGCCATCATTTTCCCGTTTCCGCGTAAGGAAGTCG
>JBJKRX010000114.1:0-13548 GCA_046704425.1 Nitrospirota bacterium
ACCTGGCGATCAGGCTCGGCGTGGACCCGCGGCAGGCGGACCAGATGGTGCGCGGCACCGTCGTCCTCCCGCACGGCACCGGGAAGAAGGTGCGGATCCTCGTCTTCGCCAAGGGGGACAAGGACAAGGAGGCGCGCGACGCCGGCGCGGAGTATGTGGGCGCCGAAGACCTGGTCGAGAAGATCCAAAAGGAAGGCTGGACCGATTTCGATACGGTCGTGGCGACGCCGGACATCATGGGCCTCGTCGGCAGACTCGGCAAGGTGCTGGGTCCGCGGGGGCTGATGCCCAATCCCAAGACCGGCACGGTCACCTTCGACGTGGCCAAGGCCATTCAGGAGATCCGGGCGGGCAAGGTGGAGTACCGCGTGGAGAAGGCGGGAATCGTCCATGTGCCGGTCGGCAAGGCTTCCTTTGACGAAGACAAGCTGATCGCGAACACCAAGATGGTGCTCGATTCCGTCCTGAAGGCGAAGCCGTCGTCGAGCAAGGGGAAGTACCTGCGCGGCGCGTCAATATCTACCACCATGGGGCCCGGCGTCCGGATTGACACCGCCGAGATCGAAAAGCTCGCTGGGTAAAGGGATTTCCTGCTCCACGAACGTCCCACTCGGGGAGCTCGCTTCTTGAACACTAATTTGTTCCAGTAAAGGTCGCACCCCTGCGAGAACAGGGGTCGGTCCGAGACAGCAGGCGCTGCGGGGCTTACGGGGACCGCGGTTTAATTCCGGAAACGGGGCCTGCCGAGACCCGGGTACGAACAGAAGACGAAGGCGCGCTTCGTTCTTTCGAGACTCCCGGGATCGTCATCGGGGATTCTTGAAAGAAAGGAGGACCGCATTGAACAGAGAAGAAAAAAAGACGGCAATCGATGAGCTGCACGAGAAGTTTGCGCGCGCCAAGTCGGTGGTGCTCACCGGCTACACGGGGATCAACGTGGAAGAGATCACCGAGCTGCGTTCCAAGCTGCGCCAGGCCAAGGTGGAGTACCGGGTCGTAAAAAATACGCTGGCGCGCAGGGCAGCGGACGGCACCGGTCTCGCTCCGCTCAAGGATCACTTCGTGGGCCCGATCGGCATTGCGATCGGCTATGATGACGTGGTCGCGCCGGCCCGGGTGCTGTACGAATTCGGGAAGACGCAGCCGAAGCTCGAACTGAAGGTCGGCGTCCTGGACGGCAAATTGCTGCAGGAGGCCGATGTCAAGGCGCTCGCAACCCTGCCGTCGCTCGACGTGCTCCGGGGCAAGATCATCGGTCTGCTCCAGGCACCGGCGGCGCGGATCGTCGGCGTGCTGGCGGCCCCCGGCGGTCAGCTCGCGCGGGTCATGCGGGCAAAGGCGGACAAAGGGTAGGGCAAGTTCGAAAAGCGAAGCACGAAATCCGAACGGGTCCGGAAACCGGGACGAGCATCGTCGGTCTCCGGCGTTCCGGATGCAGAAGCGCATAGGGAGTACACAAGGGTATCCATTTCCAGGAGGGAAAATATCATGGCGGATTTAGCGAAATTGGTTGACGATCTGAGCGGTCTGACCGTTCTTGAAGCAGCGGAACTGAGCAAGATGCTGGAAGAGAAGTGGGGCGTTTCGGCGGCGGCGCCTGTGGCCGTCGCTGCGGCCGGTGCTGCCGGCGCGCCTGCTGCCGCGGCCGAGGAGAAGACGGCCTTCGACGTGATCCTGGCGAGCGCCGGAGCGCAGAAGATCAACGTGATCAAGGTGGTGCGCGAGCTGACGGGCCTCGGCCTGAAGGAAGCCAAAGATCTCGTGGAAGGCGCGCCCAAGCCCGTGAAGACCGGCGTGGCCAAGGATGAAGCAGAGACCATGAAGAAAAAGCTTGCCGAGGCGGGGGCAACCGTCGAGGTTAAGTAAGAAGCGTTACGCGGTACGATTGTCGAGTCCTTGCCCTCCGGCGGCGGTCCGGAGGGCAGAGGACTTTTTGCGTTTCTGGACGGAGGGGTCGATCGTCGCCGGTGACGGCGGCGGAGCCCTCCCGCAGGGCCGCGGTCGTATGGAGCGCAGGGTTGCCGCGCGAGGGGTGTGCATATGTCGAAGGAAAAAAGAGAACTAGTGCGCGTGAGGAAGGACTTCTCCCGGATCCCCACGATCCTGGAGATTCCCGATCTCATCGAGATCCAAAAGCGGTCCTACGATCTCTTTCTGCAGAAGGACATCGCTTCCGACAAACGGAAAGAGATCGGACTGCAGGCAGCCTTTAAGAGCGTTTTCCCGATCTACGATTTCAACGAGACCGCCATGGTGGACTACCTCGGCTACTCGCTGGGAGACCCGAAGTACAGCATCTGGGAGTGCCTGCAGCGCGGTGCGACCTTCGCGGCCCCGCTCAAGGTCAAGACGCGGCTGGTGTTCTTCGAGAAGGACGAGCAGACCTCGACGAAGCGGATCAAGGACATCAAGGAGCAGGAGGTCTACGTCGGCGACCTGCCGCTCATGACCGAGACCGGGACGTTCATCGTGAACGGAACCGAGCGCGTGGTCGTGAGCCAGCTCCATCGCTCGCCGGGCGCCTTCTTCACCCACGACAAGGGCCGGACCCACGCGAGCGGCAAGATCCTGTACTCGGCGCGCATCATCCCCTACCGCGGCTCCTGGCTCGACTTCGAGTTCGACGTCAAGGACATCGTCTACGTCCGGATCGACCGGCGGCGGAAGATCCCGGCCACCATCCTGCTCAAGGCCTTCGGATACTCGAACGAAGACCTGCTGCGCATGTACTATCCCATCGAGGACATCCGGATCGGGAAGGACGGGTTCACCCGGGGGATCAACGCCGACGTCCTGACCGGCCAGAAGGCCCCGGTGACGATCACCGATAAGTCCACGCGCGAGCAGATCGTCAAGGAAGGCGCCAAGATCACCCGCATCGCCGTCAAGAAGATGGAACAGGCCGGCATCACGGAGATCCCGATCGCGCGCGAGGATCTCCTGGAGCGCGCCGTGCTCCGCGACGTGATCGACCCCGAGACGGGCGAGGTGCTGCTGCCCTCCAACGAGAAGATCTCCGAGGCGTTCCTGGACCGGATCGTCCAGACCAAGGTCGAAAAGCTGGAAGTGATCTACATGGACGGGATCCGCGTGATCGCTGCCATGCGCGATACGCTGCTGGCGGACAAGGTGCAGTCCTCCGACGAGGCGCTGCTCGAGATCTACCGCAAGATGCGGCCGGGCGAGCCCCCGACGATCGACATGGCGCGGAATCTGTTCAACGGCATGTTCTTCAATCCCAAGCGGTACGACCTCTCGCCCGTGGGGCGGCTCAAGCTGAACAAGAAACTGAAACTCGACGTCCCCATCGACAAGACCACGCTCACGGCGCAGGACGCGGTGGAGGTCATCCGGTACCTGGTGAACCTCCGGACCGGCGCCGGCGAGGTGGACGACATCGATCATCTCGGCAACCGCCGCGTGCGTTCGGTCGGCGAGCTGCTCGAGAACCAGATCCGCATCGGCCTGGCGCGCATGGAGCGGGCGATCAAGGAGCGCATGAGCCTCCAGGACCTGGACACCCTCATGCCGCACGATATCATCAATCCCAAGCCGGTGATCGCCGCCATCAAGGAGTTCTTCGGGTCGAGCCAGCTTTCCCAGTTCATGGACCAGACGAACCCGCTCGCCGAGATCACGCACAAACGCCGGCTTTCGGCCCTGGGCCCCGGGGGGCTCACCCGCGAACGGGCGGGGTTCGAGGTCCGCGACGTGCACACCACCCACTACGGCAGGATCTGCCCGATCGAGACGCCGGAAGGCCCGAACATCGGGCTCATCGTCTCGCTCGCGACCTACGCGCGGGTGAACGACTACGGGTTCATCGAGGCGCCCTACCGGAAGGCCAAGGGCGGGAAGGTGTCGGAGGAGATCGAGTATCTGTCGGCGGTGGACGGCGAGAACTACGTGATCGCGCAGGCCAACACGCCGGTGGACGGCCGCGGCAAGATCAGCGGCGAGAGCGTGTCGGCGCGCGTGGCCGGCGAGTTCAAACTGGTCTCCGCTGAGGAAGTGGAGTACATGGACGTCTCGCCGAAGCAGATCGTCTCGGTCTCGGCGGCGCTCATCCCGTTCCTCGAGAACGACGATGCAAACCGCGCGCTCATGGGATCGAACATGCAGCGCCAGGCCGTTCCGCTGCTCCGGCCGCAGGCCCCCGTGGTCGGCACGGGCATGGAGCGGGTCGCGGCCCGCGACTCGGGCGCCATTGCCTCGGCGAAACGGGAAGGCGTCGTGGAGGCGGTGGACTCCACCCGCATCACGGTGAAAGGCGAGGACGCACGGGGCAGGACGGTCATCGATACCTATCCGCTTACCAAGTTCTCCCGCTCGAACCAGAACACCTGTATGAACCAGAAGGCCGTCGTACGCATCGGCGACAAGGTGAAGAAGGGGCAGGTGATCGCCGACGGCCCGGCCACCGACCTGGGAGAGCTCGCCCTGGGGCAGAACGTGCTCGTGGCCTTCATGCCCTGGAGCGGGTACAACTTCGAGGACGCGATCATCATCAGCGAGAAGCTGGTGAAGGAAGACCGCTACACGTCCATCCACATCGAGGAGTTCGAGATCGAGGCCCGGGATACCAAGCTCGGGAAGGAAGAGATCACCCGCGACATCCCCAACCTGGGCGAGGAGACGCTGCGGAACCTCGACGAGAACGGGATCATCCGTATCGGCGCAGAGGTCATCCCCGGCGACATCCTGATCGGCAAGGTGACACCCAAGGGCGAGACGCAGCTGACCCCCGAGGAGAAGCTCCTGCGGGCCATCTTCGGGGAAAAGGCCGGCGATGTGCGGGACGCCTCGCTCTACGCGCCCCCGGGCATCGAGGGCACGGTTATCGACGTCAAGGTCTTTTCCCGCAAGGGCGAGGACAAGAACGAGCGTCTCAAGACCCAGGAGAGCGAGGAGATCAACCGCCTCCAAAAAGAGTATGCCGACGAGAAACGCGCGGTCCAGGAGGACAAGTACAAGCGCATCCGGCGGCTCCTGATCGGCAAGACGACCGCCGATAAGGTCGTGAACGCCAAGACCGGCAGGACCGAACTGGCTAAGGGCAAGAAGCTGACCGCGGAGCTCCTCGACAAGGTCCCCGAGAAGGAGTACGCCAAGATCAAGGTCGAGTCTGAAGACTACCCGGCGAAGCTCCAGGAGGTCCTTGACAGTGCGGAGAATCAGCTGCAGATCCTCGAGGCCATCTACGAGGAGAAGATCGGCAGGCTGAAGCGGGGAGACGACCTCCCGCCCGGCGTGGTCAAGCTCGTGAAGGTCTATGTGGCCATGAAACGCAAGCTTTCCGTGGGCGACAAGATGGCCGGCCGCCACGGCAACAAGGGCGTCGTCTCGCGGATCGTGCCCGAAGAGGACATGCCGTACCTCCCCGACGGAACGCCTGTGGAGATCGTGCTCAATCCCCTCGGCGTGCCGTCGCGTATGAACGTGGGACAGATCCTGGAGACCCATCTGGGCTGGGCTGCCCATGCCCTGGGACTCCATGTGGCCACGCCCGTGTTCGACGGGGCGTCGGAGGACCGGATCAAGTCGCTCCTGAAAGAGGCAAAGCTGCCGCCCACGGGCCAGTCCGTCCTGCACGACGGACGGACGGGCGAACCGTTCAGCAAGCCGGTGACGGTCGGCTACATGTACATGCTGAAGCTGCACCACCTGGTCGACGACAAGCTGCACGCCCGATCCATCGGGCCCTATTCGCTCGTCACGCAGCAGCCGCTGGGCGGCAAGGCCCAGTTCGGCGGCCAGCGGCTCGGCGAGATGGAGGTCTGGGCCCTCCAGGCCTACGGCGCCGCCCATTGCCTCCAGGAATTCCTGACGGTCAAGTCCGACGACGTATCGGGTCGCGCGAAGATCTACGAGGCGATCGTCAAGGGCGAGAACACCCTTGAACCGGGACTCCCCGAATCGTTCTATGTGCTCATCAAGGAACTGCAGAGCCTCTGCCTCGACGTAGAATTGATCGAGCGTCAGGATGAGCGGGAACGGGTGATCGGGCTCGATAAGATCTCATCGGCAAGGTAAGGGGAAACGCCGCGTACCGGCCATCGTGCGCGGTTTTCAGGGAGGTCCACCGTGGAAGAAAAACTGACGACGGAGAGTACGGCGCGGGCCGAAGTTCTGAATCTTTTCGATAAGCCGAAGGATATCAGCTTCGACGCGATGCGCATCAAGATCGCCTCCCCGGACCGGATCAAGGAGTGGTCCTTCGGCGAAGTGAAGAAGCCGGAGACCATCAACTACCGGTCCTTCAAGCCGGAGCGCGACGGCCTGTTCTGCGCCAAGATCTTCGGCCCCATCAAGGACTGGGAGTGCCTGTGCGGCAAATACAAGCGCATGAAGCACCGCGGCATCGTGTGCGACAAGTGCGGCGTGGAGGTCATCCAGTCCAAGGTGCGGCGGGAGCGCATGGGGCACATCGAGCTCTCGTCGCCCGTGGCCCACATCTGGTTCCTCAAGGGGCTCCCCAGCCGCATCGGCACCCTCCTGGACATGACGCTCCGGCAGCTCGAAAAGGTGCTGTACTTCGAGGCCTTCGTCGTCATCGATCCGGGCGACACGCCGCTCAAGCAGAAAGAACTCCTGACCGAGGAGAAGCTGCGCAAGGCGCAGCAGGATTACGGGTTGAGCGCCTTTAAGGCGGGGATGGGCGCAGAGGCCATCCGGGAGATGCTGACCGCCATCGACCTGGAAACGGAGTCCGAGGACATCCGCGCGAAGGTCGAGACCGCGACCTCGATGGCCACGAAGAAGAAGCTGACGAAGCGGCTCAAGGTGATCGAGGCGTTCCGGAAATCCGGCAACAAGCCCGAGTGGATGATCCTCGACGTCATCCCCGTGATCCCCCCGGAGCTGCGACCCCTCGTGCCGCTCGAGGGCGGACGGTTCGCCACGTCGGACCTGAACGATCTCTACCGGCGGGTCATCAATCGGAACAACCGCCTGCGCCGCCTCGAAGAGCTGAAGGCCCCGTCCGTTATCATCCGGAACGAGAAGCGGATGCTGCAGGAGGCCGTGGACGCCCTGTTCGACAACGGACGCCGCGGCCGGGTGCTGCGCGGGCCGAACAAACGGCCGCTCAAGTCGCTGTCGGATATGCTGAAGGGCAAGCAGGGACGGTTCCGCCAGAACCTGCTCGGCAAGCGCGTGGACTACTCCGGGCGTTCGGTGATCGTCGTGGGGCCCGATCTCAAGCTGCACCAGTGCGGCCTGCCGAAAAAGATGGCCCTGGAGCTGTTCAAACCCTTCATCTTCAATAAGCTCGAGGAGAAGGGATACGCCACGACCATCAAAAGCGCGAAAAAGATGATCGAGCGGGAGCGGCCCGAGGTGTGGGACGTCCTGGAAGAGGTCATCCAGGAGCACCCGGTGATGCTGAACCGCGCTCCCACGCTTCACCGGCTCGGCATCCAGGCCTTCGACCCGATCCTCGTCGAGGGCAAGGCCATCCGGCTCCATCCGCTCGTCTGCGCGGCGTTCAACGCGGACTTCGACGGAGACCAGATGGCGGTCCACATTCCGCTCTCCGTCGAGGCGCAGCTTGAGGCGCGGGTCCTCATGCTCTCGGTCAATAACATCCTGTCCCCGGCACATGGCCGGCCGATCACGGTCCCGTCGCAGGACATCGTCCTGGGCTGTTACTATCTGACCAAGGCGCGGTCGGGCGTGCGTGGGGAGGGGAGGATCTTTTCAGGCCCCGACGAGGTCAGGATCGCCCATGATCAGGGCGTGACGGACATCCACGCCCGGATCCGGGTCCGCATCGGCGGCAGGATCGAGGAGACGACGATCGGCCGCGTCCTCTTCAGTGAAGTGCTTCCCGAGGGCATCTCGTTCTCGTCGGTGAACAAGGAGATGACGAAGAAGGAGCTGGGGAAGCTCATCGACGAATGCTACCGCAAGCTCGGCCTGCGCCGCACGGTGGTCTTGATCGACGATCTGAAGGAGCTCGGCTTCCGCTATGCCATGCGGTCGGGCATCTCGATCTGCATCTCCGACATGCATATCCCGAGCAAGAAGCAGAAGTTCATCGACCAGGCCCAGAAGGAAGTGATGGAGATCCACCATCAGTATACCGAGGGCCTCATCACGAACGGCGAGCGGTACAACAAGGAAATCGACATCTGGGCCAACGTGACCGAAAAGATCGCCGACGAGATGATGGTCGAGCTGGGCATGGAGGCCGTGGAACTGGGGGCCTCGAAGAAATCGGAGCTGCAGGAGGCGCGATCCTTCAATAATATCTTCATGATGGCCGATTCGGGCGCGCGCGGCAGCGTGCAGCAGATCCGGCAGCTCGCCGGTATGCGCGGCCTCATGGCCAAGCCGTCGGGCGAGATCATCGAGACCCCGATCACCGCGAACTTCCGCGAAGGACTCACGGTGCTCCAGTACTTCATCTCGACCCACGGCGCGCGCAAGGGCCTTGCAGACACGGCGCTCAAGACCGCGAACTCGGGCTACCTCACGCGTCGCCTGGTCGACGTGTCGCAGGATGTGATCATCACGCAGGAGGACTGCGGCACCACGGACGGCATCATCGTGGGGGCCCTGGTCGAAGGCGGCGAGATCATCGAGCCCCTGTCCGAGCGTATCCTCGGCCGTGTGGCCGCTGAAGACGTCGCCGATCCGATCACCAAGGAGGTCATTGCGGGCAACCGCACGGAGCTCAACGAAGACCTGGTGAAACGGATCGACGAGGCGGGCATCGACCGGATCAAGATCCGTTCCGTGCTCACCTGCCAGTCGCTGCGCGGCGTCTGCAAGATGTGCTACGGACGGGACCTGGGGCGCGGGAAGCTCGTGGACATCGGCGAGGCGATCGGCATCATCGCCGCGCAGTCCATCGGCGAACCGGGGACCCAGCTCACCATGCGGACGTTCCACATCGGCGGCACGGCGAGCAAGGTCGTGGAACAGACCATCCTCGAGGCAAAGAACAGCGGCGTCGTCAAGTACCTCAACCTGAACACGGTGAAGAACAAAGAGGGCGATTACGTCGCCATGTCGCGCAACGGCAGCATCGCCATCTACGACGAGACAGGCCGGGAGAAGGAGAAGTACGCGATCATCTACGGCGCCCGGCTCAAGGTGCAGGACGACCAGAAGGTCGAGCTGGGGCAGAAGCTGGTGGAGTGGGATCCCTACTCCCTGCCGATCCTGACCGAGATCGGCGGCAAGATCGCTTTCGGCGACATCATCGAAGGCGTGACCATGCGTGAAGAGGTGGACGAGATCACCGGCCTCTCCCGCAAGGTGATCATCGATTATCCGAACCAGAACCTGCGGCCCCGCATCTCGATCAAGGACCAGACCGGGAAAACCGCACGGCTGCCGGGGTCGAATGTCGTCGCCCGGTACCTGCTCCCCGCGGGTGCGCACATCCTGGTCGACAAGGGCGACGAGATCTATCCGGGGGACATCTTGGTCAAGATCCCGCGCGAGACCACGAAGACGAAGGACATCACCGGCGGTCTCCCGCGGGTTGCCGAGCTGTTCGAGGCGCGCAAACCGAAGGAGCAGGCGATCATCAGCGAGTTCGACGGGACCGTGGAGTTCGGCGGGTTCGTGAAAGGCATGCGCCGCATCCTGGTGAAGGACGGGATGGGGAACGAGAAGGAATACCTGATCCCGAAGGGCAAGCACGTGAATGTCCACGAGGGGGACTGGGTGACCGCCGGCGAGCCGCTCATGGACGGGCCGGTGGACCCGCACGACATCCTGAACGTGCTCGGTCCCAAGGAACTGCAGAAATACCTGGTGGATGAGGTGCAGCAGGTCTATCGTCTGCAGGGCGTGAGCATCAACGACAAGCATATCGAGGTCATCGTGCGCCAGATGCTGCGCAAGGTGCGGATCGAGGACGCCGGCGATACGACGTTCCTGATCGGGGAGCAGGTGGACCGGTTCTCCTTCAGCCGGGAGAACGAGGCGGTGATCGCCAAGGGCGGCAGACCGGCAACGGCCCGGCCGATCCTGCTCGGCATCACGAAGGCGTCGCTCACCACGGACAGCTTCATCTCCGCAGCCTCCTTCCAGGAAACCACACGCGTCCTGACCGAGGCGGCCATTACGGGCGCGGTGGACGATCTGGTCGGGTTGAAGGAAAACGTGATCATGGGCCGGTTGATACCCGCGGGAACCGGCATGACCGACTATCGGAACACCTATGCCGTCGTGGCGGACGAAGGGGAGGCCGCAGCAGAGGCGGGGGCGGATCCCCAGGAGTAGGGGGCAAGCTCGTGCGCGCTGTTGAGAAAAAAAGCTTGACAATAACGATTCCGATCGATATAATTACCGGGTTTTGACTCAATGTTTTGAAAACGCACAATTTCGTAGTTTTTTTAAGGAGTAATACCTGTGCCCACCATCAGCCAATTAGTACGAAAAGGCAGGACGATCGAAGCGGTGAAGACCAAGAGCCCGGCGCTCAAGAGTTGCCCGCAGAAGCGGGGCGTCTGCATCCGGGTGTACACCACGACGCCGAAGAAGCCGAACTCGGCACTGCGCAAGGTCGCGCGCGTGCGGCTGACGAACGGCATGGAGGTCACGACCTATATCCCGGGTGTGGGGCATAACCTTCAAGAACACTCCATCGTGCTGATCCGCGGCGGCAGGGTGAAGGACCTACCGGGCGTGCGGTACCACATCGTCCGTGGGACGCTCGACACCGTCGGCGTTGCGAACCGCAAACAGGGACGCTCCAAGTACGGGGCAAAGAGGCCAAAGTAGGGCGCAGGGGCGAAAACGGGCAATCCATTTCCTTAAGATAGTTAGGAAACAATCATGCCGAGAAAAAGCGTCGTAGTAAAAAGAGAGACACTGCCGGATCCGAAGTACAACAGCAAACTGCTGGCGAAGTTCGTGAACGTGCTGATGCGCAAGGGAAAGAAGAGCACGGCAGAGGCGATCTGCTACAGGGCCCTCGATCGCATCCAGCAGAAGACGAACGGCGACCCGATCGCCATCTTCAAGAAGGCGGTGGAGAACGTCAAGCCGGTCCTCGAGGTGAAGTCCCGCCGCGTCGGCGGCGCGTCCTATCAGGTCCCCGTGGAAGTGAAGCAGCCCCGGCGGCTGTCCCTCGCCTACCGCTGGCTGCGGCTCTATGCCCTGCAGCGGCCGGAGAAGTCCATGGTCGATAAGCTGGCGGGCGAGATCCTCGATGCGTCGAACAACACGGGCGCGGCGGTCAAGAAGCGCGAAGATGTACACCGGATGGCAGAGGCAAACAAGGCCTTCGCCCACTATCGCTGGTAGGGAGTTCCCAGAGCGCGGAGGCTATTGTGGCACGGCAGTATTCCCTCGAAAATACCCGAAACATCGGCATCATGGCCCACATCGACGCCGGCAAGACGACGACGACCGAGCGCATCCTCTACTATACCGGTGTTTCCTACAAGATCGGCGAGGTCCATGACGGCACGGCAGTGATGGACTGGATGGTGCAGGAGCAGGAACGCGGCATCACCATTACGTCCGCCGCTACGACCTGTTTCTGGCGGGACAAGCGCATCAACATCATCGACACGCCGGGGCACGTGGACTTCACGATCGAGGTCGAGCGGTCGCTCCGCGTGCTGGACGGCGCTGTTGCGGTCTTCGACTCGGTGAGCGGCGTCGAGCCCCAGTCCGAGACCGTCTGGCGTCAGGCGGACAAGTACCGGGTCCCCCGCATCGCCTTCATGAACAAGATGGACCGTGTCGGAGCGGACTTCTACGCCGGGGTACAATCCATGATCGACCGGCTGGGGGCGAACCCTGTGCCGATCCAGATTCCCGTGGGCGCCGAGGACAAGTTCCGCGGCTGCATCGATCTCGTGAAGATGAAAGCGGTCCTGTTCGACGACGAGACCCTCGGTGCAAAATACGCGGTGGAGGACATCCCCGCGGACCTTCTGCCGAAGGCCCAGGAATACCGCGAGCGGATGATCGAGAAGATCGCCGACGCGGACGACACGGTGATGGAGAAGTTCCTGAACGGGGAGCCGGTCACCGAAGCCGAGATCATGGCGGCCATCCGCAAAGGGACGATCGCTCAGCAGATCTTCCCGGTCATGTGCGGTTCGGCGTTCAAGAACAAGGGTGTGCAGTTGCTGCTCGATGCGGTGGTGGACTATCTCCCCTCGCCGGTGGACATCCCGCCGGTCACGGGGACGGATCTGCAGGGGAACGAGAAGCTCGAGCGGAAGGCATCCGACGAAGAACCCTTTGCCGCCATGGCATTCAAGATCATGGCGGACCCCTTCGTCGGTCAGCTCACCTTCATCCGCGTCTATTCCGGGAAGCTGCATTCCGGTTCCTATGTCTACAACTCGACCAAGGCGTCGAAGGAGCGGGTCGGCAGGCTCCTCAAGATGCACGCGAACAAGCGCGAAGAGATCCAGGAGATCTATGCCGGCGATATCTGTGCCGTGGTCGGACTCAAGAACACGCTTACGGGCCACACGCTCTGTGACGAGAGCAAACCGGTCATCCTCGAGGCGATGATCTTTCCCGAGCCCGTCATCTCCGTGGCCATCGAGCCGAAGACCAAGGCGGACCAGGAAAAGCTCGGCATGTCCCTCCAGAAGCTCATGCAGGAGGACCCGTCGTTCCGCGTCTATACGGACCAGGAAACCGGACAGACCATCATTTCCGGCATGGGCGAACTGCATCTCGAGATCATCGTCGATCGGTTGATGCGGGAGTTCAAGGTGGACGCGAACGTGGGGAAACCGCAGGTCGCGTACCGGGAGACGATCAAAAAGAAGGTTACCGCCGAAGGCAAGTACGTGCGGCAGACGGGCGGCCGCGGTCAGTACGGTCATTGCCTCCTCGAGCTGGAGCCGCAGGAGCCGGGTGCCGGGTTCGCGTTCGAGAACAAGATCGTCGGCGGCGCGGTCCCCAAGGAATATATTGCGCCGATCCAGAAAGGCATCGAAGAGGCCATGGAGAACGGCGTGATCGCCGGGTACCCCATGGTGGACATCAAGGTTGCGCTGGTCGACGGATCGTACCACGATGTGGATTCGTCCGAGATGGCGTTCAAGATCGCGGGCTCGATGGGATTCAAGGAGGGCGCCGGCAAGGCAGCGCCGGTCCTGCTTGAGCCGATCATGTCCGTCGAGGTCGTCTGCGCTGAAGAGTATATGGGCGACATCATCGGCGATCTGAACTCGCGTCGGGGCAGGGTCCAGGGGATGAACATGCGCGGCGCGGCGCGGGTCATCACGGCGCTGGTCCCGCTTTCGGAGATGTTCGGGTATGCCACGGACATCCGCTCCAAGACCCAGGGACGCGCGACCTACACGATGCAGTTCGCCCATTACGAGGAAGTGCCGAAGACCATCTCCGAACAGATCATCGCCAAGGTGAAGGGCGAAACGGTCAAGCGGTAGGCCGGTGGTGCACGGACCGAGGATTTCTTAATTTCCCGACAGGAGGGGAAGGGCATGGCAAAGTCGAAATTTGAGAGGACGAAGCCGCACGTGAACGTAGGCACGATCGGCCATGTGGACCACGGCAAGACGACGTTGACGGCGGCCATCACGAAGGTGCTGG
>JBJKRX010000115.1:0-3977 GCA_046704425.1 Nitrospirota bacterium
GCCCGCTCGTCCGAGAAATTCTGAGAGAGATCGAAACATCTCCGGACGAATTCAACCAACTGCTTCATCGTCCGTAGCCCGCAGGGGCAATCGAGCCGACGGGTGATTCCGAGCCGCACCAGGCACATGCCGATGCAACGTCACGCCTTGGTCACATTCTCTCTTACTTTTGTTATGAAACTGCAGACTTGGTTGCCGGGAAGGAATGGCTACCGGAAGATGCGCTGGAAGATGCCTTTCTTTTCCTCGTCCCGCCTCTGCTTGATCTGTTCGAGCATCTTCTGCGCCGTCTTGTTCTTGGGGTTCAGGCGGAGGGCCTTGTTGAACTCCGCCTCGGCGAAATTGAGCCCGCCCTCGTCGAAGTACATGATCCCTTTGAGGGCGTAGGCCACCGAGATCTTGCCGAGCTGGAGCGACTTGTTCACCAGGTCCTTGGCACGCTTGATCGCCGCGGGGTTCCCCTTGTTCACGGGGTTGTGGTAGACGGCAAGGGCGAGGTAGGCGAGGTACTCCGGCTTGTTGGGGTCGATGTTCATGCAGTTCGTGAAGGACTTCTCGGCGCTCGCGTACTGCCCCTGGTCGATGAAGACCCGGCCGGACTGGAACTGGATCTGCTCGTAGAACACCTTATCGTCGGTCCCTGCCGGGGCCTGCTCCTCGGCCGCGATCAGCTCGTCGTAGTTCTCCTTGGACACCACGTTCGAGAGCGTCTCGAAGGCGTTGGACACCTTGGAGAGCAGGTCCTCCGCGAGGCCCATGATCTCGCTGGAGCTGCCGAAGAACTTGTCCGGCCCGTAGGTGCGCGTGTACGCGAAATAGGCCTTCTTCAGATCGCCGAAGCTGAATGACCGCGGCGTCATGCCGAACATCTCGTAATAGTTCTTGTCCTTGATCCATTCCCACTTCTCGGTGAGGTCCTGCTCGAGCGGCGAAAGCCCCGCAGGGGCCGCTGCAGGCGCAGCCGGGGCGACCGCGATCTTGCCGACCTCGTCCGCCAGGGCGCTCAGCTCGCCCCCCAGGTCCTCGAAGGTCTCCTGCTCCTGCATCGGCGGGGGTGCGGCCCGCTCCCGGATCGGGAAGGGCGGGGGCACGGGCGCGCGTCCCGGCCGGTCTGCATAGGTGAGGACCCCGAGGAAGTCGAGCGTATACAGGAGCTCTGCCGTGTCCTCCCCGTCGGTCGCGCTGATCAGGTCCGTGCAGGTCTTGCCGCCGTCGATCCGGTCGAAGAGGCCGGCGTCGTCGGCCTCGGCAGCGAGCTGCGCCTGGTACTCGTAGAAGCCCGCTTCCTTTGCCGGGAAGAACCGCTTCTTTTCTTCCAGGAACGCGTGGACCTTGCCGCTGTACAGCGGCGTCTTGAAGGCGCGCAGGAACAGGAGGGGCATGAAGACCGCCGCAGGATCGAAGGCCTTGAGCACGGACGCGCCCCAGGCGAACAGCACCTCCCCGCTTTTGAGCGCAAAGCAATCCAGCAGCCGGTCGAGGAGGTAGTGCCGGCTCTCTGCTTCGAACTGCTGCGGGAAGAGGCAGCCCATCTTGACGAAGAGGTCCCGCGGGTCTCCCGGGTCCTGCTTTCGCTGGTTCCGGTATTCCGCAAGCTCCAGGGGCTCGATCAGCTTCCTGCTTGCCAGATAGGCGCCGAAGTCGTCATCCCCCGCCGCTGTCTCCACGCCGACCGCAGCCCCGTTGATGAAGATGAACCGTTGCTCCCCTGCACCTGCCGGCACGGCCAGGACGCCGGTCCCGCGTTTTTTCATGAGCGAGAGCAGGATCTTTTCAAAGGACGTCCTGCCGAGATCGCCCCGGAACTGGAGCGGGTCGCCCGATGCCTGGCCCACAGGCGGCGGGGCCGGAGCAGCAGCGGCCGGGGTCGGGGAAGACAGGGCGGTCTGGAGGGCGACGGAAAGGATGTCCGAGGTAAAGGGTTTCGGCAAGACCGCGCTCAGCCCGAGCTCCTGCTGCTCGGCGTCGAGGTCCGCGGGGGTCTTGATCGCACTGCTCATCATGATGATGGCGACCGCGGCCCCGCGGCGGTCTCTCCTGATCTGCCTGCAGAGGGCGTCCCCTGCGATTCCCGGCAGCTCGCGGTTCACGATCAAAAGATCGAAGCCGCCTGTTGTAAAGGCGCGGAGCGCGCTCTCCCCGTCGTAGGCGAGATCGACCTGGAACCCCTTTTTGATGAGGTATTTGGAGATGACGTCGGAGATGCGGCGGTTGTCTTCAGCGAGCAGGATTTTCGGCATGGGCGAATGCGGTCTTGACCCACGGCAACAAATGATCCCTCTCCGAATGGGCAGTGCGCTCTTCAATTATACCGGGATGTGGGGGAAGAGTCGAGGGGAGAAAGCGGTTCTCGTTACAGAAGTGCGCGGGGATGCCGCATGTCCTCGGCGACGGGATCCTTCTCTTGCAGGAATCAGCGGTTGCGATGCACCATGTCTTTTTCAGTGCCCCTGGTCGTCCTCTATGACATAAAAATCTTTGGGATCTTCATGATAGAGATGTTTCCACTCATCACGAAGCGCTTGAATGAGCATTTTTTGTTTTTTCCAATGGCGCCGCTCGCCGACAGGGGAGGGACTTGCCTGGATTCTTTCTTCCCGCGTTTTAAGCCGCGGGAGTTCGACGACGCCAAAGGTCAGTTTGAATAATTTTTTTTGGGCTATTGCGTCCGTCACATCGGGATCCAGCCATAACTCCTGCTCCGTTCCGAAATTCTCGGAATAAAAGAAAGGCTCCAGCATCGCTAGCCCGAACTCTGCAGTTGGCTTTAGATTGAGAGGGAAAAATTTCCCGTACCCGGGCTTAAAAATTATAAAGTCGCTATTGTCGCTCACCGAGAACGGGTCGATGAACGTCGCATAGGAGGGAATAGTGAAGAGGCCCTCCTTGTCCGTAAGCGTCTCCTTGACGTCGATCAATTGGTTGCCTGGCCCCGGCATAAGGCGAAAAACCTCTTTATAATACGCCACAACGACAACGGCACCTTCTATCGGCTGCTTGGTCTCTGCATCAATAACCTTCCCCTTGAATACCGGCTTGGTATACAGCAGCCATCCTGATTCTAGAATGCCAATCAACAAGGCAAGTATCACACCGGACCAGATGATATTTTTGACGATATCGGTTCTCATGTTGAATCTTCCCAGGCAGTTCTTTATACATTACTTTTAGCGTAAGCAAGCGGGGCGGGCCACGCTCAGCAAATGATTCCCTTTGCATTTCAGACTGCTGATGCGAACCGACCCCGGTGCGAACGCTTGGCAACGGCCCTGTCGTTACACACTATAACGATGATATGCCTGTGGTTATACAATGTCAACTAGCACGATCGATTTCAAGGAATTTCAGTCACGTTTTTGCCATCACCCATTCTGCTTTCAATGCTGGTAGACTTGAATCAGGCCCTAAATGCGGCCCGATTACAGGAGGACCAGGTGAATCAGCAGAACAAAGAGCAGCCCTATCCCCCGCTCGCGGAATATGCCTTTATTTCCGACTGCCACTCCTCGGCGCTCGTCTCCCGCGCGGGTTCCCTGGACTGGTGCTGCATGCCGCGCATCGACTCCGCCCCCTGCTTCGGGCGGCTCTTGGATTGGGAGCGCGGCGGCTATTGCCGGATCGCGCGGACCGGACCGGTGCGGATCAGCCGTCAATATCTTGAAGATACCCTGGTGCTGGAGACCACCTTCCGCGCCGAAGGGGGCCTGGCGCGCATGACAGACTTTCTTTCCATGCGCGCGGGAGGAAGGCACCATCCGTTCAATCAAGTGCTGCGCATCATCGAGGTCGTTGAGGGGCGAATGGAGTTCTCGCTTGAATGCGTCCCGCGCTTCGACTACGGCACGGTCAAGCCCTGGGTGCGGAAGACGGAGCAGGGCTATCTCGCCCTGGGCGGCAGCACCGGCCTGCTGATCTCGGGCAATGCCTGCCCCACTCCCATCGATCGCCACGGCCTGTCCGGCGTCTGCACCGTGGTC
>JBJKRX010000116.1:0-4657 GCA_046704425.1 Nitrospirota bacterium
CTGCGGGGCAACCGGCGGCCGACGGCGAATCTCCGGCGGCGCAGGAACGGGCTCGGGCGGCAAGCTGCGCCGGTCCACGGCCCACGCCGTGATGATGAGGTCTTGGACCATGGTGTCCTCCGGCACATCCACGTGCAACTCCCGTCCGTTCAGCAGCAGTTGCAGAGCGCCCGCCCGGCCGTAGCTAAGCACGAAACGTTTCTCGGCGCTCCAGATCAGGCTCTCTCCCCGTTTCAACACCGCTTTCTTCTGAGGACTTGCATCGATCCGCACTAAAAGCCAAGTCGGCTGCAGGGCGGTCACCTCGAGGTAGAGCTTTTCCGGCTGCGGCGCTGTTGCAGAAGTCGTGGTGGGGATAGGGGCGGTCCGCAGGGCGGGCACCGCCGGCTGCGTTCGGACTGCACGATGAACGGGAAGGGCAAGAAACACGGCGAGCGCGACCAGGACCAGGACCCCTGCGCTCCAGAGGAAGGGTTCCCAGGCCAGGCGTTCCGGCCGTTCACGCGGTGGCGGTGGCTCGGGCCGGACCTCCTCGGCCTGCGGCGCGGCGAGCGTCGCAGGGACCGGTTTCTGCTGTTCCGCCTCGTAGCGCGCCAAGACCTCGGCCTCGTCAAGGCCCAGAAATCTGCTATAGCTCTTCAGGAACCCCCGGACGAACACCTCGCCGGGAAGCCGGGTATACTCCTCCGCCTCGAGCGCCTGGAGGTACAGGACGCTGATCCGGGTGTGCTGGGCAGCCTCCCGCAGATCGATCCCGCGCGCCTCCCGCACCTCCCGCAGATATTCTCCCAACGTTTCCATCATCGCCTCAGGGTGGACAGGTAGTCACGCGCCTGCCGGGCGTAGTCGCTCTTGGGGTCGATATCGACGACCCGTTGGAACTCGTCCATGGCCTGCTGTTTGTTGCCGTCCTTGAGGTGGGCCACGGCGAGCTGGAAACGCATTGCCGCATTGCCCGGCGAGAGGTTGACGCCTTCCTGGAACTCGTTCACGGCCTCCTGGATCCTTCCCGCGTCGATGAGGGCGATGCCGAGCTTATAGACGGTGAACTCGATATCGGCGTATTGCTTCGATTTCCGGTACGCCTCCACCGCCTTGGCGTAGTCCTTCCGCGCCATGTACAGATCGCCGAGATTGAGATAGGGGATATGCGGGGTGGTGTACAGCTTGTTGGCCACGGCCTTTTTGAACGCCGCGATCGCGTCGTCCCATTTATGCTGTTTGAAATACACGACCCCGATGGCGTTGTAGGCCTCCGAATAGTTCGGATCGATATCGATCGCCTTCTGGTAGTAGTGCGCGGCAGCGTCGTAGTCACCCTGGTAGTCGTTGATGATCCCGAGACCGTAGTAGGACTGTTTGTAGTCCTTGTCTTTGTCGAGGGAGCGGTGGAACTCCACCGAGGCCATCTCGTAGTTATGCTGCTGCAGGTACGACAACCCGCTCATGTAGTAGCCTTCCGCCATCTTCTCCGGGGTCACCGATTTGGTCCCCCCCGTCGTGACGCATGCGGTCAGGAACAGGAGGGTGAACAGCGCGATCAAGGTACGCATGGTGTGTCGCTCCTTTCAGAACGATGCGAACAAGCGGGCGAGCGCTTCGCGGCCCCGTTTGACCAGGCCGTTCGGCGAAACAACACCCTCCCGCTCCCCTTCCTGCTGTTCCCGCGATGCCGGCGGCGGGATGGGCCGCTTCGGCGGTTGCGGAGCTGCTGCGCCGGCCGGCGTGCGCCGCCGGGGAGCCGCAACGGGGGACGTCTTCTGCACAGGCGTTTGTTGCTTGGCCGGTGCGGCGGGTTCGGGGGCGGACGGCTCCGCAGGGGCTGCGGCCGCGGGCTGCGCTTCCGGGGCCGGGATCGCGGCAGGCGGCGCTTGCGGAGCAGGCGCGGCGACCGGCGATGCGGATGCTGCGGCTTCACCAGGCGTTTTCTCGGGTGCCGGAGCAACAGGAGCAGACGTGCCTACGAGGACCTCGTGCTCCGTCAGCCACTTCGTCTTCTCCCCATCCGTCATGCCGGCGATATCCAGCTCGTCCAAGAGGGCGCCCAGGTCCTCGGCAAAGCTGCGGGCGTCTTCCTCGACGTCGACGGTATCCTCTTCCGGAAAAGGATTGTCGCTATAGGAGTAATGGAGCATGCGGCCCGTGCGTACCAGGTGCAGCTCGACATATGCAGAGAACCTGCCCGCTCCCTCCCGGAAGAAGAGGACGAAGCTCCGCGCCTCTTCGAGCATTCCCTCCGGCGTTGCGACCTGGTGATTGTTCATGGAGAAGAACAGTCGTGCAAGGTCCTTGCGTTTCGCCTGGAGGTCCTGGATGGTCGTATCGAGCGTGAACATAGCGTTTTGCGGCCGGTTACAGATCCTCGAAGTGCGTCAGATTCTTGAACTCCCGATACCGAGCTTCGATCTCCCGGTACTCCAGGCTCCGGAGCCGGTCGAGGCTGAAGGCTTCCACGTTCAGGGACGCCATGACGCTCCCGAAGATGACGGCCTTCCGCATGCTCTCTTCTGAAAAATTGAGCGTGCTTGCCAGGTAGCCCATGAACCCGCCGGCGAAGGTGTCGCCCGCGCCCGTGGGATCGAACACGGTCTCGAGCGGAAAGGCCGGCGCAGAGAAGATACGGTGACCGCTGAACATGAGCGCGCCGTAGCTCCCCTGCTTCACGACGATCGTTCGCGGCCCCAGGGCCTGGACGGCCTTCGCTGCCTTGACCAGGCTCGATTCGCCCGCAAGCTGCCGGATCTCGGCCTCGTTGATCGTCAGGAGGTCCACCTCCCGCAGGGTGCGCTTGAGCGCGTCCGGTTTGCTCGCGATCCAATAGTTCATCGTGTCGCAGGCCGTAAGCTTCGGTTTCCGCACCTGCCGCAGTACGTCGAGCTGGATCTCCGGATCCACGTTCGCCAGGAACACGACGTCCGTTGTCCGGTAGTCCTCGCCGATGGCCGGCTTGAAGGTCTCCAGCACGTTCAGGTGGGTCGCGAGCGTATGGGCCTCGTTCAGATCGTACCCGTACTCGCCCGCCCAGCGAAAGGTCGCCCCGTGCTGGACTTCGAGCCCCCGGGTGTCGATGTTCCTGCTCTTGAGGAATTGCACGTGCTCTTTGGGGAAGTCTTCGCCGATGACCGCCACCAGACGGACATCGGTGAAGTAGCTGGCCGAAGTGGAAAAATAGGTTGCCGATCCGCCCAAGGCGTTCTCGACATTGCCGAAAGGGGTTTTGACCGAATCGAGGGCGACGGTGCCGACGACGAGCAGACTCACGAAGCGCAAACCTCCACGGGATGAACGGTTGCCGCCGGGGGACGCGGAGCATCCGAAACAGAGCCGATGCACGCACCGCTTCCCGGGGCGGGACTAGTTGCCCTGCACATACTTCCCGATGATGATGGACAGGTCCTTCTTTGTCTTCGCCGGGATCAGGTGCGGCGGGGTCATGATGGTGTTGCGCAGCGCCTCGCCGCAGCCGCAGGTCCGCCGGCCGTTCAGCGCCTGGACGGCGTGGCGGATCATGGCCTTCGAGGTCTCGATGTTCTTCCGCATTACGGCGAGCACGGCCTCGACGGTCACGGCCTCCTCGCTCTGGTGCCAGCAGTCATAGTCCGTCGCCAGGGCGATGGTGCTGTAGCAGATCTCGGCCTCGCGCGCGAGCTTCGCCTCGGTGGCGTTGGTCATGCCGATGACCGCCTTGTTCCACAGGCGGTAGGTCAGGGACTCGGCGCGCGTCGAGAACTGCGGTCCCTCCATGCACAGGTACGTTCCGCCGCGGTGGACCGTTGCGCCCACGCGCGCGCCCGCATCGCTCAGGACATCGCCGAGATCGGCACAGACGGGGTCCGCCATTCCCACGTGGGCCACGACGCCGTTGCCGAAGAAGGTGCTCTGGCGGTGCCGGGTATGATCGTAGAACTGATCCGGGATCACGATGTCGCCGGGCCGGATGGACTCCTGCATGCTGCCCACGGCGCTCACGGAGATGATCCGCTCCACGCCGAGCTTCTTCATCCCGAAGATGTTCGCCCGGTAGTTGATGTCCGTCGGCAGGAACCGATGGCCCCGGCCGTGGCGCGGCAGAAAGGCCACGCGCCTGCCGTACAGCGTCCCGATGACGTATGTGTCCGAGGGTTTTCCGAAAGGTGTCGTGACCGCGACGGTCTCGATCTCCGTGAGCCCCTCCATCTCATACAGGCCGCTGCCGCCGATCACGCCGATGGCGGGCCGTTCCTCTCTGGTGCGTTTCGTCTTTTTTGGCGACATAACCAGTGTAACCTCGCCGCAGGGTGATCCCCTTCGGCGTGCGGGTGTCATCCCTGCGCAGGCTGTTCCACTTCCTTCCGGGCCTCGGTCTGCTCGGGAAGGTCCACGGGCTTTTCCGGGATGATGGTCGAGATGGCGTGCTTGTACACGAGCTGCTGGCTTTCCTGTTTCAGGAGGATGACGAAGTTATCGAAGCCCTTGATCGTCCCCGTGATACGGGCTCCGTTGATCAGGTACATGGTGACGGGGATCTTCTCCTTGCGCATCTGGTTCAAGAAAATATCCTGGAGATTCACCTGCGACTTTCCCATCCGCTCCTCCGTACTGCTGCCGACCACCGCCGAGCTGCAATTTCGCGCATGTTATACCAAGTTTCCCCGAATTTCAATGCTTTTCTTTATCC
>JBJKRX010000117.1:0-13429 GCA_046704425.1 Nitrospirota bacterium
TTTCTGATAAGATCCGTGAGGAAACTGATCTTCTCGTAAAACGGATCACCCGTGAGGTCAAGCTGGTGCTGGCGGCCGGGGAATAAGCGGAGCGGATAGCATTGTCGCAGGAAAAAAGGTTGCAGAACAGAATGCTGGTGGTCTTTACCACGAAGCGGCTGTTGCTGTATTCGTTGGACTGGAACACTGTGCGGAGGATCGAGCAATATTCCTATGAGTCGATCCGGGAGGTGCGGGAGCCGACACGGGGCTTTTTCGATGCACGGCCGCAGCTGCGGGTGGACCTGATGGTTGAGGGCATGCAGCGCACCCTTGTTCTCACGTATTTCCAGAAGGAGTACCTGCAATTACTAGGCAAAGAGTTCTCCCGTCATATAGGAAGGTCGAGCGGTGAACGCCATGCCGTCCTCTGCCTGACCTGCCTGCAGCCGATGCGGGGTGATTACTGCCTGCACTGCGCGAGCAAGCTGATGCCCGACTGGAAGCCTGTGTGGCTGTCTGTTCTCTTCCCCGGGCTCGGACAGCTCAAGAACGGCGAGATGGTCAAGGGGTTGGTGTACGTTGTGGTGGCGACCATGCTGCTGCTTATTGGGACCATTTCTATTCGCGGGTGGTTTTTCGAGGGCGCTGATCTGTCGGTGTTCGACAAAGCTCATGTCCTCTACTATGTCGGCATTACAGCTCCAGCGCTCTATATCGCCAATATTGTCGACGCCTATCGTTCCAGCGTCCGCGCGCGCAAACAGCGGCGATAGCGGGCTGCGCATTTGAAGTGCGCCTGGGAAGGGGCCGAAGCCCCCTCCCAGGGTGTGCAGTACTTTAAAACGCGCAGACGCCATAGAGTGAATTGATGTCCTGCGGCGTGCCGTTGACCGTTATGGTAACGGTCCCATTGGAATTGAACAGGACGTCCGTGACCGTGTTGATCGTGAATTCTCCGGCCACGGTAAGCGAATTTGCCGTGGTGAGATCCATGGCAATCGGGGTGATCGTGTGAAAGACGAAGGTCCCGTCGATGCACAGATCCGTCGGGTTCGAGGCGACGGCAGCCGTTCCGTCTATGGACATATAATACGTGGTAGCGCCGTCCGTGAGCGTTGAGATCGTGAAGTTTTGGTAGGTGATGGACTCGCCGTAATTGTTGTTCGGTTCCGTGTGCTGCGTTGACGCCGCTCCATTGAGCGAAAAGTCGCTTTCATAGAAGGTAGCCGGCTGCCCCGCGATGGTGTTGGTGGTCGTGGTGCTGCTTGCAATCGAAATCCGGAACTGGTTCAGGGTGGCCACATCCGTCGTCTGGTTGTCATTGTTGACATCCGTCACCGATCCATCCGCGGTTATGGCCTCGTTCGCGCTGCCATTGGTGCCGGTCGTCATCACAGAGGTGATGGTCACAACCGCGGTCGTGACGTCACTGAAGGAAGTGCACGTCGAGTCTGTGCAGCTCTTGTCGGAGAAAGGGCTGCCGCTCGTACCCACGACGAGCGTGCTGGTCGGTGTGCCGTTCGTGAGGATCATGGAACCGCTCATCAGGTCCATGCCGTCATTGCAAGAAGCGAACGACAGGGTCACGTTGCCCGACAGGTCATAGGACACGGTCTTGGTGCCGCCGTAGGCGCAATTCGCAGGCGTGCCCGTAACCGGGAGCAGGGAAGACCGCAGGGACCGTGCCTCGGCAGCGAGGGGGCCTGTTTTCTTGACCAGGGCGGCAAGGGCTGGTGACGGCTTTGTGCTTGCCCCGGGCAGCGTAAATTGCGGCGCAGCCGAGCCCGCGCCGACCAGGCTGGAGAGCATATTGCCGTCGGACGAACCGCTCTGCATCAGGTTCATGCCGACCGCAGCGGATTGCGCTCCTTGCGTGGTCGTTGCCAGCGATGTAGGCGATCCCACGGTGGCCGTCGTGGTGGTGGTTGTCCCGGTGTTGTTGCCACCGGTATTATTTCCGCCGGTGTTCGTGGTGCTGCCGGGGGTGCTGCTGGAACCGCCCCCGCTGCTGCATGCCCCCAGGTACAGGGCAAGCGAGGCGATCAAGAGAACGGCAAGTGTTGCAAATGCGAATGTCCTTTTCCGTTTCATAATTCCCTCCTGAGAAAGAATGCGTAATTAACGAGTAAGGCAGTTCACTCCGCTCGTAACGATTGCTCCCCCCCTCCTTTCCGGCGCCCGATCCGATGTCTTCAACGCGTATGAGCCGACAACGTGATTTACAATGCGCACCATAAATAAATCGATTTTGTATAAGCCCCATCCCGAGCGCGAGGAAGGCAACGGAAAGCGGACCATTTTTTATGGTGAAAATTCCCTTGACTTAATTGCTTATTTTTTCTATTCTGTCAATAAGTTGTAATATATTGCAACCAATATTATCCGCAAACGGGGTGCAAGGCAATATGCCGTTCGGCAGAGGGGAGGCGGCGGGCCATGGCGCATCTCAGTTCAGGAAAACTGCACCAATTACAGAACTGCATCCGCACGCTGTACGCGCATCGGGACCTGCAGACGCTTCCGGAGCACATCGTCCGGACCGCATCGCAGGCCATCCCGTCGTCCGTCGTGTCCTACGCCAGGATCGCGGAACGGAACGGAACGCTCGCCTATGCCGGCGTGGCTTCCTGCAGGCAACTGCGGCATCTCGATGCCTTTGTCCGGCACATGCATGAACATCCGCTTTTGCATGCGCTGCACGGAGAAGTATTGCTGCCGCACCTCTTCCGGGAAGACATCGCGCGGGCGATGCACAAACGCCATCCCGCGCTGCGCCGATCCCCCTACGGCACGGCAATGCGGATCTCGGATGTCCTTGCGGACAGGCAATTCCGCGCCCTTGCGGTATTCAACGAGTTCTTCCATCTGAATGGCGTTGAGCACCAGATGGTGATCGGCGTGCTCCCCACGGTGAATGGGTACACGACGATCTCCTGCAACCGGGACAAGGTCGATTATTCCGAGGAAGAACGGCTGGTCCTCAACCTGCTCGGACCGCATATCACGCAGGCATACGCGAATGCAGAAGACCTGACAAAGGCGGGGCAGGCCTTTCGCGCCCTGGAACGGGCAAATCACTCCATACGGGAATACGGCCTGACCTACCGGGAAGAAGATGTGCTCTATTGGGTGTCGCAGGGAAAGACCAATGCGGAAACGGCGAAGATCCTCAAGATCGCGCCGGGGACCGTGAAGGTCCATCTGGAACGGATCTATCAAAAACTGGGCGTGGAAAACCGCACGGCTGCGTCCGCCTATGCGACGGGCAGGGGGGAAAAGAACAGCAGCGGCAGGGGGCCGAGGGGGGCATCGAACGGCGCGGCGTAGAGGCGGATGCCCTTCCTGTTGCTAGGCAAGCATGTCCGGCACGACCATCCAGGCGATCGCCCAGGAACCGTTCTCCTGCCGCCGGAGACAGACGATCCCTCCCATCTTGAAGGACACGACCGTCCGGTCTTGATCGTCGCACAGGAGCAGGCCCGCGAGCTTTGCGAGAAAGGGAAGGTGCCCCACGAGCATCAGGTCTTCCTGCATCGCCGCGATCCGCCCGGCCCAGGCTGCGGGGTCGTCGTTGGGCGCCAGGTCCTTGGCGGCTTCCACATCCAGTGCCGGCACCAGGACATCGGCGAACAACTCGGCTGTCTGTACTGCGCGGGTCTTGCCGCTGTGCACGATCCGCGCGATCTTTACGCCTGCCTTGTGCGCGAAGGCTGCGGCCTTTCGCACGTCTTGAATCCCCTTTTCGGTCAGGCCCCGGTTCGGGTCCTCTTCCTCCCGCTTCGCTTCGCCGTGCTGCACCAGATACAGGATCATGACTCGCTCCTCCGGACAAGATCTTTGCGGAACCGGCGGCTTCCCGGTATAATGAACGGTGAGCCGGGAAGGCCTGATACGCAACAGGCGCAAAGGCTCGCTCCCGCTCTCATCAAGTATACCCTATCCCGAGATCCCGACGGCCCTGATGACGGCGGACAGGATCGACGGGGTCTCTGCTTCTGCACGAGGTGAATATGGGCACGCTCGAGGGAAAAGTCGCGGTCATCACCGGCGGGGGTCGCGGGATCGGCAGGGCGATCGCCGAGGGGTTCGCGCGCGAAGGGGCCCGGGTGGCCGTAGTCGCCGCGCACGAGCGGGCCGAGATCGAGGCAGTGGCCGCGGCGATCGGACCGGGCCGCGGGCTCGCCCTCCTCTGCGACGTAACCGATCCCCGGGCATGCGAGCAGGCGATCGCGGAAACGATCGCGCGCTTCGGAAGGCTCGACGTGCTCGTGAACAACGCCGGGAGGGGCATGAAATACATCAGCTCTCGCTTCTTCACCGAGGCGCCGCGTTTCTGGGATGCGGACCCCGAGATCTGGCGCATGGTGATCGATACGAACGTGAACGGCCCCTTTTTCATGGCCCGGGCTGCTGTGCCGCAGATGCTCCGCCAAAAGAGCGGGGCCATCATCAACGTGACGATGAACTATGAGACCATGAAGCGGAAGGGCTTCTCCCCTTACGGCCCTTCCAAGGCCGCGCTCGAATCGGAGACAGCCATCTGGGCGCAGGACCTGGAGGGGACCGGCATCACGGTGAACGAGGTCCTCCCCGGCGGGGCCACGGACACGGGCATGATCCCCGACAACTTGCCCGGGGAACTCCGTTCCCGGCTGCTCAGACCCGAGGTGATCGTCCCGCCAGCAGTCTTCCTGGCCTCAGACGCGGGCCGCCGGCTCACGGGCAGGCGGCTCACGGCAACGGAGTGGTCGCTGCAGAACCCGGACGGCACATCGGCTGAGGCAGGCATCGGGAAACCCGTGCAGTAACGATCCACGACCCGGCACATGGAAAAAGCACAAACCCTCAAGAAGATCGCCGCAGAGATCGCCCGCTGTCCGCTCTGTAAAAAGGGCGGCACGGGCAAGGCCGTGCCGGGAGAGGGGAGCGCCGACGCCCGCGTGGTCTTCGTGGGCGAGGCCCCGGGCAAGGAAGAGGCAAGAACGGGCCGGCCCTTCGTGGGCCGGTCCGGAAAATTCCTGCGCCAGGCCATGGCGGATATCGGGCTCACTGACGACGAGGTCTTCATCACCAGCCCCGGGCATTACCTGCCGCTCCGCGGGACCCCGTCGAAAGATATGGTCCTGCACGGCAGGGAGCATCTTTTTCAGCAGATCGCAGTCATCGATCCCGCGGTCATCGTGCTGCTCGGAAACACGGCCTGTTTCGCCGTGCTCGGCCGCAAGGTCGAGATCGCCCAAGACCACGGGAAAACGATCCTTCAGGACGACCGGACCGTGCTGCTCACCTTTCACCCCGCCTACGCCATGCGCTTTCCGGAGGGCAGAAGGCTGTTCCTCGCAGACCTCCAAAAGCTCAAAAGGCTACTTCCCCAGGTCTGAGCGGGCGCTCTTCCCGTGCGTGACGTCCTTCTACGGCTCTCATACTTTGGGCGCATCCTCGCAATCGGCAGTGCTTGACAACCTCCTTTGCACGCGTAATGCTTTTACTGTACCAGGAAACCAGAAGGAGGAGACTGCCATGAAGATCGGGATTATCGGATCAGGGAACATGGGGTCCGGGCTTGCACGCCGCATCACCCATGCCGGGCATGAGGTGGTCATGACGGCCAGGGACCTCACAAAGGCGGAAAAGGTGGCAAAGGAGATCGGGCCGCGGGTCAAGGTCGTGCCGCCCGGAGAGATCGCGAAGGGGACGGACATCATCATCGCGGCCGCGCCGGCGGGGGAGCAGATCGCGGCGCTCAAGAGCTGCGGGGACCTGACGGGCAGGATCGTGGTCGATATCGCGAACCCGCTGAAGCCGGATATGTCGGGCCTCACCGTGGGGTGGAGCACCTCGTTCTCCGAGGAGCTTGCGAAGGCGCTGCCGGGCGTCAGGATCGTGAAGGCATTCAACACGATCTTTGCCGGGGTGTTGAGCGAGGGGCCGGACTTCGGGGCCGGGGTCCGGGCGTCCGTGTTCACTTGCGGCGACGACGAGCCGGCCCGGAAGACCGTGCACCGATTGATCGAGAGCATGGGTTTCGACGCCGTTGACGCGGGGCCGCTCGCGAACGCGCGGTATCTGGAACCCATGGGCATGTTGAACATCTGGCTCGGCTATGTGGCAAAGCGCGGCACGGGCATCGACCTGGCCCTGCTCACGCGCACCGGCACCGGGGCTGCGAAGAAACGCGCGGCCTGACCGTTCAGAAAAAAAGGGCATCCGGTGGGGTACCGGATGCCCTTGGGTGCGCTCGCACACGGCCTTCCTCGGGGGGGAGGGAGCAGGTGCCGACGTGCGCGTGCTACCACATGATGAGCTTGTCGTGGGTCTCGATGAGCGTGACGAGGTCGGGGCCCGCAATGTCAGAGAGCCTCACGCAGGTCACCGCATGACCGGCCCGGTGGCGTTCCAGGATCTGTTTTCCCGTCTCGTCGAGTTCCTTCCGTAGTACGTAGAGAATCTTCACGTCCCGTCTCTCCTTATTCCTAGTAGGGATCGATGATGTCGTACTCCAGCAGCTTGTCGGCCAGGGCCTCGGTGGAAAGATACGTGAGGTCCGCGTTCTCCTTCGTGTTCGTGTAGAGCGTGAGCCCCATGTCCGTGCAGAGTCCCAGGTTTCGCTGCGTGTCCGCATCGTCCGCAAGCTTCCGGTCCAGCACAAACACATCGATGACGTCATCCATCATGATAAGGCCGCTGCTGATCCGGAGCGCCTCGCTCTGCCGGTCCCGCACCAGCACTGCAATCTTCTTCGGCATGGCTCCTCCTCCTAGAAAATAAGGACCTTGTCGCACTCGTTGTGCAAGAGCGAGTTCTGATACTGGGTTCCCTTGATGATGCCCTGCGGGATCTCGCCCTCGCCGATCTGCCTGCCGTTGGCGCTGTAGTCGCAGAGGCTCATCTCGACGTTCTCCAGGCTCCGGAGGTCCGTGACCGCGCTGTTCCGCACGAGATAGACTCCGTCGTCGGTCATGAAGAGCGAGAGACTGTGACCCCGCGCCTGCGCGGCCTTTGCCGTTTCGACGATCTTGTCGGCGTGCTCCTGCCGTGTAATGAGAAAGCCGATTTTCATGCTGCATCCTCCCTTGTGTACATCAGCGATCGTTGTGTCTCCTCTGGGGACGCTGCCGTCACTGCGGACCTGCGCCCCTACCGACAGGCAAAGGGCCCTTTCCGGTCTCCGGCAGCGAAAGCGGCAAAGTGCGGCGATATCGCCGCGTCCATGATCGAATACCTGCTGAGCACGCCGACGTACAGCCCGTGATTTACGATCGGGATGATCGTGAAATTGTCCAAAAGCATCATCTGGATCAGGTCGTTGACCGGCGTATTGACGTCGGCGGTGGTGGGATCTTTCGCCATGATCCGTGCCGCCGTGATCGAGTCCAGGTCCATGCCTTCCCGGATCGCCCCCAGGATATTGAATTCGGTAACGATGCCGATGACCTTCCGGTCACCGTCCACCACGGGAAGGCCGGGCTGTCCGGTCGCCATGAGCCGGTGGATCACATCCTTTACGATCGTATCCGGCCCGACCGCCCCTTTTTCGCGCATGAGATGCCGTGCCCGCATTGTCATCGTCGTTCGCTCCCGCGGAAAGGCGGAACAGGCGCCGGGACAAGCCGTTCTTTCGTGCTTTGCTCCGGCAGGCGTTCCTTATGCGCCGTTGTAGGTCTTGACCATGCACTTCTGCATGTTCTTGGCAAGGGTCGCCATGAACATCAGCCCGAGCTGAACCTCCGGGTCCCGCATGAGCGAGAAGAGGTTCTTCAGGCCCGGCTTCGGCGGGTCGGAAGAGAACCGCTGGATCGTCTGGGACACGCAGGTCGTGGAGCTTCGCAGGATGTCGGTAATGTGCGTGGCGCTGACCTCCTCCACGAAAGAGGAAATGAAGGTGGCCATGCGCTGCACCATGCTGTCCGTGACCGCATTCGACAGGAACGAGATCATGTACGATGCCTCGGCGAGGGTCTTGAGGTTCCCCGACTTCTGGAGGTTCTTCAGCTCCCGGAGCGCCTCGACCACGTCGGGGTCCGCCGCCTCGCTCGCGATGTGGTAGAGCTCTCCCGCGATGGCCGCGTTGCGTTCGATCATCTTTTCGGTCGTGGAATTGAGCAAAAAAGACGCGCTGTCGGTCAGGTCGAACAGGTCCTTCAGATTGCCGGACCGATGGATCTTCTTCAGCTCCCGGAGAGATTCGAGCACCTCGGGGCTCGCGGTCTCCTCCGCGATCTCCATGAGGTCCGAGGCCATGGAGGCGTTCTTGCTCACCATGGTGTCGGTCATGCCGTGCTTCATGAAGGTGACCGCCTGCATGGTCTGGAAAAAGGAATCCATGACGCCGGACTCGTGCAATGCCGTCAGGCGGTCGACGAGACTGGTGAGCGCGGTGACGGTCGCCGGATCGGAAAGCTTCTCCGCCAGGGCCGCGCCGGCATTGGTGCCGCCGTCCATCACAGGACCCCCCGGGCGGACAGCCAGTACAGCCGGTTGTAGCCCAGCTTCATCCAGTGGAGCATCTTCGAAGGCGGCGTCGGCTTCGGCGGCGTCTTGTAGTTGAACCATACGTACGTGGCCTCGTCGAAGCCGGTTTCAACGAAGCAGACGACCTTGCCGTCGTACTCGGTGGACCCGGCCCCTTCCTGGACCTCCGAGGAGATGCGCTCGGCGATCACGTCGGCCTCGAAGTGGGCGGTCGAACCGGCCTTGCTGATGGGGAGGTTCGTGGTGTCGCCCACGACGTACACGTTGTCGAAGCCCTCGCTCTTCAGGGTCTGTTTGTGCGTGGCGACCCAGCCGCCCTTGCCCATGCCCGATTCCTCGATGACCGGCGCGCCCTTGTGAGGCGGGATGGTGATCAGGAGGTCGTAGTTGACCTCGCTGCCCTCCATGGACCGGACGACCTTCTTCACGGGGTCCACCTCTTCCATGTTGAAGAGCACCTCGTAGGAGATCCCCTTCTTCTCGAACTGGGGATAGGTCCAGTTGCTGACCGGCTCCAATCCGTGCAGGCGGTTGATGGGATAGGTGTAGTGAAGCTGGACCTTGTCCAGCATGTCCTTCTGCTTGAAGTAATCGTAGAGCATGAAGGTCACTTCCAGGGGCGCCACGGGACACTTGTGCGGCACACCGGTGGCGATGACGACCTTGCCGCCCGGAAAATCCTTCAGGGTGTCGCGCAGTTTCTTCGCGCCTTCCAGTTCATAGAACCAGTTGCCGCCTTCCTTGAGGCCCGGGATCTCCTCCGGCACGATCCGCGAACCGGTCGCCACGACCAGGAAGTCGTAGGGGAATTCCCGGTTGCTCTGGGTGACCACGCGGTTGTTCTCGCGGTCGATCTTCACCGCCGGGTCCACGAAGAGGTTGATGTGGGGGTCAAGAAGTTCCTGCTGTTTCCGCGTGATCTCGCTCGGCCGGACCTTGTCGAAGACGACATAGAGGAACCCGGGCTGATACACGTGCTCGGCTTTGTTGGTGATCATATTGATGATGACTTCGCCGTTGACGAGCTGGCGATTGAGGTTCCTGGCGAGAAGATTTGCAGTGATGGTGCCGCCGGCGCCGCCGCCGACGATAACGATTCTTTTCGGCATGGACCTTCTCCTCTTTTCCTATTTGATTTTTTTTGCGATGATTGCCCAGTAGTTACCGTGTTCCTCAACGGCGATCAGCTCCTGCCCCACCTTCTTGAGCCATGCCGGGGCGTCCACGGTCGTCCCTTTTTCGGAGGAGAGGATCTCGATTACCGTTCCCACGTCTTCCGATTTCACCGCTTTGATCAATTCCATCAGCGGTCCGGGACATGCTGCGTTGCGCGCGTCGATCGTCTTGTCGATCTTCACCGTCGTCATGTGCTGCCTCCTTTCCTGATCTCGTGTTTATGAATAATTCTGCAACCGCGAGTGCAATTTATAACAGTGTTTTTTGATAATGTCAACTATAAATTTTATATCAGATACTAATGATAAATTGATGGTATGTTCATAATAACCAATTGATAATAAATACAATTATTATTTTTTGGCTAATGTAATATGCAACATAATGTCAAACGAGGACCTTTTATGACGATTCAGCCATATGCACTGGCTATGAAAAAAAGAATTATCTATTTGATTATTAATGCAAAAATTTACATGACAAACAAAATGCAATTTATTGCACTTTTTATTCAACCGAAATGCGTTCCGATTGTCTAATCTGTCGTAAACCGAAAGTGAACACTCCCGCGACGCGGCATCTTTCGCCCTTGCTGGTAGGGGCATTGTGAACTATAAGGGGGTGAAAACAGCAGTCTGCAGCGAAGCAGACGCACCTGCCATGAGCGCCCTGAGCAGAAATCGTCTCGCGGCGAAAACCGCGCACGGCGCGGCAACCCGGAGGGAGACGGCGACCCGAGGTCCGTGGCGATCGCCTGAAACCGCCGTCACGAAGAAAAGAGGGAAAAAGGATATATGAAACAGAAACGGATGCTGTACTTGGCAGGGATCACGATGCTCGGGCTGCTCACCCTGTGGGGATGTCCGAAAAAAACCGAGGTAACCGCATCGCCGGAAGCGCAGACGCAGAACGAAACCAAAAAGGCGCCGGCGACAGCGCCGACGGGAACGGCTGCAGCGACCGAGACACGCGCAGCATCGGCAACCACGGCAGGTCTCACGCCCATCTATTTCGATTTCGATAAGTCCGTAATCCGTCCCGATGCGAAGACCACCCTCCGGAAGAACGCCCACTGGCTCAAGGCCCACCCCGCAGTCAAGATCAGGATCGCGGGAAATTGCGACGAACGCGGCACCGTTGCCTACAACCAGGCGCTGGGTGAGCGGCGTGCGAAGAGCGCCAAGCAATATCTCGCCGCCCTGGGCGTCGCTCCGAGTCGCATCGCGCTTATCAGCTACGGCAAGGAGAAACCGATCTGCACCGAGCACGCGGAGACGTGCTGGCAGAAGAACCGGCGCGACGATTTCGTCGCGCGTTGAGCAATCGGCGGCGCCTGCGCGCAGGCACGTCCGAAAAACGAGCAATCAGAAACGCCGCATGGATCCCCCCCTGACATTCATGCAGCGGATGTCCCACTTGTACGGGCGCACGGAGGCGATGTCGTATCATCCGGCGTCCGTTTTTTTTGCCTTCCGCTCCGGAGTTGACAATGCCGGGCTCATTTGCTATTGTGCGTGCAACGCGTCGCGCCGTGCTGCGCGCCTATAAACGGACAGGGAGGCGGTCATGGGGGATAAACTGGCAATAGTGGTCGGCGGCGGTCCGGCACCCGGCATCAACGGGGTGATCAGCGCGGTCACCTACGAGGCGAGCAAGCACGGGCTGGAGGTGGTCGGCATTCTGGACGGCTTCAAGTGGCTTTCCAAGGGCGACACGGGCCACACGCTCCCGCTGGACAGCGACGAGATCTCGCGCATCCACCTGCGCGGCGGCTCGTTGCTCCGCACCTCACGGGACAACCCCACCAAGGACCCGGCCAAGATGGCGAACGTCATCAGGGCGCTCACGGACCTCGGGATCACGTACCTGGTGACCATCGGGGGCGACGATACGGCCTACACGGCTACGCGCGTGGAGCAGGAGGCGGCGGGGAAGATCAGCGTGTGCCACGTGCCCAAGACGATCGACAACGACCTGCCGCTTCCGCACGGCGTGCCGACCTTCGGATTCGAGACCGCGCGGTCACTCGGCACACAGCTTGTCGAGAACCTCATGGAGGACGGCCGCACCGCGGGGCGGTGGTACTTCGTCATCGCCATGGGCCGGTCGGCCGGCCACCTGGCTCTCGGCATGGGCATGGGCGCGGGCGCCACGCTCACCCTGATCCCCGAGGAACTGGGCAACAAGATCTCCCTGAACAAGGTCGTTACGATCCTGGCCGGCGCGATCCTGAAGCGGCTCGCCCACGGCCGGAACCACGGCGTCGCGGTGATCGCAGAAGGCGTGGCCATCCGGTTCGATCCCGAGGAGCTGACGATCCTGAAGGACGTGCCGCGCGACGACCACGGCAATATCCGGCTTGCCGAGATCCCGCTCGGCGACATGCTGAAGCAGCGCGTCACGGCCGAGCTCGCCTCCCTGGGCGTCAAGACCACGATCATCGCCAAGGACATCGGCTACGAGCTCCGGTGCCATCCGCCCATCTCGTCCGACCGCGAATACACGCGCTACCTGGGGTACAGCGCCGTGAAGTTCCTGGTCTCCGGCGGTACGGGCGCCATGATCATGCTGAAGGACGGCAAGAGCCTCCCGATCAAGTTCGTGGACCTTCTCGATCCGAAGACCGGCAAGACGCGGATCCGGACGGTGGACATCAATTCCGACGAATACCACATGGCGCGGCGCTATATGATCCGGATCGAACAGGAAGACCTGGAAGGCGAGGCGCTCGCGAAGCTCGCGGCGGCCGTCAAGATGGAGCCGGCGGCGTTCAAGAAGAGGTTCGCGGTCGCGGCGGAGTAGACGCGGCCGGAGGGGCCGTCAGAGCGGGATGCGGCGCTCCCGCGCCGCGTTCCGCAGGATGATCATGGCGTTGTGCAGCCGCTGGAGTTTCATGTTCCGCGTGCGCATCGCGGACTGGTCCGCAAGGTCGATCTTCTCGGTCCGCAAGGCCGTGAGGGCCTTGTTCAGATGGTCGTAGAGCTCCTTGATCTGGTCCTTGTCGAAGCGCTTGAGGAAGAGGGGATTGACGAAGATATAGCCTTCGGCGACGTCGAAGGCCACGGATCGCATGCTCTTGCCCTGGAATCCGCCTTGCGCCATGCCCGCCCTCCTCTCCTAATCCTGCCCCTTCCCTGCCGGCTGCATCGCCTTTTCGATGAGTTCCAGCGTGCGTCGCAGCGTCGCGAGGTGCTTCAGGAACTCCTCGGGATCGGCGCCGGCCTGCACGAGCCGCTCCAGGGCCTGCAGTCCCGCGGCGAGATCGCGCGACGCTTCGTGTATCGAGGCGCGTGCGTTCTTCCTGCGGTCCGACAACAGGGTAAGGATGCGCGCCACATCCTTGAGCAGGGGATCGTCCGCCTCGCGGAGACGCAGACAGATGTTCACGTCCCCCTCCACCATCTGATTCAGGCAGCGGCGGATGCGCACCAGCGGGCCGATGATGGAGTGGGAATAGATCGTACCCGAGATCCCGACCAGGAGGAGAAGCACGACGAGTGCGATGGGCAGGAAGACGAAGAGCGGCAGGAATTCCGAGAGCTTCTCAAAGACGAGCAGGAGCAGGGTGTAGAAGACCAGGACGGCGAGCAGGAAGAGCAGGAACCGCGACTGGGGGCCAGCCGCGCTCAGGTAGCCCTTGTTTCGCCCGAAGACATGCCGTTTCCCCAAACTCGTCATTTTCCCTCGGCGACCGGCCCGGCAGAGCGACCGCGCGCCCTCCTTACACGGATGTCACCGATTATACGGAGAATCGCCTAGTCGGTCAAGGTTTTGTTTCAGCCGCGTCCCCGCCTGAAAT
>JBJKRX010000118.1:0-4611 GCA_046704425.1 Nitrospirota bacterium
GTCGGTTGCGGGGTAACGGCCTTGACGGCCGTATTGTTTCCCTCATTCGGCTCCTTGACTAGGTTGTCCGGATCGACGACCACATAGTAGAGGTGCTTATTCCCGTCATTGATCACGGCGGAAAACGTGACGGTTGTGGCGGCCTGGCCGGGGAACGCGAGGGTCTGCTCGCCGACCTCCTTTCCGAGCGCCGGGTCGCCGTCATAGAGGACCACCTTTGCCTGGGGCACGTCGGTCCTGCCGAGGTTCCAGACCGTCGCGCTGAGAACGATATTTGCGGGAAGACTCGACACGGTCGCGGGAATGATCGATATATCCTCCGGCTTTATGGAGAGATCCGGGTCTATCGTGGCATGCACGACCGCGGTGACCGCCTCGGCGGTCTGGTAGGCGCTTTCGTTCCAGCTCCCGTCGCCGGACTGCCGGGCGAGGAGATACGAAACGCCGTTGCTGATGGCGCCGGGCGTCCCGTTGAGCGCCTGCAGCGCCTGGACCGCGACGGCCGTGTCGTAGACCGTGCTCGGGCTGTTTCCGAATCCGCCGTCGCTGTTCTGCTTGTTGGTCAGCCAGGCGATCCCGGCGGAGATGGCGTCATCGAGCTGATAGGATGTGCGATACGCATTGAATGCCGAGAGCACCGCGGCGGTTGGCTGCACCATGCTGCCTTTGTCCTCGCCGCTCCAGCCGCCGTCGCCGTTCTGATTCCCTTCGAGATACGCCACTGCCTTGGCGAGCACGTCCTGGTCGGAATAGCCGGCTGCCGCAAGGGCCTGGAGCACCAGTGCCGTGTCCTCGGCGTTGCTCAGGTAGGCGTTCTCGCTCCCCCAGCCCCCGTCGGCGTTCTGCCGGGACTGGAGGGACTGGATGAGCGCCGATGCGTCCTGGCCGGACCGGACGAAGGCTTCTATCTTGCGGGCGAGATAATCGGAATTGCTCGCGGCATTGCCGGAGAGCCACTGGATGCCCGCCTGGCAGTTCTGCTGCGACGTTGAAAAATCATCGAGGACCAGGATCGCCTGGGCGGTGTCGCGTCCGCCGGTCTCGGGCCGGTCCACCCAGCTCCCGTCCTGCCGCTGGTTCGCCATGAGCCAGGCCACGCCGTCGTTGAGATCGGGCGGCAGGGTCCGGGGAGTCACCGCGGGGGGAAGGACGCCCGGGTTGCCGGGGAGGTTGTCCAGCGGCGTCGAAGCGACCTGCATGACCGATGCCGCGTCGGTCAGGATGGAAAAGCGGGTCACCTCGGCGCTCCGGATGTTCTCGATGCCGGAGAGGGCCTTGCCGGTGAAGGTGCCGGGCTGGGTTACGTAGATGAAGGCGGTCTTGAAGCTCTTCTGGGACGCGGTCGCGTCCGGGACCCGCGGGCCCATGGCCGCGATGATCTGGTCGATGGTGACGTATTGGGCCGTGCCGTTGATGGTTACCCCGGACTGGGGCAGTTGCGTTGGGTCCACGGACGGGTTGTCGATCAGGAGCATGGGCGGGACCTTGGATTTGTCGATCATGCCCATGAGATAGAGGTCCAGGGGGCTGTAGTAGAGCATCTGGCTCTGCGGGAGGGTGGAGGTGAACGTGCCGTTCCCGTTGTCCTGCCACTTGTTCCCGTAGAGGACCGATCCGCCGCTGTCGAGGAGATAGCTCCAGTGCGCCTGGTCCTGGCCCAGGAGGGCGGAGCTCAGGGCCCCGCTTGCGTCCTTGAACTGAACATGCGCCGCCCAGCGGTGCAGTGTCTCATGGCTCAGCACATACAGGGTCCCTTCGAACTGCGGGTCCAGGGGATCGGTCACCAGGTTGTTGACGTTCCCCATATCGATGGTGCCCTGCAGCACCCCCTTGCTGCCGTAGAGCGCGGTGAAGTCGAAGGGGGCCTCGCCGATCCCCTGGATATCGTTCTTCACGCCTTCGTAGAAAGCCTTTGCCTCCCCCGCGGGCATCTGGAAATCGAAATTCGTGAAGATGACGAGGAAGTCGTATTCGTCCTTATGGGTCCGGAAGAATTCCCGGGCGATCGCCTGCCGCGGGGCCACATTGAGGGAGCCGTCGGCGTTGTCCGCGTCGTAGTTCCCGGTCACCTCCATGACCGTCACGTTGCCGTAGTCGCCGAGGGTCGTTGCCGTAAAGTCCTGGCAGAACGCGCGGACAGGGAAGAGAGTGCAAAGCACGAGGGCCGCCAAGGCAACACGCAGGCCGGGCTTCGGCCCACGGTTTCCGCGCAATGCCCCTCCGCGCAATGGCCTGAGTACGCGATTCATGAGAACTGCTCCCGGTTTCGCGCCCATGTACTTCCTCCCCTTTTCCCCAAGTCCTTCACTGCTACTGCTTCTGCTCCTTGATCTTTCTGCTCTTCTTCTTTCCCTTCCGGTGCTTCACGGATCTTTTCGCCTTTTTCACGGCATTCGATCTTTTCTTCGACTTACCGGAGGCCGCTGCCGGCGGTTCATGCGAAGTCCTGGCGGAATATGCCGGTGCGTGCCCGCTTGCCGCGGTCCGCAGCCGCTCGACGCGCTGTTTTCCGTTCTCCAGCCTGATGATGACCTTATCAATCTCCTGCCCCTTCGTCTCCTCGAGCACGACGCGGCCTTCCGCGATCTCCGTGACCCTGGCATGCTCGCCGATGGCATCGCCGACCGCAATGATCCGCATCGTGCCGTCCGGCGTCTTGATGACCGCACGTTGGTCCTGGGGTGCGATCTTGAGGACCTGGATGGCATCGACGGAGACAGGCTTTGCAGGCTCTTTGCCGATGGCGGTCAAGGGAATCAGCATCAGCAATATGAAAATGACGCTTTTCGTTTTCATGATTAAGCACTCCTTTATCGATCAGCGTTTATAACGGCTCTCGCGCTCATGGCGCACCGATCAGGCAAGTGCATGCACGATAACATAGGGCATCAGCATGGCCACTCCGATCCCGTATGCCAGGTCGAGCCAGACAACGGAGCCTGCCGCACACAGATAGATGATGCCCACGATGGGCGTACCGATCACCTTAAGGGGGATCGATGTTCTCTTATCTTTCAATGCCTCCCAGATGCCTTCTGCGTCGCCGACGCTCGGGAATGAATGCATCGCAATCGAGACGCCCACCCACATGAGGAAATAGTCAAGCGGCGACCCTGATGCAAATTCGAGGACCGGGATGGACGCGGGAAGTGCGATCAGCGCTCCGAGCGTCGTGTTGACGATGAACGGTCCGATGCCGATCAATATATGCTGGGCCGGTGTTTTCGGCAGCTCATGCCGAACGTATCCCGCCGGGTTGCCGAGGCGGAAATAGCACACGTCGAGGACGGCAACCCGCATGATCCGGCAGAAGAACTGGTGCGCCAGTTCGTGGACAATGACGCCGGGGAACGTGACGAGCGCTATGATGAATCCCGGTATGAAGAACATGACCGTTTTCCTCCAGCCTTTTCCTACAATTGCATGGAACCGTCGATAAGTCCCTGGACCTTGTCCAGGCCGCGATAGTTGGCGTCCTTCAGCTTGTGCAGAATACGTTCGCATTCGCCGGGCATGTTATTGAAGTGATAGGAGATCGCCAGGACGGAGGCAGCGTATTCGTTCCGTTCGTCGAGGTTACACGCTTTTTGCGCGTTGCCGAGGGCGGCCTTATACTCGTGCAGGTGCAATTCGGTTCTCGCCAGTGCAGCCAGAGCATTGGGGTACTCGGCATCGCATGCCAACACCGCGTTGATCTCCTGAACCGCTTTCTCCGGCTTTCCTGACAGCCGGTCGGCCGCGGCTGCCTCAAGACGGACGTCGTATAAATCCGGGTTCAAGGATACCGCATGCAGGCAACTATCCGCGGCTTGGTCGTACGACCCTGCATCCATGTATCCACTGCACAATGCGGCGTGCCCGAGAGCGTCCTTCGGGTTCTGCCGGACGTATTCCTGCAGTTGTAAAAGGCTGGCCTCTACCGGCTCGGCGTTTCTTTTCTTGATGATCGCAAGAAGATCATCCTTGTAATCGTAGAGTGCATTGAGACGCTTGATCATGGCGTTAACCTGATCAACCAGGTCTGTGTCCGAAGCATTCCTTCCCGAGAGCTTCTGGTAAGTGTCTGACGCTTCCTCGACGTTGCGGTTACTGCCGTATGCAAGGAACAGATGGGCTTGCACTTTAAGGGATTCCGGATAGATCGCGGCGGCGGCCTTGAAATGATTCTGCGCCGTAATATACTTTCTGCTGTTTTCAGCGCGAAGCCCCCGCTCGTACTGAATACCTGCATCGATCGCTTTCGGGAACTCCATGAATGCCACTGTAAGCACAACGAGGATCACCACCGCAAGGGCCTTGACCCAGGAAGGGACCGGGCGGGCCGCAAGGATGCTCCTGCAGTTCCGGCACAGCGGCAGTTTTGTGCCTTGTTCGATTGTCGCACTACCGCAGCGTTTGCAGACAACTTCACCTTGCGCGGCCTCGCTTTCCGCATGCAGGGCAGCTGGCTCCTCCGAGCGCTCCAGGGGTCGACTTTCGGCGGCCGGACGGCTGGTGATCGGGGCAGGTTTATTCCGCTCCGCCTGAAGACCGGCGGACTCCGCGGCTGCGGACTCATACAGCTTGACAAAGGTCGTTATATTGGGGATCTTCGCTACCGGGACATCGCAA
>JBJKRX010000119.1:0-8179 GCA_046704425.1 Nitrospirota bacterium
ACGATTGCCGGTCTCGTCCCAGCTGCATCAGCTTCGTGATGACGTCGCCGTCCCGCCAAAAGGCGACGCTGATGATCTGCCCCGCTTTTTGAAGCGTGATCGATCTGATCAACTGCTGGTTGTCCTCAGCGGTAAGCGGGCGGCCGTCGAGCGACAGGAGCACGTCGCCCTCGGCGAGGCCCGCCCGGTCCGCGGGCCCGCCCCGGGCGATCGCGGTGACGAGCATGCCCCCCTCCCGGCCGATCCGTTGGGCGAGTTCCGGCGGCACCGGCGCAACCAGGGCGCCCAGGCGGGAACGCTTCTTGATGAAATAGACGGCGATCGCGTCGTAGCGGCGCACCTCGGCGGGGGTGATCATCGTCTGCGTGCCGTAGGAGGCGAGCATCGCGCTGCCGTACGCGGCGGCGACGGAAACGTTGTCGTTCGGGGCGCGGCGAAGCGTCTCGCCGGGGATCGTGTGGAACCGTTTGGCCGCGGTCAGGACGGCACAGGCGCCGATCTTTCCTGCCTCGGCGCGGACGTTGGATTCCGTGATCGCATATCCTTCCCTGGTGAACCGCGAGTCCCCGACCGGCTCGTAGCCGCGCCGATACAGCTCCTGCATGTCGTCGGCGAGGTCCGTCAGCGTGAACAGGCGGATCTGCCGGCCGCAGGCCTCGTATCCCTTCTGGGCGGTCGCGGCGAGGCCGGGGGTGTAGTTCCGATAGGAGGTCGCATAGGGATTGACGCAGCCGGTCAGCAGCAGGACGCAGGCGACGGCGATCGACAAACGGTACATGGTTCTCCTCTCTCGGTCCCCTCGGGCGACCAAAAGCGATCAATCGAACAGACTGTATCAGTACGGCGCATTCCTGTCAAATAAAAAATCAATGGTGCTTTGGGCCGGGGGAGGGGCGGAACAATGCGGCCGGAGAGCGGCTCACAAGGGAAAGAAGAATCGGTAGGTCCTGAGGAATTCCCGGAACGCGGCGGCCGCGGTCGTCAGGGCCCCCTTGTCCCGGGAAAGGAGGCACACCCGTCGGCGCATCGTCTTCCCCGGCACGTGCAGCACCTTCACGCTTCGTTCCTTGATCGCGGTGAACACGGCCCACTTGGGCGCGAACCCGATGCCGATGCCCGCCTGGGTCATCTGCACGATCAGCTCGGGGCTTCCGAGGGTCATGCGGACCAGGAGACCTTTCGGGTCGGTCCCGTTGTCGCGGAAGAGTCCGTCGATCAGGTCCCGCATCCCCGATGCGCGGTCGGGGAAGATGAGCGGTTCCGCGGCCACGTCGCGCAGGAGGACGTTCTTCTTCTTCGCCAGGGGATGGTTCTCCGGTGCGATCACGATGATCTCGCCTTGCGCCAGGGCGTCGGCCGGGTAGGGATACTCGGCGTCGTCCGCGCCTTCGACGATCCCGAGATCGATCTTTCCGTCGCCCAGGTCCCGGAGCACGCCGGCCGTATCGGAGACCGTGAGGTCGAGCCGGATTTCCGGGTGGGCCTTGGAAAAGTCATAGAGGGCCTGGGGCAGCAGATGGCGGGCGGGCGTGCCCGCGGCCCCGAGCCGCAGGACGTTCTTCGCTGCGTGCTGCACGAGGCCGATGGACTCTTCCAGGAGGCGGTACTCGCCGAGGATCTTCTGCGCGTGCTCGTAGAACAGCCGCCCCTCGGCGGTCGGGGCAACGGTCTTGCCCCGGCGCAGGAGCAGCGTGACGCCGAGCTCGTCCTCCAGGCCCTTCACCAGCCTGCTCATGGCCGACTGGGTGATGTGTTTTGCGTGGGCCGCGCGGGAAAAGCTCTTCAGCTCCACCACGAGGCAGTACGATTTCAGCCGATGGTCGTCCATACGCGAGGGGGCACGCCGTTTGCGACAACGCCATTGTAATGACGCCCACGGACCTTGTCAATCGTTCTCTTCCACACGCACGGCCGTGAACTTGTAGCTGTAGGTGTCCGTGTGGGTGTCGCGCGGGCCGCCGGTCAGCACGTTCACCGGATAGGCCGGGTCGTGGAAGGACGCAAAGACCGTGCCTTCCCGGATCGCCGTGTCCGCCCGGAGCGGGATCACGATCGTTCCCCTGCGGGACGTGACGCGCGCCTCCTGGCCGTCCCGGAGCCCCAGCCGTTTCAAGTCGTGCGGGTGGATATCGAGGCCTTCCGTCTTCTCGCCTGCGGTCGCCGTGCGCCGCGTCTGCGCCCCGTTGTTGAAGTGGTAGAGCCTTCTGCCCGTGATCAGGACGAGCGGGTACTCGTCCGTGACCTTTTCCGAGGGCTCGCGGTAGGGGATGGCCGAGAAGACGGCCCTGCCGCGGGGAAAGGCGCGGTTGCGGTACAGGCGCTCCGTGCCCGGGTGGCCGTCGTTGGTGCAGGGCCACTGGATGCCGGAGGCGCCCAGCCGGCGATGGGAGATGCCGCGGAAATAATAGGTGAGCGAAGCCATGTCGTCGTACACCTCCGCGGCGCTCCGGAAATGCGTGGCCAGGCCGAGCCGGTTCGACAGGAGCTGGAAGATCTCCCAGTCCGGCTTCGCGGAACCCACGGGCGGCACGGCCCTGCGGATCAGGCGCACGCGGCGCTCGGTGTTCGTGAAGGTCCCTTCCTTTTCGGCGAAGGACACGGCCGGCAGGACCACGTGGGCGTACTTTGCCGTCTCGGTGAGGTAGAGGTCCTGGTAGACGAGAAAGTCGAGGGACGCCAGGGCCTTTTGGATGTTCCGGGTGTCCCCGTGGGTCTGGCCCGGGTCCTCTCCCCAGAGGTAGAGGGCCTTGATGCGGCCTTCGCGCGCCGCCTCCATCATCCGGGTCGAGGTGAGCCCGACCGTATCCGGGACCGGGGCGCCCCAGCGCTCGCTGAATTTCCTGCGCACCTGGGGATCGGTCACGGGCTGGTAGCCCGGCAGCACGGCAGGGTAGCATCCCATGTCCGAGGCGCCCTGCACGTTGTTCTGGCCCCGGAGGCAGAGGAACCCGGCGCCGGGCGCGCCGATGTTGCCCGTGGCGAGGGCGAGGTTGATCAGGGCCAGCATGCCCTCGGTGCCGTATTCGTGCTCGTCCACGCCGAGGCCGCTTACGATCATGGCCCGCCTGCTGCCGCCGTACATGCGCGCGGCCTTCACGATGGCATCGACGGGCACGCCCGTGATCCCCGCGGCCTCGGCGAGGGTCAGGGCGAAGGCCTGCTGCGCGGCCGCCGCAAACCCTTCCGTCCGGCGCTCGATGAACTCCCGGTAGCAGAGATCCTCCTCGCTGATCACGCGCAGGAGCGCGTTGAACAGGGCCGCGTTCGTGCCGGGCCGGAGCTGCAGGTGCAGGTCCGCTTCGTTTACGAGCGCGATCCGGCGCGGGTCGATCACGATCACGCGAGCCCCGCGCGACCGGGCCCACTTGATGTGAAGCGACGCGATGGGGTGCGCCTCGGTGGTGTTCGAGCCCGCCACGAGGATCGTATCGCAGTACGCGAAATCCGTGAACGACGAGGTCGAGGCCCCGATCCCGAACGCCCTGCCCAGGGCGCTAGCGGCCGGCGCGTGTCAGAGCCGGGCGCAGTTGTCCACGTTGTTCGTGCCCACGCCTGCGCGCAGCATGCGCTGGAACAAATAGTTGTCCTCGTTCGTGGCCCGGGCGGACCCGATGCCGCCGATCGCGTCTGCGCCGTATCGTTGTTTGATCGCGGCGAGGTTGTGCGCCACGAGGTCGAGGGCCGCGTCCCAGGACGCCCCGGTCAGGACCCCGTCTTTCCTGATGAGCGGCTGCCGCAGACGGTCGGGGTGATGCACGAAGGAGAATCCGAACCTGCCCTTGACGCAGAGGTTGCCCTTGCCGATGGGGTCGAGCGCGTCGGTGGTCACGCCCACGACCGCGTCGTTCTTCACGTCCAGGTAGATGCTGCATCCCGAGGCGCAGTAGGTGCAGACGCTCTTGACCCGCGCGTCGGGCCTGCCCCGGTGGACCTCGACGATGGCGCCGGTGGGACAGATGACCGCGCACTGGCCGCAGCGTTCGCAGGTCTTGTCGAAGGTGATCTTCTCGGTGCCGGGCGAGAGCACGGGGTGGTGCAGGGCCCCGATCTTCCGGATCTCGGCGCAGACGCGCACGCACTTGCCGCAGCGGATGCACTTGTCGAAGTTGATCTGGAGCTTGTCCTCGATCATCTCGACATGGGCGGGCTCGGGAGAGGCAAAGGTCGGCCGTTCGAGCCCCGCGGCGACGGCCAGTTCCCGCAGGCCGCAGAACTCCTCCTGCCGGCAGGTCGCGCAGTCGCCCTGGTGCTGCTTCAGGATGGTCCGGATGCGCTTCTTCCGCGCCTCGGTTGCCTTGGGGGAATGGGTCTGGACGTGCATGCCCGGCTCGGCGCGGGTCATGCAGGATGCCTTGAGCTTGCCGTCCACCTCGACCAGGCAGACCTTGCAGTGGCCCGAGACGCTCAGGCGCGGGTCGTAGCAGAGCGTGGGGATCTGGATGCGGTTGCGGGAAGCGGCCTGGAGGATCGTTTCGTCCGGCAGGATCTCGGTCTTGACGCCGTTGAGGAAGAGAAAGCGGTCGTGGAACAGTGTACGCATGGGGGCCTCCCGTATTCCGGTGCGTCATGAAGCCCAGACGGACGGCTTCATATCTTGGAGGCTCCCCGATGGTCTTACCCATCTTGATTCCGTCAGTTGCCGTGCGGACCCATCCTAAACGAAAAGGGGTCGGATGTCCAATGCGAAATACTCATGTTTCCTATGCCGAGAAGGAATTTGCTTTCCTCGGACCGCTCGTCTATGATCCATCGGTTGCGGCGGCCCGGGGGATCACCGATCGGATGCAGCCCGGCAGCGTTTTTCTCACCCTCCCTTTCGGGGACGCCCTGGCGAGCCTGCTCCCCGCGGGGCATCGCGATCCCCTCACCGGCACGCCGGAGTACCAATTACTGCGCGGGAAAGGTCGGGAAGATCCATGCAGCGTGAAACGAAAAGGCCCTCGGAGGAGACAACCGATTTCGACCGGCTCCTTGCGGAGTCCGTGAAGGTCCATGGCCATCTCTGCCCGGGCCAGGTGCTCGGCGTGCGCATGTCCCTGCGCGGGCTCCGGGAGATCGGCATTGCCGATCCGAACGGCAAGGACCGGAAGAGCCTTATCGTGTACGTGGAGATGGACCGGTGCGCTGCCGACGCGATCCAGTCCGTCACCGGCTGCAGCCTGGGCCGCAGGACCCTGCAGTTCCGGGATTACGGGAAGATGGCCGCGACCTTCGTGAACCTCGAGACGAACGAGGCGGTCCGCGTGTACGCGCGCGACGAATCCCGCGCCCTGGCACAGGGCTATTTCCCGGAGATCGAGAACAAGTATCAGGCCCAGCTGGAAGCGTACAAGGTCATGGACGATGCAGAACTGTTTACGGTCACGCGGGTGCGCGTGCGCATCCGCCCCGAGGACCTGCCCGGCAGGCCGCTGCGCAGGGTCGTGTGCGATGCCTGCAACGAACAGGTGCAGGACGGCCGGGAAGTGATCCGGGACGGGAAGACCCTCTGCCGACCCTGTGCGGAAGGCGGATACTGCGAGCGCCTTTTTTCGACCCGCGTTATGCAAAACCCCCATAACGATCGATCATGAAGCTGTCCGTCAAATCGAAGATCTGGATCGAAGCCGACGGCCACGCGGTGTTCGGAAAGGGCAGAAAAGAGCTGCTTGCGGCGATCGATCGATGCGGGTCCATCAACCGGGCCGCCGGGGCGATGCAGATATCCTACCGGAAGGCTTGGGGCGCGGTCCGTGCCATGGAAGAGCGCCTCGGCATCACGCTGGTCGAACGCACGACCGGCGGCCGCGACGGCGGCGGGGCAGTGTTGACGGAATCTGCGCGGCGGTTCATGGAGCAATACGAGGCGGTCGAGAGCGGCATCCAGAAATACGTAGACGAGCGCTTCCGGACCGTGTTTCGGAAGGTCGTGGAGGAGAGGTAGCCGATGGGTCGTGAGCAGCAGGAAGGAACGGGTGCGCGCCGGGAAAGGATGCCAATAGCCGATGCCGTGGGCACGGTGCTTGCGCACGACATAACCGAGATCCGCCCCGGCGAATTCAAGGGTGCGGCGTTCCGGAAGGGACACATCATCCGGGAAGAAGATCTGGGCCGTCTGCAACGGATCGGCAAGGAGCACCTGTTCAGCCTGCAGGTGGAGCAGGACGAACTGCACGAGGACGAAGCGGCGCTCCTGTTGGCGCAGGCGCTCAGGGGAACGGGCGTCGCCATGCGGGGAGCGCCGCACGAGGGGAAGATCACGCTCGTTGCCGAAACGGACGGACTGCTCAAGGTGAACCGGGAAGCGCTGTTGGCCTTCAACCTGCTGGGCGAGGTCATGTGCGCGACGCTGCATACGAATACGCCGGTGCGCAAGGGGCAGCGGCTGGCGAGCACGCGGGCGATCCCGCTCGTCGTAAAGCGGGCCGTGGTGGACGCCGCGATCGGGATCGCGCAGGGGGTCGGCGGGATCGTCTCCGTGCGGAAGCTCAGGGCGCCGAAGGCAGGCGTCGTCATCACGGGCAACGAGGTCTTTTCCGGAAGGGTGCGCGATGCCTTCGCCCCGGTCATCCGGAAGAAGATCGAAGCAGTGCACGGTGAGATCGCGGGGATCGCCTATGCACCCGATGACGAAGCCGTGATCGAGGAACGGCTGCGGGAATTGCTCGCCGCCGGCGCGGACCTCTTGATCTTGACCGGCGGCATGTCCGTGGACCCCGACGACGTCACGCGGTTCGCGATCCGAAACCTCGGGGCGCACGACGTCGTCTACGGTTCGGCAATGCTTCCGGGGGCGATGTTTCTCGTCGCCTATCTGGGCACTATCCCGGTCCTCGGCATCCCGGCCTGCGGCATGTATGCCGCGACGACGGTATTCGACCTGGTCCTGCCGCGGGTGCTTGCCGGAGAGCGCATCACCCGGCGCGAGCTTGCGGAACTCGGCCACGGCGGACTCTGCCTGAAATGTGACGTCTGCCGCTATCCCGTCTGTCCCTTCGGGAAATAGCACCACCCTTTGGTGAGAAAATCGGCGGGTGCCCGGACATGCGTCAGGAGCGAGAATCGGCCATTCCGCAACCGGATGATTTCTTGAAGAAATCGTTCTGGTAGGCCGCTTGCAAGACAGGGAGAGAAAAGGACCGCCCTATCGCCCAAGCGGCATGCTGCGTGCGGTCATAGTCGCAAAGGAGGCGCCGGAATGCCCAAGAAGACCCTGATCGCGGGACTCGTCGCATTACTTCTGCTCGCCGTGCCAACCGGACCGGCAGCGGCCAAAGGGCGGAAACAGCTGACCGTATCCGCCGCGATCAGCCTCCAGAACGCGTTCACGGATATCGGCAGGGCCTTCGAGGCGGCGGATCGAAACGTGCAGGTGGTGTTCAACTTCGGGGCATCCGGCGACCTCATGGCGCAGATCCGGGGCGGCGCGCCGGTGGATGTGTTCGCGTCCGCGGCGGAGAAGGACATGAATGTGATCGACGGCGACAGGCTCATCATCAGGAATTCCCGGGTCGACTTTGTCCGGAATGCCGTGGTGCTGATAAAACCCGCGCCTTCGCGGATCGCCCTTGCCTCCTTCGCGGACCTGGAGAAGCCGGCAGTGAAGACGGTCGCGCTCGGCAACCCGGCGAGCGTGCCGGCCGGACAATACGCGGCCGAGGTCCTGCGCTCACTCAAACTCACGGACGCGCTCAGGGACAAGCTCGTGTTCGCCGGGAACGTGCGGCAGGTGCTGGACTACGTGGCGCGGAACGAGGTGGATGCCGGCGTCGTATACGCCACCGACGCGAGGACGCGGCCGCGGGACGTGGTCGTGGTCGCAACGGCGCCGCAGGGCAGTCACCGGCCGATCCGCTATCCCATCGCAATCGTGCAAGGCACGCAAAACGAAGCGACCGCGCGGAGATTCATCTCCTTCGTCCGCTCTCCGGAAGGGAGGAAGATCCTGGAGGCCTACGGGTTCCAGGCGATACGCTGAGCCCGCGGCAGCTTCAGCGCACAGGATCCCCGCGACCATGCATGACCCGATCTGGTTCTCCCTCCGCCTCTCGCTCCAGGTTGCCGCCGTTGCGACGCTCTTCGTCGTCATCGTCGGCATGGCGATCGCCTATCTGCTGGCGCGAAGACCCTTCCGGGGGAGGGAGGTCCTCGACATGCTCGTTACCCTCCCGCTCGTGCTGCCGCCGACCGTGACCGGCTA